>JBDNHX010000273.1:0-14423 GCA_041688565.1 Planctomycetaceae bacterium
AACGAGTACGAAGGGCCCGTGGTTCTGAAGCATCTGGTGCGCGACATTCGCATGGAAGATGTTCGCGGCCGCATCATTCTTATTCCCGTGCTGAATCCTGCGGCATTCCTCGCGGGGACACGTGAAAGTCGCCTCGACGACGGGGTCAATTTGAACCGCGCGTTCGTTGACGGCGCCGGAGTCACGCCTTCTCTGGCGGGAATTACCCATCGTATTGCCGCGTTTGTGCGAAAGTATATTTGGCCGCGAGTCCACATTGTGCTGGACCTTCACTCCGGCGGGGATGTGGCACGATTCGCAATCTGCGCCAACTTCCATCCGGTCGACGATCAGGAGTTGGCTGCGAAGATTGAAACGACGGCTCGGTGGTTCGGAGCTCCGGCATTGATGGTGTATCAGAATGTGACTCCGGGACTGCTGCCATCCGAAGCCGAGCATCTGGGAAAGATTACCGTTGGCACGGAACTGGGTTGGGGACGGGCGATCAATCCGGAAGGCGTGCGGTACGGTCGCCAGGGCGTGCTGGCAGCTTTGATCAACAATGGCATCATGCATGGAAAAATTGAACCCATCGCCTATCACAAAGCGGGGACTCAGCGCAAGCTGGAAATGGTTGATCGGGACTGCTTTATTCCGGCACCGTTTGCCGGCCACTATGAACCGCTCGTGGAATGCGGTACTCCGGTAAAAAAAGGCCAGACCGTCGGCCTGCTGCATGATTTTGATCAGTTTGATCTGGAGCCGTGGCCGTGCGTTGCGGCACTGGACGGCGTGGTACTGGCCCAGGCCTGGGTGGCTCCTGTGCCGAAAGGTCAGCACATCGTGGTTGTGGCGAAAGAAATCTCGTAGGTCGGCGGTTCTCAGTGTCGGGATGCAGAGCCCGCCTCTGGAAATACTTTCCCATCCAAACTAGGATCTTGGCTCGTTCCCGCCACTGTTTTGCGATGTCGCATTTGAGAGCCCGCTGCCATGCCAAAGGTGAAGTTTGTCAACGAAAAGATCACAGTTGACGCCAATGAGGGCGAAGACCTTCGCACGGTCGCTCGCAAGAACGGAGTTCAGCTTTATTGGGGGCCGCACAAGATTGTGAACTGCATGGGCATGGGCACCTGCTGCAGCTGCAACGTGGTGATCGCAAAAGGCAAAGAAAACGTTTCGAAGAAGGGCATTCTCGAAGGCCTGTGGAAGTGGCTGAACCCACTGCTTACCCTGAAGATCTTCAGCAATCCCGAAAAAGAAGTGAGACTGGCCTGTCAGACAAAAGTCAAGGGCGACGTCGAAGTGGAGACTCATCCGCCAATCAACTGGCACGGCGAAAAATACTGGAACTAAACAACCAGCCAATTCTTTGGCGGTCAGGGCAGCGAAAGCTGCTTTCCGCAGCTGATAGTTTGCACCCACCACGGTGTCACCCAACCACGCCCAACCACGGTGTCACCCAACCACCGATTGATGTAGTTCCTCCGAAGACGTTCAACGTGCAAAAGCGTATGAACCCACGAGACGAGCTCGGGGGCGATCGCGGAGGCATCTGTTAGCTGCGGCTGACGTAGAGACGCTGAATGTCTTCGAGCGTTACCGTGATGATGCGAACGAATCCGGTGTGGCTGCGTTCATAGGCAATGTGGCTGGCCAGCTGCGGCTGTTGGTGAATCGACTTCGCGACCCACCGTCGATCTTCGTC
The DNA here is from genome assembly GCA_041688565.1 of Planctomycetaceae bacterium. Taxonomy (GTDB): domain Bacteria; phylum Planctomycetota; class Planctomycetia; order Planctomycetales; family Planctomycetaceae; genus SXXK01. The sequence goes on from JBDNHX010000273.1 coordinate 1,685, forward strand.
GCTCAAATTACCAACGGATGGATCCCAGTGAGTCCGGGTTTCCATGACCAGATCATCAATACGTGGATCAAACTTATTCATGAGTGTTTGACTCCCAGCGGTCGACTCAAATGAGAACAGGAAAGAAAGAAAAGCCCGGTCCCTTGCCGAGACCGGGCTTTGATAGTTTAACAGACGAGCGTCAACAATACAGGCGATCGGCGATTACTCTTTGACCGCCACGGCCAGCATTTTACGAGCCTTCTCCAGCCGTCGAGCGATTGCCGTATACTCTTCGTCGCTTTTTGCTTTTTCTGCTTTGGCTTCCTGAAGCTTCGCAGCAGCTGCTTTGCGACTTATTTCCCCAACGGGTGTCGCGCCGTTGGTCAGAACAGAAACAACTGTTCCCTTGACCTGCACGAAACCACCGTCAATGAAATAAGACTCAGTTACACCAGCGGTATCCGTCAATCGCAGTTCGCCCAGACCCAGACGGCCAACCAGCGGAGCACGTCCCGGATAGAATCCGGCCGAACCATCGAACAGCGGAACGCGAATTGACGCAACCGGCTTATCGAAGAGCGTTTGTTCGGGTGTCACAAGCACAAGGCTGAGTTCGCCCATAAGAATTCTCCTGTCCTGCAGATGAAGAAACCCTGAGGTTCCTGCTGCGATTGTTAGCCCTGAGCCTGCATCTTCTTGTACTGCTCTTCTGCTTCTTCAATCGCACCCACGTACATGAATGCCGATTCAGGAAGATGGTCCCACTTGCCGTCGCACAGTTCTTCGAAGCTGCGAATCGTGTCGGCCAGCGGAGTGATCTTGCCCGCTTTGCCTGTGAATACTTCCGCCACAAGGAACGGCTGAGACAGGAAGCGTTCAATTCGGCGAGCGCGATGCACCACCATTTTGTCGTCTTCGCTCAACTCGTCCACACCCAGAATCGCAATGATGTCCTGAAGTTCGCGGTATCGCTGCAGAGTTCGCTGAACTCGACGTGCCACATCATAATGTCGCTGACCGACGTACTGTGGGTCCAGAATTCGGCTGGACGAAGCGAGCGGGTCGATCGCCGGATAAATCCCCTTTTCGGAGATCTTACGTTCCAGGTAAATGAACGCGTCAAGGTGAGCAAACGCAGTCGCCGGAGCAGGGTCCGTCGGGTCGTCCGCAGGTACGTAAACGGCCTGAACGGAAGTGATAGCCCCGTTCCTCGTCGATGTAATTCGTTCCTGCAGTTCACCCAGTTCTGTACCGAGTGTCGGCTGATATCCTACCGCCGATGGCATACGTCCCAGAAGGGCGGATACTTCAGAACCGGCCTGGGAGAATCGGAAAATGTTGTCCACGAACAGCAGCGTGTCGGCACCCGTTGTATCACGGAACCACTCAGCCATTGTCAGAGCCGACAGAGCCACGCGAAGACGAGCACCCGGTGGTTCATTCATCTGACCGAACACCATGCAGGTCTGTTCAATCACGTGTCGACCGGTCGTACCAATCTCCGTTTCCTGCATTTCCAGCCACAGGTCGTTTCCTTCGCGGGTTCGCTCACCAACCCCGGCGAATACCGAGTATCCACCGTGTGCACTGGCGATACGAGCGATCATCTCCGTCAGAATGACTGTCTTACCCAGACCAGCTCCCCCGAACAGACCCGCCTTACCACCGCGGACGAACGGAGTCAGCAGGTCCACGACCTTGATCCCGGTCTCGAAAAGTTCCGTCTTGGCACTCAGAGTATCGAGTGCTGGCGGGCGACGATGAATCGACCAGCGTTCTTCGCAGGCAACCTCGCCGCGACCATCGATTGGTTCGCCCAGCACGTTGAAGACACGTCCGAGTGTAGCTTTGCCCACAGGGACCGACAGCGGCTTGCCAGTGTCGACAACGGTCATGCCGCGACTCATGCCGTCTGTGCTTCCCAGAGCCACGCAGCGAACTCGACCACCGCCAAGGTGCTGCTGGACTTCGCCAGTCACCTTCACGGGATTCCCCTTGATCACTTGTTCGATCTTCAGAGCATTGTAAATCGCTGGTAGATGTCCCTCTGGAAACTCGGCGTCAAACGTCGAGCCGATCACTTGAGAAATCTTACCGTTAACCGCAGTGACACTCATGGGTCAGTTGCCCCGTACACTAAATTGACAAAATTCGACAATGACTTTTTTACTTCAGGCCGGCTGTCTGCAGCAGGCCCAATCTCAGGACGTCTGATTTGATCAGACACCCTGAACCACCGAGACACGCCCGGCGCGGCATTTCCAATGAGTTATTCCAGTGCCGCAGCACCACCAATAATTTCCGCCAGCTCGGAGGTGATCCCCGCCTGACGTGCTCGATTATACTTCTGCTTCAAATCGCCAGCCATCTCGTCCGCGTTTTCCGTCGCACCCTTCATGGCTACCATTCGAGCAATCTGCTCGCTGACAGCAGCATCAAGGAAGCATTTGAAAAGTTTGGCTCGAAACGCTGCAGGCACGATCTCCGCAAGAATCTCCTGAGCCGACGGAAGGAACTCGTAGTCCACCGCCGATTCCGGCTTCTCACCAGCACCACCACCGAGGCTGGAAATTGGCAGGATCGACTCAATGACAGCGAACTGCTTCGAAGAACTGACAAACTGCGTGTAAGCCACATCAAGGCGGTCAATTCGCCCGGCGATGTAGTCGTCCACATAGCGACTTGCCAGAACCTCGACTTCGGAAAACTTCGGCTGATCTTCAAAGTGCGTATAGGCATAAGCCACGGGAATCTTCTGGAAGTTCAGAAACTTAATTCCTCGCTTACCAGACACTTCCAGTGAGTACTCAATTCCCTTTTCCTTCAGCCCGCGAATGTGGGGCAACGCCTGTCGCAAAACGCTGGCGTTGTAGCCACCACAAAGACCGCGATTGGAAGTCAGAATCAGCAGAATGCTTTTCTTCTCTTCAGACGGTTTTTCCAGCAGAGGATGCGAGAACTTCAGATTGGCTCGACCCAAATCGCCGACGATTTCAGAAATCTTCCGAGTGTACTCAGCGGCCTCCGCAGCGCGATCCATAGCCTTCTTAAACCGACTGGTCGCTATCAACTCCATCGTGCGCGTGATCTTGCGGATGTTGCGCACCGCTTTGAGCCGTTTGACAAGTAAGCGTCTGTTCGCCATGGATCAACCACACCTGAAAGTTGGACCGCTCATCCCTACTGACCAACTGCCGACGGAGACCATTTCTCCTGCTCACCAGCCTTGTTACGACAGACAGCCGAATAATACACTCAGCCGCCCAACTCTTAAATCCTAGGCCTTGGCAGACAAACGTGTGACAAACGCTGCCAAAGCCTTTTTCAGCATGCCTTCGATTTCTTCGGTCAAGGCGGCTTCGGCAACCAGCTTGTCACGCATGTCGGCATGCTCAGTTCGAATGAACTCATGCAGTTCTTTTTCCGTCTCAGCAACCTTCGCAACCGGTACTTTGTCGAAGTAACCCTTTGTCCCAGCATAGATCGCGACCACCTGGTCGGCTACGTGCAGAGGACCGAACTGACGCTGCTTCAGCAATTCGACCATGCGGTAACCGCGGTCGAGCTGTGCTTGAGTGTCTTTGTCGAGTTCTGTACCCAGCTGAGCAAACGCTTCGAGTTCGCGGAAGGCCGCGAGGTCGAGTCGCAAACTTCCGGCGATCTTCTTCATCGCCTTTGTCTGAGCGTTACCACCCACGCGGCTGACGGACACACCGACGTTGATCGCCGGGCGAATCCCCTTCCAGAACAAGTCTGGTTCCAGATAGATCTGACCATCAGTAATCGAAATCACGTTGGTCGGAATGTACGCTGATACTTCGCCTTCGAGCGTTTCAATAATCGGCAGGGCCGTCATCGAGCCGCCACCCAGTTCCTTGTTCAGCTTGACGGCACGTTCCAGCAGACGGCTGTGGCAGTAAAACACGTCCCCAGGGAATGCTTCGCGACCTGGCGGACGACGCATCAGCAGCGAAAGCTGACGATAGGCAACGGCCTGCTTGGACAAGTCATCATAGACGATCAGAGTGTGCTTGCCCTTGTACATGAAGTATTCAGCCATCGCCGCACCGGCGTAGGGCCCGATGTACTGCAACGGAGCAGGATCCGCACTGGTGGCTGCGACAATGATTGTATAGTCGAGAGCACCTTTCTCACGGAGAATTTCAACGACGCCGGCGATCGATGACGCTCGCTGACCGCAGGCCACATAGACGCAAATCACGCCCGTGTCTTTTTGGTTCAGAATCGTATCAATCGCAATTGCTGTCTTACCGGTCTTGCGGTCCCCGATGATCAGTTCGCGCTGACCGCGACCAACCGGAGTCATCGCATCGATCGCCTTGATCCCGGTCTGGAGCGGCTCTTTAACTGGCTGACGTTCTGCAACGCCCGCAGCAAGCCATTCAACAGGACGAGATTCTGACGTGATGACAGGGCCCTTGCCGTCGAGCGGATTGCCCAGCGGGTCGACCATGCGTCCCAGCAGAGCTTCGCCGACAGGTACGGACAACAGCTTACCCGTCGAACGAACTTCATCGCCTTCCGCGATCTTCAGGTAGTCCCCGAGAATCACGACGCCGACGCTGTTTTCTTCAAGGTTAAACGCAAAACCGCGTGTGCCGTTTGGAAACTCCAGCATCTCGCCGGACATCACATTCGACAGGCCAGTACAACGGGCAATCCCGTCACCGACTTCAATCACGCGACCAACTTCTGCGGTCTGAATCTGACCGCGAAAGTCTTCAATCTCCTTCTGGATGACTGAAGCGATCTCGTCCGCTTTGAATTTCATTGAAAGCTTTCTCCACCAGACGACCCTTCAGCTGTTTCAGCCGGGATCGCAGCGATGAATCATAAACTGTGTCACCGACCTGCAGTATCACACCACCGAGCAACGACGCATCGATAGTTTCCTGCAGGACTGGCTCAAAATCAAATGTGCTCTTCAGATGGGCCACAATCTGAGAACGCGACGAAGTCGACAGTGCCCGTGCAGACTTCACACGAACACGCCGTTTTCCGGAAGCCTCTTCCTGCAACTTTTCAAGGACGGCCTGAATCTGTGGCAGCATCGAAATGCGGCCATGACGAATCAGCACTCGCAGAAAATTGGCGAAGAACTCCGAACACTTCGGCGCGAGAACTCGATCCACAATGCTCAACTTGTCATCGCGGCCGATAAGATCCGACGACAACAACTCACCGAACTCCGGATTCTTTGCAAGAACATCATCGACCAGCGAATTCAGTTCTTCTTCCGGTGCGGTAACCCCGTTTTCAGCGGCCGCAGTCAAATACGACTGAGCGTACATCGTCGCCACAGCCAGAGTCCCTGGATCTTCCAGAACACTGGCAGGAGAAGATTTAAAACTCGCGTCTGACATGACAAACCTCGAAGACGGCTCACCCGAGCACTGCTCTCGAAATAAACTTATTCAAACAACCAGAACAGCACCAACTCAGCGGGATATTTCCGCGAGAGCCTGGCTTACCAGACGATCCTGGTCACTGTCTTCAAGAACACGCCCGAGAACATGTTCAGTTGCCAGCACGACCTGTGAGTTGATCCGAGTAAACACTTCGGCGAGAGCAGTGTCGGTTGCCTGACGAATCTCATCCTTCGCCCGATCACGAATCAGCCCAACTTCACGCTGAGCATTTGCAATCAGATCCTGACTTGTTCGTTCGGCATCACGACGAGCCTCTGCCACCATCGCCTGAACGGTCTGTTCAGCAGCCTTCAGCTTCTGCTCGTACTCACCCAGCATCGCCTGAGCCTTCCGGCGGTTGTCCTCGGCGTCACTAATCGCCTTCTGAATACCTGCTTCACGCTTATCCAGACCCTGAATCATCGGGCCCCAGGCAAATTTGCCCAGAACAGCAATGAACAGCAGGAATGTGATCAAAGAGAAAAGGGCGAGGTCACCCTTCCACTTCAATGGCACACTCACATCATGCCCACCACCATCACCACCGGAGTGATCATCGTGAGCAGCGTCCGTCACTTCAGCGGCGGGAACAGCTGCATCATGCGATGCATCTTCCGCCAACAAACGTACAGAACCTCCGAAGAGGACCAGACCGCCAATCAGAACCAGGCGGAGCAGACTCTTTGCAGACGTGCAGCACATGGAAATCGCCGACCGAAAACAGGGACAATAGAAAAGCAAAGACGATGACAACCAGCCAATTAGCCAGCAATCATACACACGATCAGAGCAAAGAAGGTCGCACCTTCAATAAGAGCGGCAGCGACGATCATCGCACCGCGAATGTCGCCAGCAACTTCTGGCTGACGAGCCATGCTCTCAACAGCAGCAGCACCAATCTTGGCGATACCGGCAGCAGCGCCCAACATCACGAGACCAGCACCAACCGCACCACCGAGGCTGATCAGCGATTGGCCGCCAGGAGAGGCAGCAGCGGCTTCTTGAGCCATTGCGGGAACACTCATTGCAACAAACGAAGTAGAAACGAAGAAGCACTTTTTAAAGAACTGGGCCACAACAAAACTCCTCTTTCAGTCAGACTCGTCAAAGTGACACCGCCTGTCTCGGGCGACCGGCGAAACCAATTTCAGAACCACTTAGCCAGCACGAACAGCCCCACAACAGAGCCGTCGACACAATCAATATCAGTGCTTATGAATCGCCCCGGCAATAAAGATCGTTACCAGAAAGGAAAACACATAAGCCTGTAGAAATGCAACAAACAACTCAAGGCAGCCAATAAAGACCTGACCAATAATACTTCCGGGGACCACCATCCCATAAATCACGTTGCTCTGATGGGAAGCAACGGCAATGAAACCCAGAATGACTCCCAGCACAGTGTGGCCGCCCATAATGTTCGCAAACAATCGAACTGCCAGCACGCTGTGCTTAATGAAAAAACCAAGCAGCTCAATGACGAACATCATGCCGCCCAGAGCCGCACCACCGGGCCCCGGAACGCCGGTCTCAGGAATCAGGTTTCCAAAGAAACCCTTCACTGACATCGCCTGTGCACCAAAGATGAATGTTGCACCCAAGGCTGTCGCAGCAAGAGCACCCGTCACATTGATTTCACCGGTGGCTGATCCCAGAAATGGAAACGCCCCAAGCAGATTACACAGCAGAATATAGAAGAAACAGCTCCAGACGAACGGAAGGTAACGGTCGGCCGGGTGAGTATAAGTAATGGCGTGTACACCCTGCGCGTGCGGCTGATGCCCGTGAGTATCATGTTTATGATGATCATGCCCATCGCCATGATCATCATGGGAATGATCACCGATCGTCGGACGAACAACCTCATCACGAATAAACAGCGCAATCGCTTCCCAAAAATTCCAGAAACGACCCTTTGCCGGCTGACCCGATGCAACCCGCTTTGCTAATCCGCGAAAAATCAGCAGGCAAAGCAGCAGCACCACAACCTGAAGAACCATAAACTTCGAGAACAAAAATCCTGGCTCGCGAGCCGCCCCGGCGAATGGCTGAGGAATAAAGATCTTCCCCTCCATTGCCTCGTTCACCTGACCGAGCGTCGGATGATCAAGATGCAACGCCTTCAGCTGATACCACGGCACGTCATCAAGACTGCTGTAGGCATGCGGAGACGTGAAGAACTTTGGCACCTCAAAGAAGCCATAGTCGCGAACGTGATGAAAATGATCTTCTCCACTCATTTCCGATTTGTCCGCTGGCCCCAATGATTCAGGAAGAAAGTTAACAACAACACAAGCTATCCAGCTGCCGAGGAATTGCGTTTCAACAACGCCACCTCAATGGCCAGAGCGAGCAAATAAAACCCAATCAGCCATCCAAAGAAATCAACGATTCCTAGTTCTGGCCGAAGTATCCGCACAACCAATGCTGTCACAGCCACAGTAAAGAGACGAATCATCGTCTGAATCAGGGCGGCAGCTAAATCGTTTCGAAAAATAGCGATCCCCGAAACGAAAACAACGATCCAGCCAGGAACCAGAACGGCAATTGCCGCAAGTGACATCCACCAGACTCCCGGCGAACCTCTTAAGGCCCTCGCCGGCCAAAAACACAGAACCCAACCCAGAGCGACAAAGAACGTCAACCACAGTGCAGCGATGAGGCCACCACCTCGAGATGTTTGATTCACTCGGAGCACGCCTCCCGGTCGTCAGGTGGTTTTTGCTTTTTCTTTGCAGACTCCTGATCCAGGCGCTGCACGAGCTGATAAAACGAAATCCCGGCAACAAAAAAACCAACGAGAGAACCACAGATCGTGAAGACAGGACTCAACCCATACCTGCGGTCGAGCCAAAAACCCGCTAGAACCATTAAACCCAGTGACATCGCGCCAGAAACGACCTCATGAGCCGCTCTGTATGCCTGAGCAATCTGAGCAACTTTTTTTCTGCGACGATTCGAGTCTTCTGGTGAGCTGCCGGACAATCGTGAATGACTCCAACAGCTATTCTGAAATCCTATGCGAGGCGGAGAGTCTAGGGTTGTCGTAAAACTGAGTCAAAGAGCCACGTGAAGTGGCTTGGCAATTCCCGGAAACGGGAGGTCACAGGCTCGGCGAAGTAAGCTGTTCTCGTTACATCGGTTGCTCCTGACGCGACTCGCAGATGCCTCGTGCTGTCAGGCAGCTGACGGAACGCTGCGGTTTTCGATTCCAGCAGCCGTCTGGAGCTCCAGCTCCGAGAAAAAAAGCCGAATTCGTGGCGGATCCTGAATCCGGATTGTTCGATCCTCGCCATTGACTGTTTTCGTTCTGCCTTTCAGGCTGCCGCCAGACATGCCAGACTGATCTCAGACGTCGCTCATCCCGACGTGCTGAAGTCATCATTCTCAACAACTACGTTTATCAAAAGTGTCTTTATGTCTCTCTCACCTACAATTCGGGCTGTTGTTTTTGACCTTGATGGTCTGATGTTAAATACCGAGGACGTGTTTGAATTGGCTGGCATTGAACTGATGGCTCGCCGGGGGCTGGTGATGACGGACGAGGTTCGGCACGGGATGATGGGGCGGCGACCGGCAGAAGCCTTCACAGTCCTGAAGACTTTGACGGGAATCAAAGACCGCATGGAAGACCTGATGCTGGAGACAAAGGTACTGTTCGAGTCCATCGCTCAGGATCGCCTTGCCACCATGCCCGGTCTTCAGGAAGTCTTTGACCTGATTGAAGCCAAAGAACTGCCGTGTGCAGTTGCGACATCGTCACCCCGCGCCTACATGACTCACCTTCTTGAAAAATTTGACCTGCTTCACCGGATGAGTTTTACGTTGACCGCTGAAGACGTATTGCACGGCAAGCCGCATCCCGAGATTTATTTGACAGCGGCTGAGCGGCTGAATGTGGCTCCGGCGGAGATGCTTGTTCTTGAGGACAGTGAAACGGGAACTCGTGCCGCGGCCGCAGCGGGCGCTTTTGTGGTTTCGGTTCCCAGTCGCCATACCAGCTTTGGCGATTTCAGCATGAGCCGCCTGGTGATTCCAAGTCTGCTGGATGAACGACTCCATGCACTGTTGCGATGAGTTGGACCTGTCGCTATTCAGCTAATGATGCTCCAAAAGAAAAACAACCGGCCCCCAACTTTTCGAGGTTACACCCAAACACAGGTGCCACTCGCTCGCGGCGCGGGCTCAGCACTTAGCCGCACGCTTCAGCATGGGAACGGGGTCAGGCACTTTGATGTCTTCTTGAGCTGGACCAGGTCGCACGCCCGGCGATTCTCGCGTTACTTGATGAGTTTGACGCAGGGGGGATCACAGTCGAAGCGCTTGCCGAGTTGGTCACGCTTTCAATCCTTTGATCAGGTGATGTACGACTCGAAAGGGTCAGAGTGATCATGGCAAAATGCACTACTGGCAAACAAGTGAAAATGGGCACGCGACCCAATCCATGATCGGCTGTGCCGTCGGCCTGCTCGATTTTCTCGCCACCGGCGCCGAGTTCCCGTCCATGATCGATGCGATTTCGCCTCGGTACAGGTGTTTTTCCGAGTTGTCCGGTGTTGCTTGCTCCGTCTCCCTTTCGTTTAACACGAATTATTCGTAACCCGACACTAAGCGAGGGATCGGCAACAAAATCCCTCGCCAACGCGTCGGGTTACCAAAAAATAGCCAGCCGAGTTGCTATAATTACCCTGGATCATTATCCATGGCCCAGCCCTCAAAGGCGAAGTGCTCAGTTAACTAACCAAGGTCCCCATCCTTGAACCCAAACCCACTTCCCGCTCGACGCGATTTCCCCTCCGGCCTCAGCAGCGGCTTTGCAGGCTTCGCAGCGTCCAAAAAAAATCTCCTATGAGTACCACCGGAACTTTTCGCCGTGGCTTGCTGGCTTTGGCCCTCGTGGGCTTGGCCTTGGTCCTGCCCACGGCCGTGGCGGTGGCTGCGCCGGCGGAGGAGCAGGATTTTGCGGCGCTGCAGGCAGAGACGAAGAAGGTTTTCGAGGATCGCGTCACGCCCTTCTTCAATACCTATTGCACGAAGTGTCACGGACTCTACAAAATGGAGGGCGGCATCACCTTCATCCCGGCGCTAAAGGCTCCCGGCGTTCCCTCCTCGACCAAGTCATGGAATCAGGCGCTGGCTAATGTGAAGGCGCACGACATGCCGCCTGAGGATGCGGACAAGCAGCCGACGGATGAGGAGCGGCAGATGTTCGTCGACTGGGTGGGGACGATCAAATTTCTCAGCCCGAAGGACCCGGGCGCGTTTGTGATCCGTCGGCTGACCAAGGTGGAGTATGGCAATACACTGCGGGATCTCTTCGGAGTGGACCCGGCGGTCGCGGCGGAGTTGCCGGATGAGGTGTTCGGCGCGGGGTATCTCAATTCGGTGTCGCCGCTCCAGTCGGAGAAATATCTCGGCATCGCCAACGAAGTGCTGGAGCGGATTTTGGCGCCCATCAATCAGCCGCCGACGGACGTGCAAAATCGGCTCTTCGGCGACACGCCCGCGTCCGGCAGCGATCTCCGCGCGGCGGCTAGAACGGTTGCGAGCAAGCTGGCCCGAAGTGCCTATCGCCGGCCAGCATTGGAGGCGGAGCTGGATCTTTTGGTGCGGGTCTTCGATCTGGCGCAGGAAAACCAACTCGACTACCCGGCGGCGTTGCGGCTGATGCTCAAGGCCGTCCTCGTTTCTCCGCAGTTCCTGTTCATCACACCGGAGAAGGAGCCGGAAGCGGGGCAGACGATCGTGCCGCTGGATGACTATCAACTGGCGTCGCGCCTGTCATATCTACTCTGGGCCACGATGCCCGATGCGGAACTATCTTCGCTCGCTAACAACGGCACCATTCACGAGCCCGCAGTCCTCCAGTCGCAGGTGCAGCGGCTGCTCGCCGATCCGCGGTCACGGGCGTTGTTCGATGGCTTCGGCGCGCAGTGGCTCGGACTCGTAGAGCTGGAGAGCAAGACCTTCGACACCGCGATGTTTCCGCAAATGACCGCCGAGATGCGCGCGGCGATGGTTGACGAGGCGCGGCTGTTCTTCGACAGCATCATCCGCGAAAACCGCAGCGTGATCGGCTTCGTGGACAGCGATTACACCTTCCTGAACGAAACTCTCGCCGCGCTTTACGGTCTGGAAAAAACCGTCTCCGGACCGGAGATGCGCATGGTGAAGCTGGAGGACGCGAATCGCGGCGGGATCCTCGGCATGCCCGGCATCCTGGCGACGACCTCGTTCCCGAATCGCACCAGCCCCGTGAAACGCGGCGTGTGGGTGCTCGAACAAGTGCTTGGCGAACACGTGCCGCCGCCGCCGCCGAACGTTCCGCCTTTGGAAAAGCAGGACAAGCAAGCGGTGGAAAATCTGACCCTGCGGCAGCGTACGGAGCTCCATCGAACGAACGCCGCGTGTGCGAATTGCCACAAGATTCTCGATCCGATCGGCTTTGGTTTGGAGAACTTCGACGCCATCGGACGCTGGCGGGATCAGGACGATACGGGCGGAGCGATCGATGCCGCGGGCGAGTTGCCGGGCGAAAAACGATTCTCCTCTCCCCGGGAGCTGAAAGCCATCATCGCCGAGAGGAAGGACGAGCTGGCACGCAACCTCACGCGGAAACTGCTGGCCTATGCCCTGTGCCGCCAGCTCGAAGGCTACGATGAGATCGTGGTCGATCAACTGATGGAGACCATCGCCAAGGATGGTTACCGCATGCAGACGCTCATTTCCGAAATCGTCACCAGTTATCCGTTCGTCAATCGCCGCATTCATGAACCCAAGGAATCGTCCCCCAAGGAATCATCCAATGATCAATAACTTCCGCATCGATCGTCGCACCTCTTTGAGAGGGCTCGGCGCCGCCCTCGCGCTGCCGCTTTTGGAAACCATGGGCTGGGCCGACTCAGGCGATGGCAAGACGGTCAAACCACCGGTGCGCCTTGGCTTCATGTATATGCCGCACGGCGTGATTCCGGATCAGTTCTGGCCGGCGGATGCGGAGAGCTTTCTGACTTCGTCGCCGCCCGCTTTGGAATCGCTGCAACCCGTGCTCGACCAGTGCCTGCTCATGAAGGGCATCTCAGGCGTGCCGATCTCGCCTTTCGGTGGCGCGCCGCACGCGCCGGAACTCTCGACCTGGCTGACGGCGCAACTGCCCGATGCGGACAAGCGGAGCCAGATCAGCATTGCGATTTCCGCGGATCAGATCGCGGCCAACTATGTGGGCGGTTTCACCTCGTTGCCCTCGCTGGAGTTGGCCACGATGCCGCAGACGCACAAGGAAAACCAGATGGGGCTGAACGAAGGATATTACACGCACTGCAGCTTCC
>JBDNHX010000274.1:0-13708 GCA_041688565.1 Planctomycetaceae bacterium
CCGGTCTCCAGAGTCTTGCGAGCCATCAGCAGATGACGGCCCAGCTCGTGCGTCCCGTATCGCGCGCGATCTTGATCCGTAAAAGTTGAATCATCAAACAGCGAACTGTTTTCCATCAGCTTCTTTGCCAGTTCATACACATGCGTGCTGGCTTCCGTGGACTGCGTTTGCCGACCGGATATGTAACGCTCGTTGAACTTCTGACGCAGTTCGTTTCGCAGCTGGTTCTCGTCGACACTTATCGCGGGATTCAGCAGCAGATTGTCGGGTGGCTTACCATCGCCCAGTGCCAGAGCCCCATACTTCGCTCCCAGAAATCCGGCATCAGCCGCCTTGAATCCTCCACTGTACGGCTTGATCCAGACATAAGGCGGCATCCCGGTACTGGTTGGTCCCAGCAATTTCGCGACAGCAGAACCGAGGAACGGATAAACGACACCTCGGTTTTTTGGGTCGCCGCGATTGATGCGTTCAACGCCGGCGGAATGACTGTTATCCTGAGTGCTGACGCTTCGCAGCACGGCCAGATGATGCATCTGCTTCGACGTGTGCTGCAGCAGCTCGCAGACGTGAATTCCTGGAACCGACGTTGGAATGGCTCGAAAGGGGCCGCCAAATTCCGTGTTGGGCTTGGGGTCCCAGCTCTCCAGCTGACTCATCCCGCCGTCCAGCCAGATCAACAATACCTGGCGATCGTTCTTTGCCAGCTCTTCCGCCACCGCAGGCTGCAGAAACGAACGCAGACCGAGGCCTCCCGCCGCCATCGTGCCCATCAGCTGACGACGAGACCAACGATGTTCCCACGGCTTGCAGAGTTGTTTTTGCAACATAAAGGAATGCCTTTTTAGTTGGCAGTTGGCAGTCGTCAGTTTTCAGAAATGAGTTCACCGAGTACTGCCAACTGCCAACTGCCAACTGCCAACTGCCAACTGACGACGGACGACGGACGACGGACGACGGACGACGGACAACTGACGCCTCTAATGATTCACAACAAACTCTGAGGAAGTCAGCATGGCCCAGGCCCAGAGAGCGATTGATTTCTCTCTTTGATCCGTGTGTTGCTGAAGATACTGATCCAGGTCTGCCACTTCCTGATCCAATGGACGACGAGTCCACACGGCCAGATACAGCTCCTCAGCGAGCTGGCGATTGTCGGTCATCGGCAGCAGTCGATCCATCAGATTGCCGGGCTGTCGTTCCAGAAGTCCGAGAATTTTCTGATCGTTCAACGTGAATAGAGCGCCCTTTACCGTGTGATTAATTTCATCTTCCGGCTCACGCGGCTCGTTGGCAAAGGCAGCGACGTATTTGGTTCTCAGCTCAGTGAATTCCGCGTTCGGCTTCCCGTCTTCAGCAGGTACCAAAAGCCGTTCCAGATTGCCAGTCGCCTGCAGGGAACTGTAGAGCAACTGTTCAGCCAGCAATCGTTTTTCATTGGCGATAAGATAAGACTGTGGCTGGAACTGAGTCGGCTCCTGATTCGGCTGGCCGGGTAACCGACTACTGCGCTGGTAGGTCTCAGTCAGGGCCAGCTCGCGAAGAAACCATTTAATGTCATACTGATGAGCGGCCAGGTCTGAAGCCAGCAGGTCAAGTAGTTCCGGATGCGACGCCGGATTTCCGGAGTGATGCAGGTCCAGCGGATACACAAGGCCTCGGCCCATCATCACGAACCATAATCGATTGGCAATGTTCTTCGAAAACAGAGCATTTTCCTTCCGCGGCAGTTCATTCGCCAGCAGACCAAGAACGCTAACCGGTGTCGCTTCCTGCGACACCTCCGGAATGGGGATGTCGGTGCCGAACGGCACTCGAGGTCCCGTCTGACGCTGCGTCGGATCGAAGACGGAGACAAAATCCAGCTTCTTTTCCATCGGCTTTTCCTGAACAGCCGGGAACTCCAGACCGGTCTTAACCGTCACGTTCAGGAAAACAGAATACAGCCCCTGAAAATCCAGCTGAGTGTAGTCGTTAATGAACAGATGATTGTGACACTGAGCACATTGCAGATCGGTGCCGAGAAACAAACGACTCACATCGCGAGTCAGGCCAGGATGATCAATCGGATTCTGTCCATCCGCTTCAATTCGTTTTGCAAAAAAGAAGCCGGCTCCATTGCGCGCTGGATCATTCACGTCCGGGTGCAGCAGTTCGCCGACCAGCTTATCCCACGGCTTGTTTTTTTCAAAAGCCGTCGTCAGATAATCAGCCCACTTTACATTTTCGCCACGCCGCTCCATCAGCACCACATGGAACAACTGTTGCATTCGCTGAGCATAAGTCGGCGCTGCCAGAAGCTGATCAATCAGAGAAATTCGCTTGTCCGGCGCGGGATCCGTCAAAAATTGGCGAGCCGTCTCCGCGGAAGGAATGCGGCCCGAAAGATCAAGCGTCACACGTCGCAGGAATTCTGCATCATCAGCCCGCGATGCGGGTTGTTGCTCACCCAACTTTTGCAAAATCAGCAAATCGATGCGCGCCGGCAAGGAAGGCTCGTCAGCAACACAGACTGGAGTGACCGTGATCAGAAGGATCAGCCCGAACGTTCGGAGGAATGTCTTGCACGAAGCCACGAACAGCCCTCCGTCGATAAGGTCCGATGTCCACTGCATGCCCCCGAATATTGACGCACCTGCACACAGTCAGATTGCGTGCCACGGTTTCTTTTAGCAGAAGAAGTCACGCAGTGCGATGGAAGGAATGTCCATCTTTTCTTCCATGATCGAATTCATCGTTGAGGTCATCTGACTAACATAGTCGGGTCTTTGGAAATGACTTTGAACTCCTGAGGAGCCGACTATGAAATTTGCACTTCCTCTCCTGTTGACCGCAGTTTTTTTTCGTCCGCTCATGGTGCCGTGCAGACGGAAACCGTCGAATATTCAGACGGCGATGTGACTCTGCAGGGCTTTGTTGCGTGGGATCCTGATCGCGTCCAGCAGAGTGTGCCTGGCGTACTGGTCGTTCATCAATGGCTGGGGCTGACGGAATATGAGCAAAGCCGATGCCGCCAGCTGGCGGATCTGGGCTACGTTGCCTTCGCTCTGGATATTTACGGAAAAGGTGTTCGCCCGTCGAATACTCAGCAGGCCGGGGAGTTCGCTGGTACCTAAAAAAAAGATCATGGGCTTTGTCGCCGACGGCTGAATTTAGGTTTAGATCAGTTGAAGGCCAGGAAAGGCGTTGACTCGAAAAAGCTTGCGGCGATCAGATATTGCTTTGGTGGGACCGGTGCTCTGGAGCTGGCTCGCAGCGGCGCGAAGATCAACGGTGTGGTCAGCTTCCACGGGGGGCTCCATTCTCCAACGCCGACGGATGGCAAGAAGATCACAAGCCGAATTCTGGTGTGTCACGGAGCTGACGATCCATTTGTGCCTGTTAAAGATATTGATGCGTTCAAGACGGAGCTGAATGAGGCGAAAGTGAATTGGGCTGGGGGACGTAGACCGAGAGAGCTTTTGGCAGCAGCTTGAATATCGCTGGGGTCGTGCCGACCAGTTCTCCGTCGGCGATGATGCTTCGTGGATGGCTGACGGGCCGCACGTCGAAGGCAGTTCCGTGCATTGTTCGAACGGTAAGCAACGGATCAAGCGTTCCTCGCCACAGGGCCGGAATTAATGGAAGAATGTGCCAGCTCCGTTTGATCTCCAGGCTGTAAAGATTCAGTAGTCCATCGTCGATTCGAGCGTGCTCGTGGATCGTCATGCCGCCGCCGTAGTTGCGTCCGTTGCCCACGGCCACCTGCCATGTCCGTGCTTGCAGCGATTGACCGTCGCTCGAAATTTCGACTCGAAAAGAGCGGCTGCGGAGCATCGCCCCCATCGCGGCCCAGACATAGGCCAGAACACCCCAGCGAGTTTTGGTGCCCTTTGACAACCGCCGAGTCACCTCGGCTGCCAGGCCGATACTGGCCACGTTGAAATAAGGCCGCTCATTGACCTGCCCGATATCAATTCGCTGCGAATAGTTGGCAAGAATCACATCGCAGGCCTGCAGAGGATCTGCAGGCAGGCTCAGCGTTCGAGCCAGGTCGTTGGCCGTTCCCAAGGGAAGAATTCCCAGTGGCAGTTGAGCCTCCAGTAATGCGCGGAGAGCGTGATTTAGTGACCCGTCGCCGCCACCGATGATGACTCTGCTGGCTTCGTTACGATGCTGTCGGATGACACTTAAAAAATCGCCCGAATCCGCATGTGGTTCGATCAGATCCAGACCGCCCGCCGTGAGACGCTCGCGAATCATCGCCACATCTTCCTGACCGCGACGTGCTTTTGTGTTGACCAGCAGGAGCGCTTTTGAATGCATAGTGATAGCCGTGGAAACGATCGACCACAAAAAAAGAGGCAACGGTTGTTGCAAAAAAACGCCGGCATTTTGTTAAGTACAAATTGCCGGCGGTCAGTGATCGAACAAGAGGTGTTGACTACTCTTCCTGAAGTTCCCTCAGGATGAACACCATTCGAATCAGGTGCGGCAGATCGTCCGCGCGCATCTTGTCGTTGATGCGAGCGCGATGGGCTTCGACGGTCTTTGTGCTGATCCCCAGCTGTGCACCAATCTCGCGACTGGATTCACCGTCCGCGATTCGTTCGAGCACTTCGCTTTCGCGACTGGTCAGCCGGTTGATGCTGGATTCGATTTTGTCGAAATCGTCACCAAGAAAGTCCCAGTCGACGTCGTAGTGCGACGCATAGGCACGGCTAACTGCAGCCAGAAGCCTTTCCGGAGACGTTGGCTTCATCACGAACTCAAGAGCCCCCTCCTTCATCGCTTCGATCGCAGCCGGAGCATCGGCGTGGCCTGCCATGTGAATAATCGGCAGATCGAAGTTTTCTTCCGTCAGCTTGGCCTGAAGTTCCTGGGCCGTCATGCCTCGCAGGCGAAGATCGGTGATCAGAACACCCGGCGTTTTGTCGCGGTAGTCGCGATAAAACTCCATCGCGGTCATGTAATCATGAACGGTCAGCTTCTGTTCCCGCAACGCATCTGCCAGAGGCGTGCGGACCGCCATATCGTCCATCACGAGAAACACAGAGAAAGGCTGTCGTTTTTTTGGGTTTTGAAACTCCGACGCCAGTGTTTTTTTGGGGACACTACGAACCGTTTTGGATGATTTTACCGCCATACTAAAGTAACCCTTTCGCAAGAACAATTTCGTTTTAAGTCGTCACGCGGTACATTGTACCGGTATCCATGTGCCTGTCCCTGAGATTGGACTCATAGTTGCAGCATTTGTCCAGGATGGGACTGCCAATTCTCATGGCAGGTGCGTGAATGTCGGTAACCTTTATGGAGGGAAACCCTGCCATAGACGCAGGATGGCGATTTCAAAGGCTGTCTGCAGGACGAGGTAAAGCCGGAGTCTCGCTCCTCTGTTTCCAGACGACGCCCTCACTCCCGCTGATTGTTCAGTCTGCAGTTGCACCGGGCGTGTTGAAGGGCTGTCAGCCCGGGGACGTGGAATCAATCGTCCTGCACCCGTTCAGAACACTGGTTCTATCGATTGTCCGGGGGTGAAAGCAGCGAGTGAGAACGATTCTCGAATGACGCGATTCGAAGCGTACATCGGGAAAATAATTTTCCGCATGGGAAAAATTCTCGCTGGTTTTCGAAGCGATTTTTTAGAGTTCGCTGCCTTCGAAAGCTTTTACACTGGATACTTTTCCATGCACATGTGCCGATCTGATAGATCCGGTGATCAATTACTGGTGAATTCACGTTGGCGGCAACTAGAGTCGATGGAAGAGGTGAAAGACAAAGCCAAGCGCGGACATCAGAGCTTTTCCCTATAAGTTACCATGAAAAAATGGAAGTCTGAATGAGTGTCGTGACACAACCCGAACGAGCCTCCGAGGCGGACCTGGTTTCCGCGTCATGGATTTTCGAGCAGATCGCCCTGCGCGACGGACTGCATGTGGATCGATCGCGCATCCGGCGTTCTGTCGACGAAGCGGCTGAGACGTATTTTGGAATCCAGGACGGTGGCTGGTGGCGATGGATTATCGAAACCGCGCACAGTCTGGGCCGAAACTGTCGTGTGATTGACGGGGAGCTGCAGGAGCTGGTGCAACTGGCCCGCAATGGTGTGATCGTCATCCTGCGTTCGAACGATGGTCAGACCTGGCATTCCCTGATGCCGGGGAAGGGACGTCGTCTGACGTTTGGTTCGCCCCGAGGCACTCTGCCGATTCAGGTGGTCACAGAAAAACGCATCGCCCGTCTCCTTCGCATGAACGGCTTTGACGGAGCTCTTCGATGCGTTGTTGTCGAATCGTCCCTGACGGCCTCGGACGCGCTGTTGTCTCACGCGGGTGAAAAGAAACCACTGGATCGCCTGCTGGCACTTCTGCGGGCAGAAAGCTCCGACATGTGGGTCGTTGTCGTATTTGCTCTGGTCTCCGGCCTTCTGAGCATGACAACACCCCTGGCCGTGGAAGCGCTGGTGAATACCGTTGCCTTCGGCCGCTTTCTGCAGCCAGTGGTGGTGCTCTCGATTATGCTGCTGGCCTTCCTGATTTTCCAGGCGGCGATCAAGGCACTTCAGACGTTTGTTGTCGAAATCATTCAGCGACGACTGTTTGCCCGAGTGTCGGCAGATTTGTCATTCCGCCTGCCGAGAACCCGGATGGAAGCGCTGGATGATCATTATGCGCCGGAAATGGTCAATCGCTTCTTTGATATCATGACGGTTCAGAAGGTCAGCGCCCAGCTGCTGCTGGACGGCATCACAGTGATTCTGAGTGCATCCGTTGGCATGACCGTGCTGGCATTCTACCACCCCTATTTGCTGGCCTTCGACGTTGTTCTTGTGCTGCTGATTCTGTTTACGATGTTTGTGCTGGGACGCGGTGCCATCAAGACAAGCATCAAGGAATCCAAGACGAAGTATGCCATGGCTGCATGGTTGGAAGATCTGGCCCGCTGCCGCACAACGTTTCGCTATGACGGAGCTTCTGAATTTGCTTTGGAAAGATCCGATGAGCTGATCTTCGACTACCTGACGGCCCGGAAGAAACACTTCCGCGTGTTAATGCGTCAGATCATATTTTTGCTGCTGGTGCAGGCGCTGGCCAGTACCACACTGCTTGGAATTGGCGGCTGGCTGGTGATCTCGGGGCAGTTGTCGCTCGGCCAACTCGTGGCGGCCGAGCTGATCGTGGCCGTGGTTGTCGGTTCCTTCGCGAAATTCGGCAAGCACATGGAAAGTTTTTATGACCTGATGGCATCGATTGATAAGCTCGGTTCCTTGCTGGATCTGCCGATTGAGCGAACCGATGGATTGCTGGCTACTGGAAGCGTACCGAGTGCCCAGAACGACGGGGTTATTGTGACCGATGTCTCGTATGGGATGCCGGATGGGCATGAAGTGCTGCACAAAGTTTCCCTGCGGGTTCCTCGTGGAACGCACATGGCGATTTGCGGTGAGAGTGGCAAGGGCAAGAGCCTGCTGCTGGACATGCTGTTTGGATTGCGGGAGCCGGTTTCCGGAGCGATCAATATCAACGGGATTGATCCACGCGACGTTCGGCCGGACGTTCTGCGGCGCCAGGTTGCTCTGGCTCGCGATGTGGAAATCTTTGACGGAACGATCGCCGAGAATGTTCATCTTGAACGACCGGATATTGGGATCGATGATGTCCGTGCTGCGATGGAGCTTGTTGGGTTGGCACCGTTGCTTTTACGGCTGCCTCAGGGCTTGGACACTCACATGACAGCCAGCGGTGGCCCGCTCACGACCAGTCAGCTGCGGCGTTTAATGATTGCGCGAGCGATCTCTGGAAAGCCCGGGATTTTGCTGATTGATGAATTGCTGGATACGTTGTCGGACAAAGAGGCAGAAAAAATTCTCGGCCAGATCCTGGCGCCCAATCAGTCCTGGACGCTGATCCTGGTCACCAACCGGGATCTGCTGAAGTCGATGATCGGAAACGTTGTTCAGTTGTCCTAACTCTGAGTTGCAGACGCTGCTCCAAAGCAGTCGAGTGGATATTGGAAAAGAAAACTTATGGCGAAAACAGCATCTTTGCAACGGCGTTCTATTCTGACTCCTGTGGCCTACAGCGAAGCAATCATGCCGTCGCTTCAGCTGGCGCGGTCTTCGCGGATGGCCAGAAGGATCGCCAACATTCTGGTTGTGTTACTTTTCTTAACGATTATTTTGATGGCATTTGCCCCGTGGCAGCAAACCGTCACCGGTGGCGGCTACGTCGTGGCGTACGCGCCTCGTGAACGCCAGCAGGTCCTGCAAGCGCTTGTTGAAGGACGCATCGTGCAGTGGAATGAAGCGTTGGTGGAAAACTCACGTGTTTCAGAGGGCGAATTTATTGCCGAGATCAGGGATCTCGACGAAGATTTATTGCCCCGCCTGCAGAGGCAACTGGGCGACTCGTCCGACATTGTGTTATCTCAAAAGAAAGTTGTGGAAGCGACCGAGGGACAATTGACGGCTTATCGCCGAGTCAGGATGGAAGTCACAGCCGCTCAGAATGCCTATGTGCAGTCGGCATTGGAAAAAGTGGGCGCGGCCGAACAGAAATTGTCAATTGCCCAAGCCGCGATTCCTCAGTTGCAGGCGGCCTATGATCGTGCGAGGGATCTTCAGGTGGCCGGTAACATTGCACTCGAGAAGTTGCAGGAAATCGAACGCAAGCTCCGGGAATCTGACGCCAAGGTGAAGGAAGAAATGGCCAACCTGTCGGCCGCACGAGCCGAACTTAAGGGCAAGGAGAGCGATCGAGAAGCCTACATTCTTAAAGAGACCGCGAATATCAGCTACTACGAAGGCGCGCTGGACAAGGCACGCGGGGAAGTGTCAAAAGCCGAAAAGGAAATGCGAGAGATGGAATCCAAGGTGGAACGCCAGAATACTCAGAAGGTCATCGCGCCGTTTGATGGCTATATCGTGCAGCTCAGTGCCAACAGCGGATCGCAGCTCGTCAAAAAAGGCGACCCGATTGCCACGCTTGTGCCTTATACCAAAGAGCGAGCCGTTCAGATCTGGCTGGATGGAAATGACGCGCCGCTGGTGGAGGCGGGTCGCCATGTGCGTTTGCAGTTCGAAGGCTGGCCGGCGATCCAGTTTGCCGGATGGCCCTCGGTCGCGGTTGGAACCTTCGGAGGACAGATTGTGTCGGTCGACATGATCGACAGTGGCAACGGAAAATTTCGTTGTCAGATTCTGCCAGATACCGAAGGTTCCGACGACTGGCCTGAAGAACGTTTTCTGCGTCAGGGCGTGCGGGCCAACGGCTGGGTGCTGCTGGAACAGGTGCCCCTGTGGTTCGAAGTCTGGCGAAAACTCAACGGCTTCCCGCCAACGGTGGAAGTGGACTCATCGCCGTATGCAGACAAGTCGGAGAAGGGCGACAAAAACGCAAAGGGAAGCGAAGGCGACAAAACCAAATCGAAAGTGCGATAAAATTCGACCGGATCTGGTAAACTGCCGGTTTGCCATTTCGACCAGACGTGACTTTGTTCTGCTGTGCGTGGCAAGGATTAACATTTCCTGCTGAAGCCGCATGCTGAGCCCAAAGGATGGTCCGGTTTTATGTCGTCGGTCGAAAATGAACGGAATGGCGCTGCGGCAGACGAAGCGGGCAGCATGCCGGAATTGTTCCGCATAGCCGCGCCCCTGATGCTCAGCGCCGGCTCCCATTCGCTGATGAATGTGGCCGATCGAATCATTCTTGCCGGCTGCTCGGAAGCAGCACTGGCGGCCGTCACACCGGCCTCCATGCTGCACTGGACCGTCGTCTGCATTCCGCTCGGCACGATTCTGTACGCCAACACGTTCATCTCCCAATATGACGGTGCTGAGCGAAAAGATCGCATGATGGCGTCACTCTGGCAGGCCGTCTGGCTGTCTTTGGTCACCGGCGTGCTGTTGTGGATCTGCCTGCCGCTTAGCCGGCCGCTGCTGGCGATGACTGGCCATTCGCCGGAAATCGTTGAGCTCGAGGCTCAATATTTCAACATGCTGACAGCCGGTGCGCCAGTAATGCTGCTGGCCACGGCGCTCAGTTGTTTTTTCAATGGACGGCGTCGCACATCGGTTGTGATGTGTATCAGTTTCGTGTCCGTGTTCCTCAACTTCGGACTCGACTATCTGTTAGTCTTTGGCATCGGCCCGTTTCCCGAACTGGGCATTCGCGGCGCTGCGATTGCCACGGTGCTGGCGCGATGCGTCGAAGTCGGCGTCTATATTGTGCTGATGCTGCGAAGTGCTCGACGCGAAGGGCTGCCGCTGCTGGCTTCATATCGACTGGATGTTGAACTGCTGCGAAAGTTTCTGCGTTACGGAGTTCCCAGCGGGCTGCATTACTTCGTCGATTACTCCGGCTTCACGGTCTTCCTGCTGATCATCGGCAACCTCAGCAGTCAGGACCTCGCTGCCACCAATCTGGCCTTCAGCATCAACGGACTGATCTTTGTTCCTCTGCTGGGATTTGGGACCGCCATTCAGACGCTTGTCGGGCATCATATGGGCGCCTTAAAAATCAAGGCGGCGCAGCAGACCACTAACAATGCTGTGCGGCTTGGCGTGCTCTGGACCGGCAGCACTGCGCTGCTTCTGATCTTGTTTCCGAAACTTTGCCTGCAGCCCTTCTTTATGTTTTCCAGTGAGGCCGCTGGCCAGGGAGCGGACATCGAAACACTGGCTCGCACAGCCTCCACACTGCTGCAGTTTGTGGCGGTGTATTCCGTCTTCGATGCGCTAGCCGTTGTGTTCTCGTCCGCTCTTCGCGGTGCTGGAGACACCGTCTTTCCGATGGTGATCACGCTGCTGTCCAGCTGGCTGGTGATGGTGCTGCCTGCATTCCTGATCATCCGTTCGGAAGAGCCGACCGTTTTAAAGTTATGGGTCAGCTGCACAATGCACATCAGTCTGACGGGGCTGTGCATGTGGCTGCGGTATCGAACGGGCCGCTGGCAGCAACTGCGACTGACCGAGGACAATCCGGAGGAATCTTTAAGCCTGCATGACAGTTTACAAAGCGAGCCCAATCAGGTCTCATGAGCAACTGTAACATACACAGCCGGAACCGAATGCGGGCCGATCCAACAGGAAGTGAGACGCGAAATGCGGATATCATTGCAACCGACGAAGCTCACAGAAACCGCCTGTCTGGTTCTTGTGCTCGCCGTCATGAAGCTCGGTGCAGCACCGCTGTCAGCCGATGACACTCTCCCGCCCGCGGCAACAACAACGCCCGATTCTCCGCAGGAAAATACTGAGTCTCAGCTCGCCAAAGCAGAGCCGCTGTCCAACGAAGCCCTGGCAGCAAAAGCTCGCCCGTCGCTTGTCTTCATTCGCTCAACGGACCGCACCGGCGGCGATCTGGGCCTGGGCGCGGGTTTCGTCATTGATCCCAGCGGACTTATCGCAACGGCTCGGCACGTGATTGGTGACGGCCGCGATTTTGTGGTCGAACTTCCCGGCGGAAAGACGGTGCCGGTGACGGAGATTCATGCGTCTTCCAATCAGCTGGATCTGGCGATTATTCGTGTCGACGCAAACGATCTTGTCGCGTTGCCCGTTTCGGAGGAAGACGAAGTGGCCCAGGGACGAGATGTCGTGGCTATGGGACACCCTCGCGGTTTGCGAAACAGCATGGCCAGCGGGCTGGTGTCCGGTCATCAGGACATCGACGGAATCCGAATGGTGCAGCTGGCGATGTCAATTGAGCCTGGCAACAGCGGTGGACCAGTGGTTGACCGACAGGGGAACGTGGTGGGCATTGTGACGATGAAGTCTACGGTGGTGAAAGATGTGGGATTTGCTTTGCCCGTGAAGCTGCTGCGGGATCTGTTGTCGAACCCGAATCCCGTTCCGATGTCACGCTGGAGAACGATCGGTGCTTTGGATTCACGGCAATGGAGGACCGTGTTTGGCGGCAACTGGCGGCAACGCGCCGGACGGATCACGGTGAACGGCCAGGGAACATCCTTTGGTGGCCGAACGTTGTGTTTGAAAAATCGAGAGCTGCCGGATGTGCCTTTTGATCTGCAGGTGATTGTTCGTCTGAAGGATGAGCAGGGTGCGGCCGGTCTTGTGTTTCATTCGGACGGTCAGGATCGCCATTATGGATTTTATCCTAGCGCCGGTAATCTGCGGCTGACGCGATTTGACGGGGCCGATGTGAATTCGTGGACCATTCTGCACAATGAGCCGCATGAGTCCTACAAGCCTGGCGACTGGAATACGCTGACGGTGCGAATTCATTCCGATCGATTTGAATGTTATGTGAATGGGGCGATGGCTGTGGAATCGCGCGACACCGCGTTGACCGAAGGGCAGGCCGGAATCGCGGCATTCCGAGGGACGGAGGCCGAATTCCGTCGCTTTGATGCAGGCCAGTCGCTGCTCCCGTCGTCCCTGGACGCGCAGGCGCAGGAACAGTTGTCTCAAGCCGTGAAAGACATCGAGCCTGGGTTTCCAGCGGACGATCGTACTGTGGCTGGATTGTTGCCGCTGGGCGAATCTGCGGCGGAGATTTTGAACAGTGAGGCCAAACTTCTGGAGCAGCGCGGCAAACAATTGCGTCAGTTGTCACAGGATCTGCACGACACCGCGACTCGGCAAAAGATTGCTCAGGCCCTGCTGATCCCGCCGCAGAATCCTGAGGCAAACGGCACACAGCCGGTTTCTGATCAGAGCTCACCAAATGCAACACCCGCTGCGGGAGTAACAGCAACATCCGACGCGGCGGCGGAACACGACGAAAAAAAACCAGACCTACTGCGGGCCGCTCTTTTGCTGGCTCATATGGACAATCCAGATGTGGATGTGGAAGCGTATGTCGCACGAATTCGAGATATGGCCGACGAGCTGAAGGCGACGTTTCCCGAGAACGCGACCGAAGCACAGCGGCTGGCGGCGCTCGACAAATATCTGTTTGAAGATCTCGGAGTTCGCGGCAGTCAGTTCGAATACTATGCTCGTTCCAACAGTTATTTGAACGAAGTCATTGATGATCGTGAAGGCTTGCCGATCACTCTGGCAGTTCTGTACATGGAACTGGCGGCTCGCGTGGACCTTACAGTGGTGGGTGTTGGTCTTCCAGGTCACTTTGTCGTCCGCTACGAAGCGTCGGATGAGGCAGGGGCCGATGAGCTGATTGATCCGTTCGAACGAGGTCGACGGCTAACGGAACAGGATGTTCTGAAGAAACTGTCCATCGCCGGGTTTCCGAATGAGCCCCGTTTTCGTGAAGCCAAGTCGCCCGTGCAGATCATCGAACGTATGACACTTAATTTGCTCGGTCTGATGGAAGACGAACGCAGCGATGGCGACGTGCTGCGGTATCTGGAAACGCTGGTGATGCTCGAGCCGACCAATCCCGAGCATCGTGCCAAACGGCTGGAAATGAGGGCTCGCACGGGACGTCTGGAAATGGCGATCCGGGATGCCGACTGGTTCATCAAAAATGAACTTCCCTCCGTGGATGTGGAGCGAGTTCGGGAACTGCGTCAAAGCCTGGAACTGCAACTGGAACGCCAGAAAGCGGCTCCAACGGGGATTCCGCGTTCAGAATAAATCGCTTGGGGACTCAAGACGGCCCGAGGGTGGGCTGACGAAACGGTGGAGGCTTAGGCGGGCTGGGTGGAATGTTTTGATATAAAAATGGTCGCGTCCATTCGGTAGAATTGGGGGTATCTAAATCTCAATCTGCGAAGGAACGCGACCACCATGCCATTATGGAACCTA
>JBDNHX010000275.1:0-6964 GCA_041688565.1 Planctomycetaceae bacterium
ACTGCTGAAGGACAAAGACACCCTCGGTCTGGAAATGGTCGTCATCGCCGTGCCGCTCAGCCAGCACGCACCGATCGCCATCGCATGTCTGGAGGCCGGTCTGCACGTGCTGACTGAAAAGCTGATGGCTCACAACATCACGCAGTGCAAGCAGATGATTCGCAAGGCTGACGAAAAAGGCTTGTTGCTGGCAGTCGGGCATCAGCGGCATTACAGCGTGCTGTACGAAAACGCTAATGACCTCATCAAGAAAGGATTGCTGGGCGACATTAAATTTATCCGCGCCCAGTGGCATCGCAACAACAGCTTTCCAGGTCGTGACAGCTGGCGCAAATGGGACCGTGATGGCGATGCAAAGAAGGATAAAGAAGTCCTGCTGGAGATGGAAAAATCCGGAAAGTTAGCAGAGCTGGGTTATGAAAGTGCCAGACAGCTTGTGGACTGGCGGCTTTACAATTCCACCGGTGGCGGCCTGATGGCAGAACTCGGCAGCCATCAGATGGATGCCTCCAGTATCTTTCTGGGCAAGAAGCATCCACTGGCGGTGCAGGGGTACGGCGGCAAGAACTTCTACGGTGTCAAAGGTGTGGGGCCGGAAGAAAACTGGGTCGACGATCGCGACATCGACGACCACATTTATGTGACTCTTGAGTTCCCCGGCAAACACTACGATGAGGACAAAAATGACGTTGCGATCGTGACCTACTCATCGATTAACACTAATCGTCAGGAGCCCTACGGCGAAACCGTCTTCGGCAGCCGCGGTACGCTGATTATGAAGACCGAAATGGAAGCCCTTCTTTACAAGGAAGAAAGCCCGTCCAGTGGTGGCGGTCTGGAACAACGATTGTGGGTCATCGACAACACGAAGGGTGGCGGACCGGCATTGGACAGCTATAACACGGCCGCGCCTTCCGCTGCTGGAGCGATGGCCAAGGGCACCATGGGCGACAAAGTTAGTCGCGGTTATCGCGAAGAAATGGAACACTTCTGCTACTGCGTCAAGAATCAGCTGGGCAACGACGCACTGCGATGCAACGGCCGCGTGGCGATGGCCGACGCGATCATGGCATTGACCGCGAATCTCGCCATGAAGCACAAAAAACGCATCGTCTTCAAGGACGAATGGTTCGATGCGGCCAGTGATGCTGTTCCGGAAACGGACGAGCAGATTCCAGCGTGATCCAACTCTCCCTGGAATTTGAAAACTGAAATTTCAAATTAGACATTTGCAATCTGCCCTCTGAGATCTGAGATCTGCAATGGGACGCTGGCCCGATTCTCCTCGCTCCAATCTGACGGCCTTCGTGCTGGTTTTTGTGTTGTTCCCGCTGCTGGCTTGGGCCTGTGTCTGGTTTATGAAGCCATAGGTGTTGGTGGTCCGTCGCTCGCCTGAATTATTCTGAATTTGCAATGTGCTGAAAGAACCCACTGTGACCAATGATGCTCCTGCCGCACCATCCGCGGCATCTTCAGTAAACAAAGCGACTTTGCTGATTGTCTTTCTGACTGTCTTCATTGACCTGCTGGGATTTGGAATTGTTCTGCCCCTGTTGCCTCGATACGCCGCCTGGTTTAATGCCAGCAAGATGCAGCTGGGCCTGCTGATGGCGTCTTTCTCAGCCATGCAGTTTCTGTTTGCCCCGATGTGGGGCAGTCTGTCCGACCGCATCGGTCGCCGCCCCATTCTGATGCTGGGCCTTTCCGGTTCAGCGCTCTCCTATGCGTTGTTCGGCTTTGTCTCGTCCCAGGGCCGCGACTTTATGTGGCTGGGACTGGGAGCATTGCCTTGGCTGTTCGTGACTCGCATCGGAGCCGGCATTGCAGGCGCGACCATTTCCACGGCTCAGGCAGTAATCGCGGACAGCACAGCCGCAGAAAATCGCGGCAAAGGAATGGCTCTGATCGGGGCTGCGTTCGGGATTGGATTCACGTTTGGGCCTCTGATCGGTGCAGCCTGCGTTTCCGATGACGCCTCTGTCGCACTCACGGATTCACAGCTGGCCATGGTGAAGGCGTGGGATGAAACCGATCTGGTTCCCCTTTCGCCGGCGCGGTTCATGGAGGAACTCTCTTCAGTGGCTTCTGACGATGCCGCCAGTTCAAAGCCAATTGATAACGCCAATCAGGAAGCGATCAATCTTCTGCTGACCCCGCCGCTGCCACGAGCCGAAGTCAAACGAAAGCTGCTGCAGCCGCCGTCCGGGCTGCCAGGCTATGTAGCTTCCGCTTTGTCTGCGATGGCTTTGCTGCTGGCTGCGTTAAAGCTTCAGGAATCCCGACGTCCGACCGAACAGGCTCAGAAATCGTCGCATCGCGCCTTTCGGCCGGGCGAAGTATGGCGGCATCTGTCGACGCCCGGATTATCGATCATCCTCTTTGCGGTCTTCATCACCACATTCGGATTCGCCCAGTTCGAAAGCACGCTGTCCCTGCTAACTCGGGAATTCGGGTACAGCAGTCGGTGGAACTTCCTCCTGTATGCCTATGTGGGACTCGTTCTGTCGATCGGACAGGGGGTGCTTGTTCGACGACTTCTGCCACGATTTGGCGAACGTCGAATGGCCCTGATCGGCGTCACGCTGATGACCGCCGGTTTTGTTCTGATCGGTCTGACAGGCCTGCGAGTTCTGCCGCCACAGTCACTGTGGTTTATCCTGCCGATTGTCGTGATTGGATTTTCTGCCGTCACACCATCCCTGCAGTCCCTGCTGTCTCAGGCCGCTTCCAGCGACGAACAGGGTTCTGTTCTCGGGACTGGTCAGAGCCTTTCCTCACTCGCCAGAATTCTGGGTCCATCGCTCGGAATTCAGCTGCTCGGCGTTTCCACCTCGATGCCGTATTTTCTGGGCGCATGCCTGATCCTCAGCGGAGGAGCCCTTGTGATGCGATTGCCCAAACGTCCCTGAGCTCAGCTGCTCTGTCTGGAACCTGTCTGAGCATCGACCGGAAAATAAGTGTCGCCTTTCGCTCCGCGAAAGAAGCGTATTCGCAACTTTCGCGGAGCGAAAGGCGACTCTGAAAAGCCGCACGATGCTAAGCTCGGACTGTTGTGAGTTTCAGAGTCGTCAGGTAGCAGCGAGTGCGTGGAGGATGGTGTTCGGGAATCAGTGGGGAGTTCTGAAAAGGCATGTTGCTTTCGGAGGGTTTCAAAAAACCACTCGGCCCATATTCAGCAGCGGACACGCATGATGACGTCAGAAAACGTCACTGTGGATTTGCCCGCCAGCAGTGTCGTTACCACGATCAGGTCCTTCATGCGGAATGTGGGTTGCGCACAACCAGGCGAATCTCACGAAGTTCCAGCGTGTCCGGAAGCCTGTTGTCTACTTTACGCGGTCATGTTTGAGGTGTTTGTCATCCTGATCCGATTCGCGAAGAATCTCCCGTATGTCAGTTCGGTCGCTATTTTCTCGAATTGATGATCTCAACCTCGCCGTGCAAATGCCCGACTGCCAGCATTTCGCCATCGGGAGAGAACCCGAGACCCTTTTGGAGTGTCGAGTATCGAAGTCCGATCGTGAGTAACTCCCGACCTGAAACAACGTCCAGAATTCTCACGTTCCCATTCTCAACGGCGATGGCCAGTGTTCGCCCGTCCGGATGAAACGTCGGATATCCATTCTGGTTCGAAGGAGAGGATATTGATCTGACAACGTTCCACGATTCGCCCCCCCCAGCTCCAGACGGTGACGATTCGATTCCTTCCGGTCGAGGCAAAGAGTCTGGAATCATCCGAGAACGTGATGCTCTCAGCGGTCGGATCGATCTCTTTGAGGCTTTGCACGAGCTGCAGAGATTCCCCATCAAACACATCGAAGGAATCGGTCTTTCTGTTTCCAGATACGAACCAGCGCCCATCCGGAGAGATCATCGACGCCTCGCGATCCGGCAAACGCATCAAGACAGTATTTCGCTGCAGATCGACGAAGGCAACCTCATTGCTCGGTCCATGAACGACCGCTCGAGTAGCGTTACTATTGATTGACCAATCATCTGTGATGCTTTCCTCCGAGATCGGCAGGGGCGGTTGCGGAGAGGACTTACCATGAATCACTGTCAACTGCCCCCGATCGTCCCCGACGACAAGAGTGTCAGATTCTTTCGAATACCTGCATCCGGTAATCACTGCATCCGAGTGAAAGACCGGCGATTTTATTCCAGTGCGTATATCAACACGATTGATCCCCGAGGAACTCACCTGAAACAGCGTGGTTGAGTCTTTCCAGCAGATCGTATTGACGGCAGTATAAATCTTCGGAGCAAACCCCGGAAAGAAAACGTGGTCGCGATGTGGATCTCGTTTCCAGCGCCACGCCTTCCCGGCTCGATCGGTCGACAGGATATCGGTCTGAGTCGCCATGCGGTGGCTGTCCGAAGCGAGCACGATGGTTGAGATCTTGTCGCGATGTCCGATCCACTGCCGCCCAGGCCGCCACGTTGTGCTGTTGTCCTCAATCGCGAGCTCACTCATCATTCCTTGCGAATCTCCGCAAACAATTCTCTCATTGTCGACGGCCAGCGAATGAATTCTGTTCAATCCCTGCCAGCGACGTTGTTCCACTCCCGTCTCCGCGTCACACATCAGGATGGTTTCTTTCAGCACCGCAGCAACGAGACGTCTGCCATCCGGCGTCAGTCGCACTATGGAAACCGCACCAATCATTGAGTCGCGTTGCGCGGTCATCTGCCAGAGAAGGCTATGATCCTCGGTTCGCCAGACACAGATATTGCCTTCATCGCCTCCGGTGGCAATTCTCGTCCCATCCTTTGAAACGACGAGGTGTTCAATACCGCCAGTGTGAGGCGTGAGAATCGTCTGCTTTAGCTGTCCGGATTCAGCATCCCACACCTGCAGCTCCGCTGAAACGCCGCCGACGTAGAGTTGTGACGATCGAGGCAAAAAGGCCAGCCCATGAACATGCTGACCGGGAAACGCTTCCAGAGTTCGCACAACCTGCATGCCTCTGTTGTGGCCGGTCTCAATGTTGTGGCCGGTCTCAATGTTGTGGCCGGTCTCAATGTTGTGGCCGGTCTCCGACCGAGCCACCGCGTTTGCGACATTTCGCACGACCTCCTGTTCTTTGACGTTCACAATTCTAACGAGTCCATCATCACCGCCGGTCGCAAGAATCGGCGAGGTCTCACACCATGCCAGGCAATTGAATTCGGTGTCCGCGAGTTGCCGTTCCAGAACGAGACGATAATCATTCTCCCCATCCAGAATCCGAACCAGTCCCTTGTTTCCACATTGAGCGATACGGTCTCCCTGCGGCGAAAACTGAACATCCCAGACTGTCTGACCTGTATCCGCCATCGGGAGCCCGGTTCGCGTCGTCTGATGTTTCAGATATCGCCATGCAAAACTGCTGCTGCCATCGACAACTGCATTTGCACCTGGATTGGGCAGATATTTATCGAGGATGTTGCTCGCGCTGTGAATGTCAGAAAATTCGCGAAGAGAATCGGCCAGCTTCAAGTCCGCCGCAAAGACCTGTTGATCAGCAACGCGACGATTCTCATCCGATTCAGACTTGTTCCGGTTCGCCGTGTTGACCGCGGCATTCAGCTCGACAACATGCTGTCTCAGCGAATTCGTGTATCGAAACGCCAGGAAAAACAGCAGAAGACCGAGACTCGCAGTAAGCGCCAGCAACGCAGCTACAGTAGGCTTACGTCGGCACCACTTTTCGAATTGCAAAAGAATCGGCGTTTGTCGGGCAAGAACCGGGCGTCCGGACAGGTACCGATTCAGGTCCTCCGCAAGCTCGGACGCGGACAAGTATCTCAGCGTTGGAGATTTTTGCAAACACTTGAGACAGACAAGACTCAGGTCACGCCCGATAGAAGGATCAACCAGATCAGGCGACACAGGCTCGTCCTCGGCGATCCTTCGCACTGTTTCTGCTGGCGTTGCGGCTCCAAATGGTGGTTGTCCCAACAGCAAGCAGTACAGCAGCGCGCCGAGCGCATAGATGTCGGGCGAAACGTCGCTGATACCCTGTGCCCCACCGATCAACTCGGGTGCCATGTAGCGAGGTGTGCCAATTAGCAGGCTTGTTACGGAATCAAGCTGACCGGACTCCAGAAGTTTCGCGAGGCCAAAATCAGCGAGCCGCGGGACAAAAGGAAAGAGATCATTTTCTTTCGACGAATCCGGAAATAGTAAAACGTTGCCGGGTTTAATGTCACGATGCAAAATTCCTCGGTCATGACTGAACTGAACCGCCGCAGCCAGATCGTGAACAACTCTTGCTGCGATCTTCGGCTGCATGGGTGTCGTTCGCGACGAAAGCCATGGCGCCAGCGTGGGACCTTCACACAATGCGCAGGCGATGTAGGGCAGGTCGCGGTCTTCACCGGCTTCAAAGACTGGAACGATGTTGGGATGATCCAGCTGAGCGGCCGCTTTGGCTTCGATCACGAATCGTCGTCGCAACTCCGGTCGGATCAATGCATGTGGACGCGGCACTTTCAGGGCGATCTGACGATTCAGAGTCGAATCAAACGCCAGGTAGACAACCGCAAATCCTCCAGCACCAAGGACAGAACGAATCTCGAATCGCCCAATTCGCTGCGGAGCCCAGGACGGCATCACAGAAACTCGGCGAGGAATCGCGGCTTCCAGTTCCTTCAAGGCTGTCTGGCCAAGTTCCAGCTCTTCCGTAGGCTGACAGTCAGCACCGGGCGGGAGTAACTCGCTGAGCCGCCCGGTTCGCAGTGATTCATCAAACTGCAACAGCGAATTCAATGTTCCATTATTGATTTTAAAATCGTCCAAAACAAGATCCTCATCACTCATGGCGAGCGGGGGATGTCAATCTACTGCTGTAAAGGTCTAGTGGCGTTGTGTTTTCTGGCGGCTTGACTGGCCTTGGAGGCGAGGTTGGTACGTTTTTTCTTTGCTGGCACTCCGAATAGCAGGCGATGGACTGACGTGTGAGTGCGTTGGTGGTTTGTATGA
>JBDNHX010000276.1:0-18780 GCA_041688565.1 Planctomycetaceae bacterium
AATAATCAGTGCCTGTCGCCGCCCGATACATCCAGGGCACACGCCGCATTGCTTCTGCTGCCCCTGCACCCGTCTGGGATAGTGGACACACGAGACACTTTCCTGTGCCATGCGCACTAATAATTCATCATCTGCGACACGCTTTATAAGTTCAGCTTTTGTCCTGTCGCGAAATGGCAGGGCAAATCCGATCGGTTGCCCCGAGATTGCAGTAAGTAGTGCGCCCATTCGCCGGAAGAATTCCGGATGTGCACTTCTCGTCGTGCGACCTCCAAACATCATTCCCGTCATTGGCGGGAGATTAATGACTCCAACGCCATTTTCGTACACTTCAACGGTTTCGACACCAAGTTCAGAGGCCACAACGCCACCCAGCGCGGCAAACAAGAACAAGCGACTTCTCTGAGTCAACTCTTGCTGCTTCATTGGTGGCGGATTTCGTAACCTCGTGGAGACCATGATTGAAGAAATTCGATTGCCAAAACGCTCACGCAAAATTGGTAACTGAATATCCCTTACGAGTCGCTTTTGGTCTCTTTGATGCCTTGCGGTTACTGCGAAAACAGGCCCTTTCCATTGAAGTAGCCGATTTGCCAGTCCTGCTGCAGAATCCAGCCCTCCGCTATCGAGGCACACAACTGCATTGTCGCAGACGCGAGCTCTCCATAACTGGCGCTGCGTTGAAGATCGATGAATCTTGAACTCAAATTCCCAACTGTCTCCAGTGATAAACTCGACGGTTCGCCTGAGCAAAGAAAAAATCTCAGTCGTACTCCAAAAATCTGGCTCGGAGACCGGAATCGTCAAGCCAGGCATTTGCCGCGAAGGCCCGTGAGTGTCAATGGATCGATTCCGCCTCGTCAGCCGATCAGCTGCATAAATATGCATAGCAATACGCAACAGATCTCGACTTCTTGGCGATAATGGAACGCCCAGTTGACGACCTAACACATCTTCATCAATCCGAAATGAGTCGATGCCAATGTTCATAAGCTCGTCCCCAACTGAGCACCAATGGACATTCCCAATAATGCGGCTTGATGTCGATCCTTTTGTTCCTGTGATTGTGAAGGCATTCGCAAAGGTCGATCTGGTGCATCCGCCATTTGCCCTGCGAGTCTCTGAATTCCGTCAATCATTCGCTCTTTGACGGCTGACGCAAATTCGCGGAAGGCTCCGGCATTGGGGAACCGAGTTCCGTTTGGATCTTCGCGGATCTGATCAAGGAACCGATCAGTGGTTAGGACTAGAACGTTTTCCAAAACACTCCGATCATCCAAACCTTGGCTAGACTGCGACTCGAACATCTGGAGGTAATCGCGACCGTGTCGACTGCGCCGAATGATGTCGGAAAAATCCCCATCGGGATCCGTTGCCGCATGGAGGATTTCCTTCAAAGGCACGCGATTTTCCGTCTCAAATATCTGCTGGAGATTCTTGAACGTCCGAACGAGACAACGGACACCTTCCGTTGCAATCTCATCCGCGGAACCTTGACTCAAGATAGAGTCCCGCCATTTTCGCCAACGCCCGCTACGAGCATGCCCAATATCGAGCGTTTCATTCTCTGCCACTGGATGGACTCCATGTTCCCGATGATCCTTGTTCCGTAAAGACAATATAGATCGAGAATTGACATTGTCAATGGTTTGTAACTAAAATCCAGATATATGTAAAACGGCTCAGCGTAAATTGACGAATTCGTGTCAGCGGTTGTGGCTGCTCCTTTCTGGTCTTTCGCTCAGAAGAGCCTGAAAATGGTAAGTCGGACACTTCATTACTCAGTCCGCCGAGACAAATTGAACAAAGCCGCTCTAGACGCTATCCAAGGAGGCAATTCGAGAATTACCAAACGAGCTTGGTTGATCCGTACTTAAATCGTTCCTCTATCCGACCGTTTGGCTTTCCGTTCCAGCCTTCGGATCGAGGATCGCATCGGCTCCCGACAGACCGCGAACTGGCGATTTTCTGCGTCCCAATGGATCGGCTTCTGGATTCGCAAGGCCAGAGCGCCCCAGCATGCCGATTTCGATGATTCCGGCACCGATCTCAATCGGCGAATACGTCCTTGCGTCTCTACCACAAGCCAACCTTCATTGGAACATGTGTGAGTTGTTCACTCCTCTCCAGCGGCGCAATTGGGCTTTGGCAGGATCCCATTTCAGCAACTCGGTAGGGATGCGTGACTGAGTCAACGGATCCCTGAGTCAAAGCGTCATCTCCCTGAAGTGAAAATTCTGTGGCCGGGGGAGATTGTCTAAACGTTTAGAAGATCACTTGCCACGCGAATGGAGTGTTCGCAACATGATCATGATTGCGGCGAAAAAGAAGGGCTCGCGATTGTCCCGCATCGGGTTGCTCAGCAATCACCTGCACATCCTGCCTGGTGCCGCGGTTACGGAGTCGCCACAATCGGTGGCTCTGTCACTGATGAACAACATCGCCTATGTTTCGGGGATGACCGCGGTGCTCAAGTTCAGCTACTACGCTGGGACGTTCGGCGGGTACGATTGTGGAGCGATGCGATTGAATCAGACCTGAAGATCCTGTTCCGTCGGGCTCGCAGGAGTGGTGAGTCAGCAGCCATCAGTTGTTCGCTCCGCCCGGACAAGCCGGACGGAAGCGGCGGTTTTTCTTCTCGATTGTAGCTTCCATTTGCTGCTTCCGACCGGGGGTAAACCCGGCGGAAAGCGGAAAGCCTCGATACATCAATACGTCCTTCGCTGCTCTGATCCCTGCACTTTGCTCTCAGCTCCTTGTGCTTCCGTAGGGCTCGCCCCGGCGGAGCAACCAACTGGCAGCTACAAGTCTACTTTTGCTCTTCTGCAAACTTGAAGATCTCCAGACCGAAACGCCGGCCTTGACGGAACGCTACGGGATTGAGTTCATTGTCGCCGGATGAAACGCCGCCGGGTTTCAGGGAGTCGTCGGTGACTGGGATGCCGACATTGATGCATCCGGGCGTACCTTCGCGAGTGATGAAAAAGAATGGTGCGTGTTTTTGAGCGTCGATCTTTCCAGAATCAGCGTCACGATGGAGCAGCCATTCGTCCGGCACAAGGCTACCATTGGCCTTCAGTTCGTTGACGGTGAATTTCGCCGGTAGAGATTTCCAACGAGCGTCTTCGAGCTGCCATGCCTGCAGTCCAATGGTCCGAAGAGCATAGACAGGCTTTCCATCGCTGTCCGTGAATTCATCGCCCATCAGATCGAAGCCTTCGCCTGTGGCCCACTGAATCAGTTCGGTCATTTCATCCGCGGACAGTGAATCACGTCGCCATTTTTCAGGCACATTTGCACGACGACTGGTATCGAGATCCAGCAGTTGCGAAGGGAATTCGGGAATGTTACTCATTCGAATCGACGACAGCATGTTATTCCCGCTGCCCGTATCTGTCGTGAGAATGATGTCCAAAGGAATGCTGAACGAGTCTGAATCAGGCAGGGGCGCAAGATTCACTTTTTGATAAGCTCGATCGTCTATGTCATTAGAACCGGTCTGCTCCCACCAGTCATGCCACCGCATTGCGGCTCGTTGGAACAGAGCTTCTTTGGCATGAATCTGCGATGGCAGACCAGTGCGAAAGACGGAGTACAGCTCGAAGTCATTGAGATTCTGTCCCGAAAGTCTCTGCAATCCTCCAAAGACTTCCCGAACTGGCCGGCCGATGCCAAACTCGTTGGCGTGGTCAGTTGCATCAAGGTCATGTTTCTGCATGAATTTCTGCAGCGTTTCGTCGTTTTCTATCCGACACCCCATATCGGACCCTGATGGTCGAAGTGTCTTCGGAATGGCTCGAATCAACGCCGGAACCGCTCGCTTGTCGCCAATCGCGCGGAGCACAAAAGCCATGCAACGCATCATCCGGTCATCGTTAGTTGCGTCCAGTTCATCGATCAGCTCCGGCACGGCATCGGGGCCGAGGTTGACGATCTGTCGAAGCAACTCTGCCCATGGTTCAAGAAACGCCTGACGACCGGAATTCATTTCTTCAAGTTCATTCAGCAGTCGACCTGTTGGTGTATCGCGGCGAACTCGGGACGGAACCTTCGGTGAATCTGCTGCCTTGTTTTTCGCGGGCTGCGACGACGTATTCCCGGCAGAATTGCCGGGGCGGGATACACTCGATTTAGCCTCCGCCGCCTGATCTTCAAAGAACGCCTCTTGATGCAGGCGAGCCGCCAGAATCGCATCCTCGTCGGTCGCGCGGAATGTCCGCGTGCGCGTCCCATCTGTCCCGCCCAGATTCAGTTCGATTTCCTCACCGTCTCCTACATCCACGTAGGCTGCTGAATCGCCTCCCATCACGTAAATATAGTTTCGTCCGGGAGCCACATGAATCCGAAAGGAGCTGTCTTCGTTAATAGCTGCACTGGTGACTGCAGCGCCAGTTCGTGGACGGGCAGGTCCATGGTGACCTATTTGGTTCGCATATTTCGTTGGAATCGGTGCAGGGTCACCGGACGCAGTCAACACTCGGCCCTTCACCCATCCGCCGCGAACCATACGAATATCATGCCCGCTTGTGCGAATGCCTGGTTCAGCTTTTAAGGCTTTGATTGCCAGTGGCATCCGATCAGCCTGAATCGCCCAGATGTTGTAATGGTCGCGAGTCATTCGCAGCGTATACCGTCCAGCATCATCTGTTCTCACTTCGAACCAACCGCGTCGAGCAACTCCCTGGGCGTGTACGATCGCATTCGGCACCGGCTTGCCGGTCACGATATCAATCACATGACCTTCGACAATCGCCGGAGGCTGTAGAGCAATGTCAACGACCTGCGGCAGGGCCGTGTACTTTGCCTGTGTTGCCGGAAAATCAGGGTGACTCACGCGGAAGAACATCGCTGAGACCTGAGTTCCTGTGCCCGTCTTCTCATCGTTGGTCTTTGTGGCTTCAGAATTCCATGGCACCAGATCATTGATCTCGTAGCGTCCTGTTTCCTCGGTCACTGTGCTCAGGCATCCGGCGATCGGATGATCAGAACCGTTGAACATGAAGACGGTTGCACCTTTCACCGGTTGGCCGCTTGCGTCCGTGACAAGACCAGAGAGCGTGGCTGGGTTATCGTGCAGCTTCAGCGTTCTGTTTTCAATGGCATCGTCGTCAAGAAAGTGGTTCTCAACCGCGGTCGATTTGCCAGAAGCTGTTGCTACGATCAAAATGACGCGATGCTGTGCGTTGGCTTGATCAGTTTGCGAAACATCCAAATCGAGAAACTCAAACTGACCTTCGTTGTTCGCCGACATCTCCGCGAGCAGTTGCGGTTCATCACGGTAGCTGTTCAAAAGAAATAGGCGAACTCGAGCCATCACGGGAGCGTCGGAATTCTCAATTCGACAGACTCCGCTGACCTTCAATCTCGAAATCGATTTTTGCGGATCAGGCTGGTCAACCGCAGCGACTGGTGAATCGTCCGTTGGACCACTTGTTACCTGGCTTTTGGGATCAGCAGCAGAATTCTTCGGAACCTTGTTGTCTGCATTGACGTCGTCTGCATTGGCAGTGACAGGCTGTTCGCCATCTTTCGTCTGAACAGCAGATACGCCGCCGATCGTCAGGCAACAAACACACATCGTAAAGACGATCGCGACGGTCCATTGCGTCTTCGTTCGTACCATCGTATTTCTCCTGGGATTCAGCAACTCTGTAATTCGATCTTCAAGACTCCATTGACGACCGAACAGGCCCAGCAACGACAACGCTGGGCGGAATGTTCCACAACGTTCAGTCAGTTCCAGTAACGTACGAGCGAACTCGGCCGCGTCCGAATGATTCAGCACATAGTTATCACAAACTTCTTCGCGCGATCTCGACAGCAGGCGGTTCATCAGCAAAACGCCTGGATGAAACCACCAGACGATTGCCGCAATCTGTTGCACCGGATGAATCCAGTGATCGCGACGAACCACATGGGCACATTCATGAATCAGCACACTCGCCAGGTCGTTTTCCGAAAGCTCATCGATCAGAGATGCTGGAAGTACGACGGTCGGCCGAGTAATCCCCACGACAACCGGCGTCGGCATTTTTGTGCTCGTGACAATTTGCGGCAGTTGCTGAATTCCGAATGTCGCATGCAGACGGCGAATGACAGACGACGGAAGCCGATCCGGTGACAACACGACTACACCATCGAGCGCCGCAAGCACGCTGCGCCGTCTTTTCATCAACCGAACAGCACACGCGACCGAACCAGAACACCACAGAAGAATCGCGGTGATGAACAGCCATCGCTGCCAATACTGCGACTGGCTACTTGCGCCTGCTGTTGTCGCCGCAGTCCGCAAACCGCTGACACGAGTTATGGACGGAGTCAATTCCACGCCCGCCGTGGAGGCAGCACGACCCGGCATTGAAGCTGCTTCATTCGACACTTCGACGGTTTGTGGATCACTCCAATTTGCTGTGTCGGTAATGCCTGATGTGGAGGACGGTTCACTCAACGCATCGTCGTCAGCGAACAGGCTCGTTCGTGCATTAAACGGCAGTTCCTGGCTCGGTTCCACAACCGCAGTTTGAACTGACTCGTTCGTCGGTATTGCCAACGAATGCCACCTCAGCGGAAGCTGCCACGTCGTCAACGGACTTAGGATCACCAGCATCAGTGCCGAGAAGGCAATCGTGTGCCGCGCTGCCGCGCGCTGCTTCGCAACGAGGCTCATTACGATCGCCACAAGCGTGATGACAGTCACCTGGATCACCCACAGCAACACATACGATGGCATCGTGATCATGATTGCTTTCCTTTCGACTGACTGATCATTTTGCGAATCCGAGCCGACTCTTCCGGAGTCACGGTTCCCTGATTCAGCAGAGCCAGCACAAGTCCCTCTGCGGATCCATCAAATACGGTGTCGATCATCCGTCTTACGCATTGTTGCTGAGTCGCCTCGCGCGACACCGTCGCGGAAAACAGCACGTTGCCATCTTTGACTGCCCGCTTCAGCCAGCCCTTTT
Organism: Planctomycetaceae bacterium; assembly: GCA_041688565.1. Taxonomy (GTDB): domain Bacteria; phylum Planctomycetota; class Planctomycetia; order Planctomycetales; family Planctomycetaceae; genus SXXK01. The sequence goes on from JBDNHX010000276.1 coordinate 6,963, forward strand.
CTTCCAGGCGTACGATAAGCGTGTGCACCGTGTTGCGGCTGACGCCCCGCCGCTCTTCCAGCACTTTCCACACATCCGACGACGTGCAACTGCCATGATCCCACACCACCGTCATCACCTCATGCTGCACATCCGACAGCACCGGCAAATCATCTTCTGACATCGTCAGTCTCCGTTCAGATTACTGAACTTGTTTGTCGCGGAATCCAGAGCAGACTCGACCCGCGCCCGACGCGCCTACATCCGTCGTAATCAACAGCGACGGTTGTTTACTACACTCGTAGGCGCTTTGCAAGGGCAGTTGAAATGGATTTTTCTCCCAAGGACTCTGACCCAGCAATGTGCCGCCATTTCTGTGCCCAACTAGAAGAACTTCATGCAACAGCGGAGCTCCAATTCAGCGATGACTACGCAAGCTGCTCAAAGACAAAGCCCTCGTCTCGAAGACTCCTCGGGACGTGATAGAGAAGATTGAAGCTGCCGTTGAAGCTATCAGCGAGTCGCTGCAAATGATTCAGTCCGCTTGTCCGGCTGACAAAGCAACAGCACATCCGGCGGGCAAAGGGCCAACTCGACAGCAGGGCCAATTCCTTGCCTTCATTCGCGAGTACACGATGAGAAACTCGGCCGGCATCGCACCGAGCCATGTGGACTTTCAACGGTACTTTAACCTCACGCCTCCGTCCGTGAATTCCATGTTGATACGACTCGAACAACGAGGATTCATCCTCCGCGAGCCTGGTGTAGCACGGGCTATCGAACTTGTCGTCAACCCGGATTGGATCCCACCACTCGACCGACCATTCAAGTTTTGATCACCGCGATGGCCACGTATGATCCAGCGCCGGCAATTGATCAGGGTTACGATAGGCCAGGACGTTTCTTACCACAGAGGTCACGAAGAGCACGGAGGTTGCACAGAGAAGTTGGGTGGAGGACTGCTGACAGTACCGTTTCAAAACCTCTGCGATTCTTTTCTGTGCTCTCTGTGGTGAAATCTGCGATTCGGCGATTTTGGAGTGCATGCGGATTTGACGCGAATCGAACTCCGAGGGCTGAAGCCGCTCCGCTCGCCGGGATTTTATGATTGCTTTACGCTGCGAAGATTTTTCCGAGCGCCGGGTCACTTGTCAGTTCGCTTTCGCGAGCGGGTGTTTCCTGAATCAGCCGTTCGATCACTTTGTCTGATGTGATGCCTTCGCTCTGGGCTGTAAAGTTCGGCACGATGCGATGACGCAGCACGGGAGCCGCCAGCTTCTGAATGTCGTCTGTGGAAACCGTTGTGCGACCGTTCAACAGTGCTCGCGTCTTCGCGCCCAGAAGCAGATTCTGAACAGCTCGCGGGCCCGCGCCCCAGCCGAGCCATTCGTTGATCCACTGTGGAGTGCCCGGTTCACGGACCCGGGTTTGGCGCACAATCGCCAGCGTGTAATTGATGACGTGATCAGAAACCGGAACCTGTCGGACGGTCGTCTGAATCTGCATCACCTGCTCACCTGTGAGCACCGGCTGGATCTCGGGGCGGAAGTTGGAAGTCGTCTGGCGCGCGATCAGACGCTCTTCTTCGAAAGTCGGATACTTCACAAACACCTTGAACATGAAACGGTCCTGCTGCGCTTCGGGAAGCGTGTAGGTGCCTTCCTGTTCGATGGGGTTCTGAGTCGCCAAAACAAAGAATGGGGAGCTGAGTTTGTGAATCGTCTGACCAACGGTCACCTGACGTTCCTGCATCGCTTCCAGCAGCGCGGCCTGAGTCTTGGGCGGTGTGCGGTTGATTTCGTCCGCCAGCACGACATTGTGAAACAGTGGGCCAGGGATGAAGCGGAATTCGCGCTGTCCCGTGCTGCGGTTTTCCTGAAGGATGTCTGTGCCGGTGATGTCGGCCGGCATCAGGTCGGGAGTAAACTGAATTCTCGAGAACGTCATCGACAGACTGCGAGCCAGCGTGCTGACCATCAGTGTCTTCGCGAGTCCGGGAACACCTTCCAGCAGGACGTGACCCTGGCTGAAGAGCCCGATCAGAAGTTGTTCAATGACTTCGTCCTGGCCGACGATAACTTTGCGAATCTGTTCCTGAAGCTCTTTGTAGGCATTGCCAAGCAGGTCCACGGCTTCGGCCGAGACGTCATCCTGATTCTTTTCCGACATGTATTTTCTCCGGCCCCGCGGGGCCGTTGTAATCTTATTAGGCCAGACATTCCCGTCCAATGTGTTTCGACGGGCACGAATGCCCATCCTGCATCAAGCTGGGGTGATGATAGCAGACGGCGTTCCGATGAGAATCTACCGGGCAAATTCCCTTGAAATCGGCGTGTCCAGATGTTCTGCCACCGATCGTTCGCTTCCGGCGTCGCAGGTTGGCGAGGGGTGAGCTTCTAAGGAAACTGCGGGCTTCCGGAGGTGTTCTGGCGATCCAGTTGCTGCAGCGTTTTGTTGTACTCGGAATCCAGCTGCTGACGTTGCAATTCGTAAGCCGTCAGCGGATTCACAGGAGCGGGCCGGGATGCCGAGGTTGACGAGCCAGTGCCGAACGAGCCGCCGGAGTTTGCTGGTGCCGGCAGGATCTGGCCATCGCGCTGCTGCCATTGCTGAGACTGCAGCTGCTGAGTCCGGAGTTGTTGCTGCTGCTGATTGGCCCATTCCTGGGATGGCAAGGCGGAATGCGTCTGTTCGTAGAACCCGCCATTGATCATGGAGTTGGAACCGGGCAAACTGATGTTGTTCATGTTCAGGTTTGTGTTCCCCGGATTGCCCGTTGCAGAATTCCCTGGCGTCGGATTGCCGTTGGGACCAGTGTTGCCATTGCTGCTGATCGGGAGCTGAGATCCAGGTGACCCGATCGGGAACATGGCACCCGGGCCAGCATTCAGGCCTTCAAGGTAAAGCGGCTGCGAAGACCGCGCCTGAGGAGCAATGTTGTTTCCAGTGGCCGAGCCCGAGGCATTCGGTGCGTACGAATTGCTGTTGGCACCTGCGGCCCATGATCCGGGGAAGTTTGCGTTCTGAGGGATCTCAGTAGAGCGAGCAGCGCTGACAGTGCTGAAGGGTTGCTGGGGAGTCGGTGAAAATCCCAGCGGCTGACCATAGCTCATGCTGCCCTGTGCAGGAGGCTGAAAAGCACCGGACGAATACACTGGAACGACTCGGTCAGGCATTGCTCCATAACTTGAGGGCAGGGGCGCCGACAGTCCTGAAGGTTTGGAAGTCTGCAGCGTGGAATTCGCCACGCTGGCTGATTGCAGATTTGGAACGCCGGTGGAAACCGAGGCCACATTGGGTTGCGCAGCCGTCGCGGAATAAGAACCTTGAGCCAGGTTCGGAGGTGAAGTCGGACGGGAGTTCTGGTTTGGTTGTTCGTGATTCATCAAAGGCTGAGGGCTGTTGCCCGCGATCGGCGGCCCTGGTGAAACAGCGGTCATATTTGCAGCACCGATCTGGCCTTGTACCTCGGGAATCCCTTGGGTAGCTCGCCGTTTTTCTGCTTCGACACGTTCCAGTCGCGCCAGTTCCTGAACCTGTTCAAACGTTGCATTGGGTGGAATGACGTTTGTGGTCTCTGTTTTGAAAGACGCTGTCTGAACGCCAGCCTGGGCCTGGCTTTCCAGTTGTGTCAGGACCTGGGCCGCTTCTGCAGACACACCGAACCTGGCCGTGATGCGATTGGATGCAGCCGCGCGATTTCCCTGCCGCAGGTCCAGCAAAGCCAGATTCATCTGAGCGCTTTCGTGCTGCGGATTAATCTCAACGGCGTGGTTCAGGTATCGCGACGCTTCGCTGTAGCGGTTCTGAAGCAGGTAGGAGTATCCGATGTCGCAGAGCAAATTGGCATCGCGAGGCCGAACTCGGAGCGCCTGACGATAGTGATATTCGGCTTCGGCCCACTGTTGCGACAGGTCGGCGGCCATCGCCATTCCATGGTGAGCTGTCGCGTTGTCGGGCGACGATTGCAGGACTTCAGCATAAGCGAGTTTTGCGTCATCGAGTCTGTCGTCCTGCAGCGCCTGCTGGCCCTGAGTCAACAGTCGCTCAACCTGTTCTTCGGCGACGGGAGTTGTGGGATCAGGCGACTCGGATTGTTCCTCATCCAATTTTCGGCTGGCAAATTTCGGCAGAGCGAATGCAGAGTTGTCCTATGGCGTGGCCGCTTTATCTGCGTCTTTTCGAAACGGACTCCATGCCGACATACGAGACTCACCCGTCTGACACCCGGTGAAGGCCGTCAAAACGATGAGAAACGAAAGGGAAAACCAGCGGTGTCCTGACATTGTCAGGTCTCCAGGAGAGAACTCGGTGAGATGGGGAAAGGATCAGGCCACGGAAGCGGTCTGACGGAGAGAGAATGAGAGGCGAAATCGCGAGTGCGATGAGGAAGAGATTGACGAGGCACGTGTTGTAGTGAAAATTCGCACTTTGTGTCGAGATGAGATTGCGGGGCGCGTAACTCCCGTTCTGGCAGGGAATTGCGGCGTTGTTGTGAATGCAGAGTTGCGTCCAGGCGTCACGCTCAGGCGTTTGTCAGCTCTGGGGAAAAAAGAAAGCAGCTTCCGAAGAGGAAGCTGCTTTGAGTCGCCATCGCTGATGCCTGGTCGAAGCGGAAACTAAAATCCGCCGCCGCCGCCGCCGCCGCCACCGCCGCCACCGCCGCCACCGCCACCGCCACCGCCGAAGTTGTTTTGGCCGCGGATATTTCGGAAGCGTCCGTAATCCTGTTCGCCTTCCATTGAGTTGATCCCGTTGCTGTATGGCTGGGAGACCACAGTTCGCTGATCGGCATCCTGGTTTCCCAGATCCGTGAGGACTCGCACAACCAGGTCGCGGCGGATGTGGTCGAGTTCGGGATCTGCGTTATTCTGAGTGCGCTGAACAAGCACTGGAAACGGGGCTGACGGCATACGGGCCGCGATTTCGGCGATATGATCGCGTCCATAAGGAGTCAGCTCGGACGAGTTATCAACGAACTCGTTTCGATGGATCACGAAGTCGCCGGCTTCACCGTTCGTTTCCATCATATGCCAGTGGGCACGGTTCACAGCGCCCAGTGGAATCACATCGGGGATCGCATAGCGTCCACGCGGGTAATGGTTACCAAACCACGAGAAGCAGCCTGAGGAGCAACCCGTGGAGCACCCGGAGGTACCACAAGTGTCGCACCCGTTGCTGCATTCCGAAGTTGAGCAGCAGTCGTTGGTGGAGCAACATCCAGTGGCCATGAGCCCTGAGAGAGCTGCGGTGGCGAATTTTGCCCGAAGAGTTTGCTTGAAAATCATATCCGTGCTCTTCCTATCCACACATCTGAATGAACGGTACTACCACGGAGTCAGCAAACAGCATCCGTTTGCTTAACTCATGTTTGGTCTGTCAAAATCACTTCTGAACCGGGCGACTCCATCCGGCTGCCTGGACAGCTGTGGATTTCGTCTGAGGTTTTTCGTTTCTGCGGAACGCGGAGCCCACTTTTGACATCAGGGTCGGTTTGGCGACCGACGTGCTGCCCTGAGTTGGAAACGATTGATGCGGCATTGGTGGCAAAGGCGTTGCCGGCTGTTGCATATAAGAAGCCGGTGGGGCTCCCATCGGTGGCATCTGCTGGTAGTTTTGCATTGGGGCATTCTGATAAGGCGCGGCTGGAGGCAGAGCATAATCAGGCTGAGGTTGCAGGCCCTGAGAATATCCCTGCGGATTTCCATAGGCTGGCTGCCCGCCATAGCTCTGCGGTGCAAAGCCACCGCCAGATGGGCCCATCATGGCTCCAGCACCAAGGCCTGGACCCGCTGTGTATCCACCATGAGTCGCCGGCGGATTGTACAGGCTGTAGCCCTGTGGAACTCCGTGCATCGAACCGCTGCCATAAGGAGCGATCTGATAAACCTGGTTATCCGGACTTCCTTCGGTCTGACCGCGGTGCCAGAACTGATCGTCGCTTGGATGAGTTGCATTATGACCGGGCACTGGCGGCACTTCGTCGGGCTCCATTGGTCGAACGATTTCCGGAGACACGAGAACCAGCAATTCCGTTTCCACTTCCGAAGCGTTCTTGGACTGGAAGACTCGCGGACCGATATAAGGGATATCGCCAAAGAGCGGGATGCGGCTGGTTTCCGCCGATGTCTGACGAGAGATCAAACCGCCGATTGCTAAGGTCTGTCCTTCACGCAGTTCTACCGTCGTCTGGACTCGCTTGACGTTCGTTCCAGGAATTCCGCTCACTGTATTAGCAGCGTTCAGTTCGCTGAATTCAGGCACAACCTGCAGGCGAATCAAATCGCGATCCATGACGGTCGGTGTAACTACCAGGCTGGTTCCGAACCCGCGGAACGAAGTGGTCTGCCCACCACCGAGCCCGGAAAGTGTTGGCACCGCAAATTCACCACCCGCCAGAATACTGGCTCCCGTGCCGCTGATACAGACAATCTGAGGTTCTGCCAAAAGCTTGATAGTACCGTTGGACTGCAGCCAGCGGATGAAGATCTGAATTTCGCTGTTCTCAAAAATCCCGCTCAGAGTCGTACCGGTACTGCCGCCCATTGAGGACCCGACAGCGTGTCGACCATCACCGAACAGCACACGCCAGTCGAAACCGGCATTTCGCAGTTCCGAGCGGTTGATCTCCGCAACCAGAACCCGCATCTTGATATTGAATTCTCCGGGAATGGACAACTCATTAATGACGATGTCCCGGAATCCGTTGTTACCACCTCCACCTCCACCTCCACCTCCACCTCCACCGTTGGCTCCGTTCAGAGTCCCTGCTGCAGCGAGACCACTCATCCCGGCCCCGTTGTCGAGATCATTGAATCGACCGAGCGACCGCAGGACTTCGGAGCGGACAATCTGAAGGATGTTCTGAGCCTCTTCGCCGTCGTAAGCCTGTCCTCTCACAAGCACTTGCGCGCCAATGGGAATCAGAGCGATCGTCGAATTTGGAAACAGGGTTCTGATACGTCGTTCGAGTTTGCCGAAGTCAACCGTTCGTTGTTCTTCCAGGCTTGCATCCCGTACGACAGACACTTCATAGATCGAAGGAACGTTTTCGTCTTCAAACCACAGCGTGAGATCGGTCTTCCCGAGTTCCAGCCCGACGATGCTGATCTCGGACTCGGAGTATTGTACATAGTTGGCAACGGTAGAATCCGTCACAGCGATTCGGCGGACGCGCTTGCTGGTAATCACCAGCTGGCTGTGTCTTCGTTCGATCTCAAGGCGGTATTGCGGCTTCAGCATCTTGTCCACATTGGGACTCAGCTTTGCATCCACCTGGCCAGTCACAGACGAATCTTCAAGTTGAAGGGACTGCATCTGTGCAGGCACAACACTGGAGGGCACAGCTGGCGAAACGCCGTCGATCTGCTGAGCCTGCAGGGTGCCATGAAAAAGGGCAAAGCTTCCGACAGCCGCTGCCAGCACTTTTCGCAAAGGGGCATTTCGGAGGAATCCCCACGATGCTCGCGGTGGAAATCCCAATCCCTCAATATCCGCTGACATTCGAAGCGTTCCTTCCGTGTCGCAACTTCGCGAGGCACCGCTATTGGTAGCTCGCGTTCTGCTACCGTTTCTTACTGGAATCTCGCCACAGTTCCTTGCGGCAAGCGATCCAGCGTGCAGTGGTTTAAGGCCATTGCAAAGTGCAGAAATCACTACGAGTATCGGCGGGCAATCTTTGAATCATTGAGGATGCGAGCCTGAACCCTGCGGAGCAGTCCCAATGTCAGGTCTGTTACTCCGGTTGCGTAAGATGAACCGATATCACCGTCCACATCGATTGTGGATGATGATTCGATAGAACCATAAAGGGTGATCGCGTCTCAGCAACACTGGCAAAGTTTGGCTGTTACGTTAAAAGAACCTGCCTCAATAAGGTTGTTTTTCCAACCTTGCCTTCAGTTCGTCAGTCCGTGAAGCCTGCCTTGAACTCTCGAAAACGGACCTTCAAAGCCAGATCGGCACTTTGGTTCTTGCACAGCCGGACAGGCCAGGACGTTCTGGGTGACTGCATATCAGTGGAGATGACCGGCGGCTACCAGACAATAGTAACATTGGTTGACGGTGTGCCCGGATGAGCCCAGGGGCGGCGATAGCTGTGGTAAGGATATCGGTGATGAATTCCACCACCATCCATGTTCGGAAGTCCCTCATATCCGCTGAGAAAACTGCCTGGAGCTGGCGACCCATGCGACGGGCCGCCTGAGTAACCGTATAAATCGCTGGAACTGTACAGATTGCTGGAACCGTACAGACTGGAAATCGACAACATTCCGCCGCCCCCGCAACAGGCTGAGGCAGCCGTGGAGCACGCGCAGGCATTTTCACCATCGGGCTGATAGAGTCGACTGCAGGCGGGCCAGCAAAAGCAGGCGGGCCAGCCATCGGATAAGAACCAGTTTCGCAGTTACAGCCGCGCAGTCCTGGAAGTCCGGGGAAGCCACCTGCGTTGCAGACGCTGGAGGCAAGGATTCCGATCAGCCCGACGAAAAGAAAATTTCTGGTGGAACGTGTTTTCAATGGATTGAATTGTTTCATAAAGACCTTCCCTTCGAAGGAATTGGACTGACATCACAGGACGCCGACACATGGGCGGCTGTTGCATGTCACCACAGTTCTCTTTGTTTAGCGCTGAATGGAGATCTGCCCAGGGCAATCTTTCGCCATTTGGATGAAGTCAAGATTTGACGGTCGGAACGTTCGAAATATGCACACAACGCTGACCTGGCAGGATTCGCCGTTTCCCTGACATTGGAAGAAAATGCACTCCGCAGAATGTCCGATAAGACAGGAGAATTCAGATTGCTCGTTAGACACACGGAACTGGTGCCACGGCAAATCAGACTGCGTTTCGACCTCGGAGGGATTCAATGCGTCGATCACTCGTTTTTGCTTTTGCAGTATCGCTCTGGACTGCGGCCACTGCTCAGGCCCAGGTGGGCATGCCGGGCGTTGAGTACTCTCAGACGGTTGCCGGCGGGGATGGCGTCCAGCTGTATCCTTATGACCAGCAGGATCCATGGCTTCATGGATACTATCAGCGTTATCCGGCTTACGGTGGCTTTGCCAGCTTTCGGCCCTATAACTATCGCCACGTATTCTCCCAGACGCAGATCGCTTCGGGATGGGGATCTTCCCACGGAATGCCGTACTCACAGCAGTTCTGGAACAAATACCGCGGCAGCTATCTCGACCAGAACCTGCATTCCCAGGCTCAACCAATGCCAAACGTTCAGCAAGCAGAACTGTATCCACAGCCGCTCATTTCACGTCCAGGAATGCCCGTCTATCCGGCCAGCACAATGCGGCCGATCGCTTATGAAACGGTGCAGTCAGCCGCAGATCTTCAGCAGACTCGACCAATGGCTCTGCAGAGCGAGGTTGCCGCTGACGGTCGTGCGATTCATGTTTTTCCACAACGATAATCGGCATTGATCCTTAAGCCCCTCCGAATTAAACGCTTTCAGGCGATGGTGCATCAGCTGAGAGCGTTTCTGCAAGCGTTTCCATCTCATCTGCAATGGCTTCATAAGCCACGATCATGTTTTGTACATTCCATACGTCATCCGGCTTGAGGTACAGATACCGAATGGGAACTTCTCCGGGTTCCGCTCCGGTCTCCGAATCGGCCGTTTGTGGATGATCACACTGAGTCGTCTGAACGAGCAGATACTGCTGCGATCGCAGGGCCGTCCATGAATCGCCCGTGAGCCTCAGCAGCCGATCTCTTCCCGGACAAAAGCTTTCCGCGGCGGTGACAAGACTGATGGGAGCTCCGTCAAGATTCGTCAGCACACGTGAGCCCGTCTGGCTGGCGTGATCCGAGGTGGTGCTTTCAACGTCTGGTTGACTGTGTTGTTCTGCTGGAGTGATGCCCGTGACGTACTCAAGAATCGTCGGCAGAAAATCGAAGCTGCCGACCAGAGATTGAATCCGGCAGCTATGGCTGGACCCATAGTCAATCCATAGAGGCGCGTGCACCAGACCTTCGTCCCCGATGGATGTGAAGGGCGAATTAATCTGTCGGCCGGGGCCACGCAGCGACGACACCAGAAGAACGTCGTTTGGACGCTCATGACTCTTCGCCATGGAACGCATCTGCTGGACCCACCGCACGGCAACTTCGGCAGCATTCAGTCCCGAATCAGCTGACTCTGTCTGAATGTGCGTCTCAACCCAAATGAGATCCGCGGCGACTATTGCATCACGAACGGCGTCATGCAGAGGAACTGGTTCACCAGGGTGACCTGTGCGAGGAATTCGCAGTTCCGCGAAGGAGACATTTCGATCCTGTCCAAACAGCTCAGACTTCTGTGATGCACCTGAATGTGTGGGATCGGGCGATAAACCCGCAGGAGTCTCGTCGGCCACAATCAGGCAAAGATGAACTATGGCGGAGCCCGATTCACGAAGCTGCGTTTGGACGGAATCCACACGCTCAGCGCCACCCAGCACTTCCTGGATGGTCGCAGATTCCCGCACGTCCTGGATTACGTACTGTTCGAAGAATGCGGAGCACTGGTCGAGGTCATCGAACGGCGAATATTCAGAAGTGGATTGTGCCGCGTCGCCGGATTCTCCAGGCGTTTTCGGAATTTGATTCCCCGAACATGCGGGGTCGGAAGGCAGCTGATTGAACATCAGAGCCCACACATGGCGGCGGGAGAGAGCAGATTCAGAGTTCACTTGTGGATTCCTTCAGCATCAGTTCTCTATTTCTCGTTTCATCTTTTCCTTTCCTGAGTGTCGCGTCGCAGGATACCGACCTCGTTCCTGTTTCCCAAGTCAGCCTCTGAATGCAGACGCCAATCGGCCGAATCCTGCTGCATTCCGCACCGATGGTAAATGGCCGTCGCAAATTTTGCACGCCGAGCCCATCCTGACTTTTGCCCAGGTCTTGAGGGTGCCGGGAGTCCGGAAGACGTCAGCAACGGCTCCGCACGGCTTTCAAGGCCAGCCGCACAATCCTGCTGATTGTGGAATCCGGAAGAATTGTTTCTGAACCCCCCTGGGTATTTACCCGAGACTGATGGTGCAAAATCACCAACAGTTAAATTAGTGAGCCAGGCTGGAAGGATATGGGTTTTGTTTGTCTGCCGGATTCCCTGGAGTTGCCTGTGCCACTTTCACTTGAAGCCATACTTTCGTCTGAGCGTCTTCCCAGTCTTCCGGAAGTGGCCGCCCGAGTTGTCGAGATTGCTCGCGATCCGGAACCTGATTTTGAGCGTCTGATTGATGCCATTCGAATGGACCCCGCGATTGCTGGGCGAATCCTGAAGACTGCGAATTCGGCGCTGCTGGGGATGAGAACTCGAGCTGCGTCTATTGAGCAGGCCGTTCCCCGTCTCGGCACGACGATGGTCAGGACTCTTGTGCTGAGTTTTTGTCTTGCCGAATATCAGAACCGGAATTCGCTCAATCTTCGTCCCTATTATCAACACATCTGGCGCGCCTCACTGACTCAGGCGGCTGTTGCCGAATCTTTGGCCGAACGTCAGGGCGGCAAAGTGGATTCTGCCAACTGGTTCCTCGCCGGTCTGATGCAGGATGTGGGTCGACTGGCTTTGCTGCACACCTGCCGCGAAGAATACGTCGAGCAAGTACTTGAGCCTGAAGATGAGCGCACTCAGTTGCGCCGGGAGCAGGACTGGCTTGGCTTTACTCATGTGGATGTCAGCACAGAGCTGTGTCGCCGATGGAATCTGGATACGTCCATCATGGATAGTATCGGCGTACACCATGCGGCTGCGCATCGCGTTGTCCCGCTCAAGTTTGTTTCCAGCACATCGTTGTCCGCGGCCCTGATCACTGCGTCTCTGGCGGCTGAATACCTGGAAGA
>JBDNHX010000277.1:0-31566 GCA_041688565.1 Planctomycetaceae bacterium
CGAGATTCGAATTACGGGCGTTCTGGGAAATACGGCCGCCAATGGCACATTCAAAGTCACTGTGATCGATGCGAATCGATTCCGCGTTTCCGGAGTTGTTGGCAATGGGAATTACGGTGGTGGCGGCAATTGGGTGCGGCTTAATGACCTGACGCCGACAGGATCGCGCCTGCCGCAGCGGATCAGCGGCAACCTGGTGGCAAGCAACCGGATGGCGGGGATCTTTGTCGACGTCACGACGGGAACTGTTTTCAACGGTGACATTGTTGGCAACCGGTTCTCAGCAAACGAGCAAACCGGGCTCCACATGGAGTCCCACAGCTTTGGGCTCGGAACAAGTCTGCCGCTTAATCCTGCTCGCCCGCTTGATCTACCGGGTCTTCAGGATATTGGATTCGACGTCAATATCGGCACAAGTGCAGCGGGCGATGGCAATACGTTTGAACAGAACACACGAGCCGGCATTATGCTGGAGGCTCTGGATTATGGAACGGCCTCCTTCCGGATTCGCAATAACAGCATTTCAAAGACCCTGAACGACAGCGACACAGTGACGTCCGGTGACGGGATTGTTCTTCAGCTGACTAACGATCTGTCCCCGACAGAGGCGACAGCGTTGTTCTCTGAGTCCATCATTGATGGCAACGCGATTGGCGTGGATGACGGCGGAAATGCAGGCCACGGTTTGTTGTTTTTGATGGGGCAGCGGACCCGTATTCAGGATCTCCAGCTGACCAACACGGTTTTCCTGAATAACGCGATGGATGGTTTCCACTTTGAACGCAAGGAAAACGCACGACTGAATAGTCTGGTCATTGAAAAGAACCGTGCCACAAATAATGCGGGCGACGGCTTCGACATCAGTTCGCAGAATACAGTCCAGGACGAACTGGATTTCGCGATTAATGAAAATGTCATTGACCAGAATGCGCAGTACGGGGTCCGTATGGTGCTTCAGGCTAGCGTCAGGGTTGCAGTGGAGTTTGACCGCAACTCCGTCACCGGAAACGGACGCTCCATCAATGGTCTCGGTTTTCACCCGAACGACGGCGTTGTCGGCTCAACAGGGCTCGGTGGTGGTGTCGGAATTCTTGGCTTGAAGGAAGTTGGAATCCGCTGGTCGATGATAGATACGCACATTGACAACAATATCGGCGATGGATTCAGCATTGATGCTTTCAATCACGATGATGTGCTGACGACGACTTTCTATGCGAAGAATTCGACATTCAACAATAACACGCTGACCGGATTTCGAAACCAGGGGACTTCCTTTGGTGCTGTGACGCTGATTGGAAGCCAGTTCAGTACGAACGGCGAAGACGGCGTTCGAATGGTGTCTATTGATGACAAGAATGATACCTTCTTCCGCCGTCGCGTTGGCGGGCGTGATATTGATGTCATCGGACTTGCGAATCAGTTCGTTGGCAACGTTCAGAGTGGTGTTCAGCTGGGTCAGGGTGTTTCTGCAAGCTTTGGCGATGGAGCCATCGGCAACGCCAACCTCTTCGACACCAACGGAGAAGATGGACTGAAGCTGACGCAGCACAACAGCCCACACGCGGACCGAGTGGGGCTGCGTCGATTGATCCAGACGAACAGAAACTTCTTCCGAGGAAACGGAAGCAACGGGCTCGATGTGGGTCACGACGCTTCTCAGGAAACAGGCAATACGGAACATGGGGATGAAGTTGCATCCGACATTAACGTCGTTGTGAATAACGCGGTGATCACTGGTAATCGGAGTGACGGCGTTGAATACCTCGTGGATTCAGGCCTTCGAATCGGCCGCGTAATTGGCGGTGGCCAGGACGTTGGTTATCTGGCTCGAGCTTCGATGACGGTCAGTAACAGTCGCGTGGCTCAGAATACCGGACGAGGGATTGATATTCTGAATCGGCAGTCTGAAGACAGCTATATCGCCCTGATTAATAATGATGTCCTGTCCAACCGGCTTGAGGGCATTTACGTTGTGAACAGTGCTGCAAGCGCTCAGTTGCAGAATAATTCTTCCGACGTTCTGGAGTGGACTGTGACTCCGATCGGCGGACAGATCGAAATTCGTGTTCAGGACAATCTAATTGAATCCAACGGCAACGCGACCAGCACTTCACGCGTTCCAATTGAAGACTCCGCGGGTACCAATGACCGCACAGGCGCGCCAACCAACGGGACAATCCGCAACGGCGAAGCGGTCAGCGACTGGATTCCTGCGACCGAGCAGATTCCCGGCACGCTGGGTGGCCTTGTGATTCGCGTCGGGACTGTGGATACCATTGGTCGGTTAATTTCCGCTGATGCTGGTTCAGAACTCAGCCAGTCGGGCATTGATGCCGAAGTCTGGAAGAACTCGTTTGACGGAAACTTCGGGGCTGACGTTTACTTCGACAACTTTGTTTCCGCTATCGCCCCATGGACTCGCTCCAACTTCGACGTTGCTGATGATCCGGACTTCGTTTGGAATGAGGGTTGGCGCGATCCATTGTCACGCTTCGATCTTTCATTCCGTGAAAATATCGGAAATTCGATCGACGTCGTGAACGGGTTCTCTTTTCAGGACAACTGGGAAAGCGAATTTAAATCCCGACACTTCATCGCCTCGTCTGCACCTGATCATGGTCATAATCCACTGAATGGTCCAGGCAACTGGGGCAATCCAGGCCGGAAGCGAAATATGACGCGCACGATCGGGCGCTACGACGACAGAATGGGCGGTGTTCCCGGGTCTCATGCGAACATTGCAGCGCCTGGTGGACGGTGGAGTTACGATGGCACGGGAACATCCACGTGGCGTGTTGAGTCGGATTTCGATTTCACCAATTTCTCCCAGTCCAGTTCCACCGACGGCTACAGTAATTTCTACACGGAAGTGAATCTGGCTGACGGTGAGTTTTTTGGGGCGAGCCCATGGTCGTACCAGTGGGACACAGGTATTGATACCGGCAACTTCACGGGTCTGACGCCCTACAGTCTTAACCGTGGGGACATCTTCAATGTTCGTGCCGGGCAGTCGCCGATCGTCGCTGACCAACTGGACAACAACAACGGGTTTGTCTCGGCTTATAATCTCGGACCGGTCTCCGGTAATACGTCCGTCAACGGTCGCGCGACCAACGGCAATCTGAATTTGAATGTGAAGGGCGACCGAGACTACTATCGCTTCACTGCGGCCGGTACGGGGCCGCTGAGTGTCAATCTGGGAGCAATCGACACCTTTGGCGACAATCTTCGCATCATGATCTATGAGGTCCGTTCGACTCTTCGCACCGAAGAATATGCCCTGTTCCAGACGCCCGACCAGTTCCCGGCTTATTTCACGGCGACACCGGGCGGCACAGCAACGATGACAACGAATGTTGTGGCCGGTCGCCAGTATGTGATTGAGGTCCTTTCCGACGAAGGAACGAGCACTGGTTTCTCGTCCACAGGGAAACCGTTTAACTACGGCACCACCCGCAGTTACTCGCTCGCCATCAATGCACCGGTTGCGGCTTTCCTTGGAGCGCTCCCTGCATTCGGCGGAACTTCTTCCGGCAGCGGTTCAACGACGAGTTCTGGAACCGGATCCGGCAGTACTTCGATGGTATCTGCGCCTGTCATCGCCGCAGGGTCGATCCCGGGTGCAGCTCCGACGGCGACGTTTGTAGCTGTGTCGCCGACGCCCCGTTCGACGTCTGCCGGCACTGTGACTCTGAACTTCACTGAAGATGTGACGGGCGTGAATATCACGGACTTCCGACTGACGCGGAATGGGGTGAGCGTGCCGCTGGCCGCCTCCCTGCTGAGGAGAGTCAGCGCGACTCGATATACTCTGAACCTGGCGAATCTTTCAGCAGAAGCTGGGACATACGCGGTTACGCTTGTGGCCGCGAACTCAGGGATCAGGGACACTGACAGCGTTTTGCTGGCCAGGAACGCCGCTGTTTCGTGGATCGTCAGTAATACAGTGACAACAGGAGTTGATACTCCGGATGCAAACCTCGGTGACAAACTGGCACGCGATGCTAACGGCGTTGCGTCTCTTCGTGCGGCGGTGATGGAAAGCAATGCATCGGCCGGAGCAGACGTCATCGTTTTGGGAGCGCGTTCACACTGGCTCACGCAGGCCGGTCGTTTTGAAGATGATACGCTGACCGGTGACCTTGACATCAAGGGCGTTCTGACGATCCGCGGTGCAAGTCCGAAAACAACGTTCATCAATGCCGCAGATCTCGACCGAGTCTTCCACGTCTTCGCCGGGGCCACATTGACCCTCGAAAATATGACGATTATTGGAGGCGAGGCGTTCGACGGTGGTGCGATCTTTAATCAGGGTACTGTGATTCTGAAGAATGTGAATCTCAGGGCAAACGAGGCCTACAATCAGGGTGGCGGGATCTTCAACGCCGCCGGGGCTGTACTGCGAGCGACCGGGTCATCGATTTCCCAGAACATCGCCGGATCTCGAGGCGGTGCTGTGAACAATCGGGGAACAGCGACTTACGTCAGCACGACGATTTCGACAAACACGGCCGTGTCTCGCGGCGGTGGGCTGTTCAATGAAGGTGCTGCTGTTTCAAGCCTCATCAACGTGACCGTGGCTCGCAACGTGGCAGCATCGCGAGGCGGTGGATTTTACAGTGAGTCTTCGCGAACGACGACGCTGGGGAATTCCATTCTGGAAGCAAACTCCACGACGGCTCGCATACCAGGGACGAATGCCACGATTGGACGTGACATGTTCGGTGGGGTAAATTCCCGCGGATCAAATCTGATCCAGCTGCTCGACCGCCGCTTCACGACAGGCACCAGTGCCGGTTTGCTGACGACAGATAAATTCGGCCGCGATGCAACTCCACTGGCGGCCAGTCTAAATGGTTTGAGTTACGCTCAGGGCAACGGAATTGGTATTCAGCCGGTTAGGGCAGGCAGCCTTGCAGTCGATGGTGGCAGCAATTCGCTCTACCCATCAACACCGCTTTTGAGTCAGAAGGATGTGATTGGAAATCCCCGTCTGATCGAAGGAAATGGCGATGGCATAATTTCGATCGACGTCGGGGCCGCTGAACTGCTCGTTAACACGCCAGTTGCTTTGTTTTCTGCGACACCAAATCCTGCCGGTCTAAGTCAGCCAGTCACATTCGATGGCACGGCATCAACACATCCAAATCCTGCCACGGGGCGGATTGTGAAGTGGGAATGGGATTTCGATTACAACTCAGCAGTCGGATTCCAGCCGGATGCGGTGGGCTCCAGGGTGACTCGTTCATTCACGGACGCGTCAAAGATCAGCTATATCGTCCGCCTGGTGGTCACGGATAATTTTGGCAACACCGGCTTCATCGACAAGGTTGTCGTAATTGGCGTACCAACAACGCCGGTGGTTCAACGACCTGGAGCGATCACCACCGATCGCACTCCGCTGATTACATGGACAGCGGATCCGAGTATTTACAGGCTGCAGTTGTACAACGTGACCTCCGGCACTCGTGTCACCGTCCTGAACCTCAATAACCTGACAGCGAAGAATTACACGCCGACGAGCAATCTGGCTCTCGGCCGTTACGAACTGGTGATTTCGTCACTGAACTCCAGTGGCAGCACCCCAAGTGACCCGTACTTTTTCCGAGTCGCCGCGGTGGCTCCGCAGGTTCCGCTGGGAACGTCATTCGACCTGACTCCTAATTTTACATGGGGAAGCATTGCAGGCACATCACGCTACGAACTGCGTGTGCGTCGGACTTTGCCAACCGTGGCTGAAGATGTTGTTCGCGACGCCTTCATCTCAACGCCTTCGTATGAAGTTCCGAGCTCGCTGGGGATCGGCACCTTCCAGTGGTGGGTGCGAGCCTATGACGTTGATGGAACAGCAGGCGAATGGAGTGCAATGAAGACCTTCTCCATTGGTCAGGTCGAGATGATCAGACCGCTGGCTGTCACGGTTGACACAACGCCAACCTTCAACTGGACGGACATGGATTCAAAGCCTGCCGGTCAGAAGGATACTCGCTATGAATTGCACGTGAACCAGGTCGGTGGCCAGGCGAAGATCATTTATCAGGCCGCTCTGACAACGACTTCGTACACACCGACAACTCCGCTGCCGAATGGCACCTATGACGCATGGGTACGACCTCTGGGTCCTGATGGAGAAGCTGGTCTGTGGAGCCCGGTTCGTCGGTTCGTCATGGACTTCCGAGTTGGCCCGACGACCGTTTCTCCGGTTGGAATTTCGACCGACACAACTCCAACGTTCAGATGGAACGCAGCCGATGGAGCAGCATCCTACGATCTGTGGGTTGACAATCTTTCCACCGGGGCCACTCAGGTTATCCGCGTCACGGTTCCTCATGTTGCCAACGCAACTGAGATCACCTACACGCCAACGGCAACTTTAACAGCCGGTGACTATCGCTGGTGGGTTCAAACAACTTCTGTCTCCGGTGTTAAGACGAGCTTCAGCAGTCCGACGGACTTCACAATTCCTGTTCCGACGATTGTCAATCCTCGCGGTGCCATCTCAACCGATCTGCCGTTGTTCACATGGAATGGTGTGACCGAATATGTGAGCTATGAACTGTGGGTTGACAATGTGACGACGAGCACATCGCAGGTTCTGCGAGTGAACGGAATCACAACGAGGTCCTATCAGGCAACCCTTCCGCTTGAAAATGGCAATTTTAAAGCCTGGGTTCGTGGGGTCGACACGGACGGCAATTTCTCGCAGTGGAGCGGTGCGGCTGATTTCAGTGTGACGACTGGTGTTGGCGTGGCCCCTGTTCTTACTGGCGGGTTTGTTGACAGCAACAACATTCCGTCATTCTTCTGGAATGCAGGATCGAATGCGGTCACCTACGAAATCATCGTCAAGCGGATTTCTGATTCCTCACAACCAGTGGTCATCAATCAGCGTGGCATTCAGGGGCTGACCTACACGTCTCCGACAGCGTTGACGGCCGGAACTTACCGCTGGTGGATTCGTGGTCTGGATTCCACTGGCAATGGTCTCCCATGGAGCCAGCCGCGGGTCTTCACCGTGGCTTCCAGCGATGAGAATGGCTCAGTCAATCCTGCAGATCTGCTGCTGACCAACGTTGTCATTCCGGTGATGTACAATGCGTCCGACAACTGGACCAACGATTCCGTGCTCAGCATTACGGCCCACCCGGCTGGAAATGTGGTTCAGCGGGATCCGGAAGCTTTCCGGAAGGAAATGGCGGAAGAGTCATTGCTGTCCGCTGAAACTCAGGTTCCTCAGCATGACGTCACTGGCATCGACAGCTTCATGGAAGAGTGGGCATCGCCTTCCTTCCTGATCACTGAAGAGTCGTTCGAAGCACCTCGTGCTGCTGAAATTGTTATGGCTGCAAAAGAATTGAAGTTGGCCACGACGGAAGAGAATTCCGACAAGGACAATCATCTGGTCGATCTGCTGATGGCCGGTCTGGTGATGGGGACCGTCCTTGGTACAGGCAAGCGAACTGAAGAAGACGAATGAGGTTTCAGTTTCAGATGATGGCAGTGGTTTTGATGGTCGGAACCGTGGGTGCGGGTGCCGCGTGGGCTCAGGAACTGCCTCCGGACGCTGTTGTCACCGTAACGCCTCGCCCGACGCTGTCCCTGTTTCAGGCCGTGGTGTTGGGTTTCGTGGAAGGGGCGACGGAATATCTGCCGGTAAGTTCTACCGGTCACCTGCTGATCGTCGAGCATTTGATGGGAATGGATGCCGACGAACAACAGAAAGCAGCGGCCAATTCTCTGGCGATCTGTATCCAGGCGGGCGCCATTCTGGCGGTGTTCGTGCTGTACTTCGGCCGCATCAGACAGATCGTGACCGGCATGCTGGGGCGAGATGCTGACGGGCTGCGACTGCTGATCAATCTGATCGTGGCGTTCTTCCCGGCCGCGGTCGTGGGGTTGCTGTTCAAGGACTGGATCAAGGAGCATCTGTTTGGAGTCGGACCGGTCGCGGCAGCTCTGTTTGTGGGAGGCGTCATTATCCTGCTGCAGTCGCTCGGTCAGAAGAAGAACGAAGCGGATCTCGGGAAGGACATTATTCACATGACGTGGCGCGACGCTTTGTTTGTCGGCCTAATGCAATGTCTGGCATTCTGGCCGGGTTTCAGTCGCAGTCTGGCCACAATTCTGGGCTGTCGTCTGGTGAAAGTTCGCATGATGGCGGCCGTTGAATTCAGCTTTCTGCTGGGCCTGCTGACGCTCAGCGCAGCGACCGCTTATGAAGGACTGAAGCATGGCAAAGAGATGATCGCTGACTATGGAGTGGCCATGCCGCTGGTTTCGCTTGTGACCGCTTTCGTGGCCGCCGTTGTGAGCGTTCGATTCATGGTGGGTGCGCTTGGCAAGTATGGCCTGACGCCCTTCGGCTATTATCGCATCATTCTGGCCATTGCCTGCCTTGTGTGGCTGCAGCAATAACATTGATGACTGGCGGGCGACAGCTCGGTCGTTTGCGACCGTGTTCAGTCGGTCGAGCCTGTTCTGGTTTTGTCGGGCGTGGTTATCGTTCCGACATGGGCTCCGCATTTTCTTTTGCGACGCCAGGCATTGCTGCGAAACCCGGCTTTGCAGTCCCAGTACGTTGTGACAGATAGATTCCCGAATGTCCGCTGAACAGATACGCCATCAGACAGGACACGGCAAAATAAAGCAGGTGCTCACCACCAAACAGCTCAACGGACATCACAATGCAGGCCAGCGGAGTGTTGGTGGCTCCGGCAAAGACGGAGATAAATCCCAGAGCCGCAAACAGGTCGACCGGTGCACCAAGAAGGATGGCCAGCGTGTTCCCCAGCGTCGCGCCAATAAAGAACAGCGGTGTGACTTCGCCACCTTTGAAGCCACTTCCGAGCGTGATGGCCGTCAGTACGCTTTTCCACCACCAGCTCCACGTGTGGGCCCCGCCAATCTGAAAAGAACTGACGATGGTGACATCTTCTGCGTGGGGTGACGAAACGCCCAGGCCGAGGTAATCGCTGAGGCTGAAGACATGGACCAGTCCAATCACCAGCAGACCGCCGACGATCGGGCGAGCCACTGGCCAGGCGATATATTCCTTCGACAGGCGGCTGACACCATGAACCAGCCTGGTAAACAGGACCGCAGTCAGTCCAAATGCGATTCCGGCCACAATGATCAGCGCCATTAGACGAACATTAAACGGAGCCAGATGCGGTTCGGAATCACTAGCCAGCAGACTAGCGATTCGATAATGCGTGTGACCGATTCCCCAGGCCACACAGACCTGATCGCCCGCCACAGCTGCGACAAGACACGGAAAAATTGCCGCGTAGTTCATGCGACCGATGGACAGGACTTCCAGGGCAAAGATCATCCCGGCGACCGGGGTGCCAAAGACACCGGCAAATCCCGACGCGAGGCCAGCCATCAGCAGGGTCTTCGTGTCTTCGCGAGTCAGCCCGGGAACCAGACGAGCGAGGCCGCTCGCGAGGCTTCCACCCATCTGCACGGCCGTTCCTTCACGCCCGGCAGAACCCCCAAAAAGGTGCGTAATGACTGTTCCGATCAGGACCAGCGGGGCCATTCGGAGAGGAACTCCGCCGCCCGGTTCATGGATCTCGTCCACAATCAAATTGTTGCCGGCTTCAACTGACTTGCCGAACAGCCAGTACATCGCCCCGACGACAGCCCCGGCGATCGGCAGCCCCCACAGTAACCATGGGTTTGCAAAACGAATGCTGGTGACAAGATCGAGCGACCAGAGAAACACGGCGCAGGCGGAGCCCACCAGCAGCCCCAGAACTCCGGCCAGCAGCAGCCACTTCCCCAGATAGACGGCCAGCGTCCCATATTCTCGAACGGTGACCTGCATAAAGTTCCTTCTCCGCCGCCCTCACCCATTTCTCATGATTCGTCGGAACGGTACAGCAGCACGATTGGCTGGTCAATCTTCCGAGCGGCTGGTGTCGTTTGATGCAGAGCGAAACGCGGCATGGCTGGGCTTGCTGTTCGAAGCGGTCCATCGCATCATTCGTCACTCCTGAGTCGTTCGTGTCAGAGTATTTTGCAGGTTCATCGCCCATGATCAATCGTCGCACCGTCCTTCAGCTGATCGCCATGGCCAGTCTGCTTAAGTCTGGCACTGTGCTGGCGGGACAGGAAACGCCGGAGCTGGAAACCAGCGCGGAGGAATCCGATGATGAAGACCCCGCGAACCGTGAAGCACCCCAGCCGGGCATGCCCACGCTGGGCGGAATGCAGTTCTGGGGCGACGTGAGATATTTTCAGGGTTTCCGCATCCAGCACAATGTGCTCCGCGATCATCATCGACTTCTGGATGCTGCCAACCGACGTTACCACTCGGGCACACTGGCCGAATGTGAATCATTGCTCGATCAGATCCGCCAGACCAGAAACCTGCAGCCGGATACCGGACATGCGATCATTTATCTGCACGGCATTGGACGTTCGTCGAGATCTCTCAGTCCGATCCTGAACGCGATGCCTCGCGAGGGCTATGTGCATATTCCTTTCGAGTACCCAAGCACTCGAGTCGCGCTGCAGCAGTCGGCCGAGTATCTGAATTCCGTCATTCGATCGCTCACCGCTGTTTCAAACATCAGCTTTGTCGTCCACAGCATGGGCGGTCTGGTGGTCCGGAGATATCTGAAAGATCATCGCGATTCGAGAATCCATCGCATGGTGATGCTGGGAACTCCCAACGGTGGCGCGGAGCTTGCCGATATGCTGAAACGTAATTTTCTGTTCCGAACACTCTATGGGCCTGCCGGGCAGGAGCTGGTTTCTGATGCGGCCGGTACCATCCGATCGCTGCCGACGCCCGATTTTGAATTTGGAATTATCGCCGGCGGACGAGGTGATGATCGAGGCTTCAACAGACTGTTGCCTGGTGATGATGATGGCACTGTGACTGTCGCCAGTGCGCGACTTGCCGGCGCCGCTGACTTCCTGCGGATTCCGAAGATTCATGCCTTTCTGATGAGCGACGCGACAGCCATCTCCAGCATTCAGCATTTTCTGGAACACGGGCGTTTCTTTCCCGATCGAGATCCGCAGCCCATCGTTTAGCCGCATGCCCCAGAAAAATGTGAGCGTGCGATCCGGCGACGTGGC
This sequence comes from Planctomycetaceae bacterium, assembly GCA_041688565.1. Classification (GTDB taxonomy): domain Bacteria; phylum Planctomycetota; class Planctomycetia; order Planctomycetales; family Planctomycetaceae; genus SXXK01. The sequence continues at coordinate 11,092 of JBDNHX010000277.1, forward strand.
CCAGCACAGGGCAACTCCGTTAAGGATTTTTCGTAGAGGAAGCAGGCGGGGTTTCGTAGCCGAAGTCGTGAGACTTCGGAATCGTTTCCTGACGAATGCCCGAATTCTCACGAATCCGGCTACAAAGATCCTTAACGGCGTTGGGCCAATGGCACTCGATTTGACATAGTAGACGTCACTCTCCGAGTGACGAAGGCCGCACTACGCGGCCCATGGCATTCATCACTCGGAGAGTGATGGCTACTATAATCACAAATTGACTGCCATCGAGCGTTGGGCACCGGGGCCAACGTCAACCGTTGTTTTCAGACACTTGCGATGGATTGCGTGGTGTCACCCAGCCACTGCAGCAGCGATTCGCTGGTGTTCACGATTGTGACGAGGTTGCGACATTTTTCAGACAGAAAATGGCTGTCTTTCATCCCGTCAATCAGCTGCACAAGGCCATCGTAGATTCCGTTGATATTGGCCACCACGATGGGATGCGTATGAAGATCCAGTTGAGCCCACGTGATGGCCTCAAACAGTTCTTCCATTGTTCCAAAACCGCCCGGAAGAGCCACATAAATGTCGGACAGGCGATGCATCGTTGCTTTTCGCTCGTGCATATCGGCCGTCAGTCGCATGTCCTTGACTGCGGCATGCATCAGTTCAACGCGAGCCAGATGCACAGGAATGACACCGATGATGTGGCCGTCCAGTTCGAGCATCGCGTCTGCAATCGCTCCCATCATGCCCGTGCTGCCGCCGCCATAGACCATCGTATGGTTGTTTGATGCAAGGAATTTTCCAAGGTCATGCGCGGCCTGAACGTACTGCGGATCATCGCCGCTTTGTGAACCACAGAAGACGCAGATACTGGCCATTGAAAATTCCTGAAGGACTCACTGCTGAAGGCAGGGCTACGAGTGTGCTGTTGAAATTCAACGACTATTTTAAACCAATCGGTGCTTTGTTCACGTGCCACGTTGCCTGCAAATGAGCGGCCAGTCGGTGGACCACCTCCGGATTCTGTTCGGCCACGTTCTGTTGTTCGGAGGGATCGGATACGACATCAAAAAGCTGAGGCTGACGTTCATTCACGGCATGCACAAACGAGTAACGATCAGCCGGGAAGTCGTAGGTGAGAATCAGCTTCCATGGCCCTTCGATACACCAGCGATACTGCAGCGACCTTTCATGATTGTTCAGGTCGGCCACGTCATGGGAGAAACTTTCTCCGCACAAAAATGTTCGCTCGAGTGGTTTCTGGTCCTGAAGCAGTGGCAGAAGATTGACGCCGGGAAGTCCGTCAGGCAGCTCATGTCCCGTGGCTGCCAGCAACGTCGGGAAGACATCCAAAGTACTGGCCAGTTCGGGTCGATCGGTCGGAGTAATTTTCCTGGGCCATGAAATCATGATGGGCGTGCGAATTCCTCCTTCATAAACAGTCTGCTTGGATCGAGGTGCAAAGCCATGATCCCATGCGGCTCCAAGCTGCATTTCCGGCGTTGCCTGGATCCAGCCGTTGTCGGTGACATACACCACGATGGTGTTGTCTGACAGCTTCTGTTCGTCCAGATGAGTCAGCAGTTCTCCGCAGGTCTCATCAAAGAACTCACACATCGCGAAGTACTTTGCCAGGGCCTCCGGGCGACCTTCCTGCTGATATTTTTTCAGCAGCCGCTCCGGAGGATTGTGAGGCGTATGAGGCAGCATGGGGGCGTACCACAAAAAGAAGGGCTTCTGTTGAGCCTGGGCTTCGCGGATAAAATCGAAGACGGGCGACATTCCCTTGCGACCGATCTCAAGGCCATCGTCACCGTGGCGACCGCCCTTCTGAGGAAACCCGCGCGTCATCCCATGAGTAAATCCGCCACGCGAATAATGGCCTTCCCACCATTTTCCGGACTGCATGCTGAGATAGCCCTGCTCGGCCAGAAGTTTGGGCAAAGTCGCCTGCTGATCAACTCGGGAAATCAGTTGCTCTCGCAGTCGGTCATACTGAACATCAGAAAGTGATTTGTCGGGCCGGGGATCATTTCCGGTGACTCCGTGCTGATGCGGATATTTGCCGGTGATCATCGACATCAGGGACGGACGACACAGCGGGACTGGAGTGTAGCCACGTCGGAATAAGGCACTTCGCAATGCCAGCCGGTCAAGGTTCGGAGTCTGAATGGCCGGATGCCCCATCAATCCGTAATCGGTCCATGCCTGGTCGTCGGAAAGAATCATCACAATATTCGGGCGCGCAGATTTCGCAACAGCGTCTGGTGGATCCCCGGCGCCAAAGGTCTGGCCGATCAGTGGGCAACTGAGGAACAGAAATCCGAACAGGAATCGCACCATGGCAGCCGCTCTTTTCGTCGTGGCGAGAAGGAATGGGTCAGGTTTGGGATAGGCGATCCTACTGCACGCGCTCGGGTTCGCCAATCGTGACCGGGTGTTGATGCCGGGGAGTTTCGTTATTGAACATGCGAATTGAACGGAGGACGGTCGAACGTACCTCAGCCATGACATACAATCCGCCGCTCATGAAATTTTCGATCGAGAATCCATGAATCTCAACGGCGCGGCTGTCACAAAATGTGAAGGCTGGCGGACTCCTTTCAAACCACGCAGACAGCGGAATGAAGATATGGCTAAGAAGAGCTCAAGTACACGGAAACCGGATATTGAATCCGAGATGGAAGAATCAGGCGGTCTGAACGAGGCGGCAGAACCTGAGGCTCAAGCAGGATCGTCGGAAGAAAGGACGCCTGCGAAGCCAAAGGCTAAAGCAAAAGAAGATCCGGGCTCCAATGCGAACGTGGGAATCGCCGACATTCGCAAGGCGGCCGCCTTTGCAAACTCCGTCGGCGGCCTGGACAAGGCAATGGCCTTGCTCCAGATTTTGAAGGTTGCGAAAGAAGTTCAATAATTTGCGGAAGATCGATTCTGAATAAAGCCGTCTCTGCAGAGGCGGCTTTTTTATGGCCGGAGATCCGTTGAGTTGGCCGAGAATGATTTTGGAAGCTGCTGTTGAGGGCGATCGTTCTCTGTGATCTGGCGAAGAACTCGGCAAGGATTTCCGACAGCGACAACGTCATCCGGAATGTCCTTCGTAACCACGCTGCCCGCGCCGATAACGGTTCTTGAGCCGATCGTTATTCCGGGAAGAATGATGGATCCTCCACCGACCCACACGTCCGAGCCAATGACAACTGGCTTGCCGAATTCCTGTGAGCGTCGTAGTTGTGCATTTAGAGGATGCGTTGCGGCGTAGATCTGCACGGCCGGGCCAAAGAATGTGAAGTCGCCGACATGAACTTCGCACACGTCGAGGATCACGCAGTTGAAATTGAAGTAAACGCGTTCACCCAGATAGATATTGCTTCCATAGTCGCAGTGGAATGGCGGCTGCATCCAGACGGAATCGCCACCGCTGCCGAGAAGCTCACTGAGGATTCGTCGGCGAGTTTCCTGTTCCAGTTCACGCGTTGCATTGAGATCCTGACACAGGTTGCGCGCGCGTTCTCTGGCCGTCACGAGTTCCGGGTCGAGAGCGTCATAAAGTTCACCGGCCAGCATTTTCTGTTTTTCTGTTCTCATGCCTGGCATCTTCGGGGCTGCGCCGCGGAACTGCAAACGCAAGTTGTGACGGATCTCCCTTTACCCGTGGAAACTGATGTTCTCATGCGCGATGCAGGCGTTGAATGTCATCCGCCGGTGAGCCGGTAATCTTCAAAACACTGTGCGTCGACCCCAAGTGACGATTTGGGCGGCAGGATCGGCGGACATTCCGCCAGCGTTGCAGAGATTGATGCTTAACGCACGGTTATTTTAAAGCCCCACGAGTTGGTACGAAAATTGAATTGGGACTGAGTGAACCGCAAAGTTCAGGCGGGTGCTCGTCGGGAATGTCTAAATTCCTCTCCGATCTGTGGATGTTGCCAATATCTTTTTCGGAATCTCTACTGATGACCTTCGCGAAATTCGGCTGTCGAAAAGCGTTCACTCTGATCGAGCTGCTGGTTGTGATTGCCATCATCGCCATCCTGATAGCACTGCTGTTACCCGCCGTGCAGCAGGCTCGTGAAGCGGCTCGGCGGATTCAATGTCGAAATAATCTGAAACAGATTGCTCTGGCCATGCACAATTATGAATCCGCGAATACCGTCTTGCCTCCAAGCATGGCTGTGAATCCCGCTGTGACCAACAACAGTTCGTGGTCCATTCACGGGCGGCTTCTTCCCTACCTCGATCAGGTAAATCTTTACAATCACATTGATCTCAGTAAGGCGTGGGGCAACTTCCCGGTCATCAGCGGCTTTCGAGTCCCCAGTTACGCATGTCCGTCTGATCCTAAATCTAACCGAGCACGCAATACAGGGACGAACGGGATTTTTCTGATGCCGACGTGTTATGGATTCAATTTTGGAACGTGGATAGTCTTCGATCCGACCACGGGACGCGGCGGCGACGGCATCACCTTTCCAAATTCAAACATCAAAATGGCTTCGCTGACCGATGGCACGAGCAATACGTTACTGGCATCCGAAGTGCATGCTTGGACCGCATATACTCGGAACGGAGGCCCGCCAAGCACCGCTGTTCCGGGCACCAAAGTCCTCGTCTCGCAATATGCTGATTCCGGAGTCAAAGACCGAATCTTTGTCGCCACTCAGGATGGATCCGGGCATACGGAATGGGCCAACGGCCATTCGCATCATAGCGGCTTCACGACGACCCTGGCCCCTAACAGCGACGTAATTTTTAACTACAGCGGAGTCGCTTTTCATAACACCGATTATGCGTCTCGCCAGGAAGGCAGCAGCACAACGTCGGCAAGTTACTCGGCATTAAATTCTCGCAGTTATCATCCTGGCACTGTGCAGTCAGCCCTCGCCGATGGCTCCGTCCGTACGATCAACGAAAACATTGATCTGAGCATCTGGCGAGCCCTGGGGACTCGAGCCGGAGGTGAAGTCGTCGGCGATTTCTAAAGCCTTATTTCCTGGCCCGCTGGATCTGCAACGTCCTATCCCCTGCGTAACAGGGCAGCGCCATGTCTGAAAAAACACGGCATTTATGTTCAGCCTCGAATATGGCGGTAGGTTGGGCATTCTCGCCCGACGTGCCACTCTAAAGGAATTCGACGGGCAGGAATGCCCATCGTACGAGAACTTTCTTCGCGGCGGTATCAACCACGATGTTGACCAGCAGATGGGCGCGTCGATCGGTTTGACGTTTTTGGACAGCAGAGAATTGGAATCAGCTCGTCGACTACATGGTGCGGCTGACGAAGGCTGAATAGCCGCGATGAAGCGGAAGAGGTTTCGGTCATGGAATGACCGAACTACGTAATCGAGTTATTCCATGACTCGTTACTTGCGATTCCCGCGAGCAAGCGAGCGGGGCTTTGCGGATGTTATGGCTTCTCGGACGCCGCACAAATGCACACCATTTTGCTGCAGCCCGGGCAGCCATGACCGTACTTCTGCTGAACAGCTTCCGTCAGATTGATGCCGGCCACATTGGCGATTGTGGCCAGCCACGCCAGAACATCGGCAAACTCTTTCGCGATGTCCTCTTTAGGGGACTCCCGCAAGGCCGCCGCCAGCTCGCCAATCTCTTCCATCAGCCACATAAAAGTCCCTTCAACCCCACGCGTCTGATCCTTGCTGGAGTACATTCGATCGATCAGCTGCTGAAGTTCGTCAAGTGTCATGGCTGGCCTTAACAGAATGAAAACAACTCAGGACAGAGAATGCGGGAACAGCGGCGTCCACCGACAATGACGATTGGCAAAAAAAACTATTTGCCAAGTTCCTTCACAAGAGACTCAGCACCGTAAACAACTTTGATCGCCTCGCGAATGGCGCTGGAGTGAACTGAAACAGAGCGAGCCTGCGTGTCCGTGTAGACAAAGTTGCCGGACAGAGACTGAATGTTTCCATCAAAAATCAACCCGACCAGTTCGCCCCTGCGATTCACAACAGGGCTTCCTGAATTGCCTCCGATGATGTCGGCCGTGCAGACAAAGTTGAACGGCGTCTCCTTACTGAGATTGTCAGCCGATTTCTTCCACGAAGCCGGCAGCACATAATCCGTCTGGCCTTCGTGCACCTTCTCATGCTCAAAAGCGCCGCCGATATTTGTCCAGGCGGGGATCTGCTGGCCGTCCTGCTCGTAACCCTTCACAGGACCAAACGCCAGACGCAGCGTAAAGGTAGCATCGGGATAAGTGGCGGTTCCTTCGGTCGCAAACTTTGCCTCAGCAATCTTCGCATAAGCCTGCTTGTCCTGCTCATCCAGCTGATCTGTAATCACGCGAATTCTGCGGACTTCCGGATTGATAATTTTCGCCAGCTGAATCAATGGATCGGTGCTGTTCAAAATGGCTGGCAAACCACTTGCCGCGACAGCCTTTCGGTTTTCCACGCTCAACAGCTGTGTTCCGCCAATCAATTCTGCCGCACGGCTGGCCGGATTTTTCCCGGCCAAAATTTCCTGACACAGAGGATCATCAAACCCGCGTTGTTCAAGAGTTTTCGCAATCGAATCGGCCAGCAGCACCTGATCCAGATCGGTATAAATTGGTGCTTCGGAATACAGCTGCAGCAGCAGAGACTCGCGGCCAGCATCCGAGAATTCCGGAAGTCGCTCACCCGACGGCTTTTGATCTTCCTCCGCCATCTGGACCAGTTGCAGGGCAATGCCATACAGATGACTGTTCACAGCCACCCCCTTGCCCAGCAGATCGGCACGCTTCGTTGTGGTCTCGGCGATCGTTTGCCATGCAGAAGCCAACGGCTTCAATTTTGGATCAGAATTCACGGCCTCAAGCAACGCCTTTTCCGCGGCCGCTTTATCAGCCAGAACCTGTGGATCCTGAAGCCCGGCCAGCATGCCCAGCCGCGCCTTGCGTGAGTTCTGAACGCCGAACAGTTCATCCCGGGCCCGGCGTGCATTTTCCTTACTGCGCAATCCATACTGCTGCAGCAGAATCTCCTGACGACGCAGGCTCGCCAGGATGTACGGCAGATTAAGATCTCTCTGATACTTCAACGCATCCATCGTCAGGATTCGGCTGGTTCGTCCCGGATTGCCGGAAACGAACACAACATCATTTTCCACGGGACCGTCGGCCGACCATTTCAGAAAATGTTCGATCTTCGCCGGCTTGTCGTTTTCATAAACTCGGAAGATCGTGGCATCAAGGCAGAAGCGAGGATACTCGAAATTATCAGCATCACCGCCAAAGAATGCGATCGCCGTTTCTGGTGCCCAGACCAGACGAACATCCGTGTATTTTTTGTACTGATACAGATGATATCGACCGCCTCCGTAAAGCGTGGTGACGGTGCTTTTCAGACCAGATGCATCCAGAGCGTCTTTTTCGATTTTCGCGATCACCGCACGTCTTGCAGCAACCGCCTGTTGTGTCGTCATTTCAGACGTCACGGCCTGCTTGACAGCCTCTGTTACGTCCTGAATGTTGACGAGCTGGTTGAGTTCCAGGTCCGGAGCTTTCAGCTCCTCCTGAGTGGTCTTTGCAAGAAAGCCGACCTCCATAATGTTGCGTTCGGGAGTCGACAACTTAAACAGGGTGTCTGATCCGACATGATGGTTGGTCAGCACAAGTCCGCTGCTGGAGATAAAAGAAGCCGAGCCTCCGACGTTGAAGCGGACGCTTGACTTCATCAGATGCTCGGCCCATTCTGCCGACGGCTCAAAACCGTATTTCTGTTTCAGCATCTCACGCGGCAGATCATTGAAGAGCCACATGCCTTCGTCTGCTTTGGCTGAAGAAACACTGGAGCTTAAAATTGTGATGAGACAAACCATTCGAAAAAATTTCATGTCACTCGTTCCACGAAAAGAGAAGGCGGACGATTGTGCCACAGGAAGTGTGCGAAAATCTACAGACCTGCGGAAGGCTGCGTCAGGTATTTGTCCACGTCATTGCTCACGATGACACCATAATTCACAGCACCAAGCCAGCCCGACATGATGATCCCGACGCTGCCGGCATGAAAGAGGCCGGCGATTTGCTGAGGCAGATCGCGACTGACCTGCAGACCTTCGAACTTGGTGCCGAACGAAGATCCGGCAAGATGCCGCGTGTAGTGTTCGAAGGTTCGTGGCGTGGCTGCTTCCACATGGGCCAGTTTTGCCCGGATATCAGGAACGTACCGTTCAAGACAACTCAGAGTCGATTCAATCAGGTCCTGCTTCGCCGCCTCGTAATCAACTTCCGACAATTCCGCCCAGTCGCGATAATTGGCATTCGTGGATGACACCACCAGCCAGCGATCACTGCCCGGCCGGGTTTCGGGATAGTAAAAACTGAAGGTGCGGCTACTGACATTTCTGCTAAGCATCGCGTCGATGTCAAATCCCTTATGCTCAGAATGGAACAGCAGATCGCCGCAGCCGGGATCAAAACTTTCGCCGGGTTTTAACGCCATATAAACCTGGCAGGAACTGTTGTTGAGCCGGACAGCCTGGGACTCCGCAACGAACTTCTCATCGAAGTGCTGAACGCCAACCAGATTTTCGATCGTCGATTTGATGTTGGCGTTGGAAACCACCGATCGACAGGCGATGCGTTTTCCGTTGACGACAACGCCCGTTACTTTGCGATCGGCGCTGACTTCAATTTTTTCCACAAGGCTGCGAATCCGAATATCCACGCCATTGCGGATCAGTTCATCCCGCATCCTGGTGACAAGCGCGTCGGTACCACCCTCAAAAGTGTAAACGCCCTTCTGCATGAAATTGGAAAACACGATGCCATAAGTGATGGCCGGATCCTCCAAAGTGGATCCGTTGGCGTAGGTGATCGGTTCCATCAGCATGCGAACGACGTCGTCGCGGCCCGGGAAGAATTGTTCGAACAATTCCCGAGTTGTCTTTGACTGCTCATCAAAAAAGTTCATTCCTCGAGCAGTGTCGAAGAATTGCTGAACCGTCGACGGTGAAATTCCGAAGTGTTCCACCAGGATCCGAGTAAAGTCTTCGCGAGTGAACGTGGTTTTGATAGAGAACTGGGGGTTCTCAAATCGAATGCCTTTAAGCGGAATGATGGATTCAGCGATCTCCGGCGTCCAGTATTTACGGCAACTCTTGATCATCCCATACGGAAAGCCGTGCAGAGAGATGTCAAAAATGTGGCCGCCCGACCGTTTGAACCACGTGGCCATGCCGCCCAGCTGATAATGGTGCTCCAGCAGCAGAACACTGCAACCCTGCCGCGCGAGAATATTGGCGGACGTCAGGCCCGCCAGCCCGCTTCCAATGACGACGACGTCATAGACATCTTTCGTACCCTTAAGAAAATCACGCGGCATTCGAGTCTCTTGAGACAGTCAGAGTGAGCAGAAGCAGTCAATTGAGGCTGCGGGGAGACTAGCAAATGTCAGCGAGCAACTTCAAACGGTTCACCAGCTTCCAGGACGATTCCGAAAGGTCGGCAAGAATCAGGAGCCTCCGGTCACGGCCGGGAGTCGAGTCTTTTTAAAAAAATCCCAAATATGGGCTCCGGACTGGACCCAGAAACAGCAACCCGCCTTTACCCGTTTTGACTCGTTCAGATAGAATTTGCAGGTAACCTGGGCGCAAGGTTGGGCGGCTTCCGCAACAATCCGCGTTGTCAGGTTTTCTGGTAATGCAAGTTCAAGCCGTGACGTCATCACAAAATCGTCTTTCACGTTCCTGAATTGTTCATAACCCTGATTTTTTCCAAAACAGTCAACCTGAATGCCGACCAACTCCTGAACCAGGCTCGAACCCGGCATTCACACAGTCTGACAACCACTGCTGACAAGATTGGCCAACGCTGCTGGCAGTGGCAGTAACAGACTTTTTTAATCCACTGGCATTTCGGTGAGCATTATGAAAATTGTCCTTTATCTGGCACTTGTGCTGATCACAGCAACCGCGACTTCTGCGAACTCCCTGGCCCAGTCCCCGCAGGACGCCCGCATCACAATTTCTCATCCCGGCTTTGGTTCGCTCAAAGCGGATCTGAAGACGCTGATCGACCTGACGCTCCCCGCCGAAAAGACGCAGTGGGAGAACATCGAAGGCTACATCGATACATTCGCCATCGGTGTCGACGAAACGCGTCCCGTTTACGTCAGTGCAGTCACCGGAGTAAAACCCAACGCTCTGCTGATCTGGATTCCGCTTTCGGGATCGCAACCGTTGTTTAAGCAGTTTCGTGAGAATCTGGAATCCCTCGGCTACGAAGTTGTTCGTGATGGTAAAGACCATAGCCTCTATCAGATCAGTCAGGATCCGGAGTTTGGCTGGCTGCGAGTTGTCGCGGACAGCAGGTATGCGGTGTTCGTTCTGACGAACGACAAATCGGCCATGCCGACTCTGAAAGATCTTATCCTGAAGGCCAAAATGCCTGAAGGAAAAATTCAAGGCAATATGGTGGCCAAACTGGTCAACACTGCAACTGACGATGCCGCTCAGAAGCATCGTCGCGAATCGTTTGCTGAAGTTCGACGTGTCAGCCTGGATGCCGTACAAAAACGACCAGAAGAATCAGCAACAGAATTTGAACTGCGTAAGCTGGCCGTCAAACAGCAGATGGATGAAGGCGAACGATTGCTCGCCGAAGCATCTCGCATCTCGGCCGTGTTGAGTCTGGACAAGAAGACGCCAACGGCCCCAGTTGCGTCACTGAAAGTCTTCGCAGCAGCGATCGCCAGCTCATCACTATCCGGCACTATACAGCAGATTGGAACTCAGCCCGACGCGTTTGCAGGACTTGCCAAATTTGAAGGTTCGGCACTCTCCGGCCGACTGAACCATCCAGTAGACGCGATGCGACAGGCGAACATTCTCGAGTTCCTGAGCCTCACCGAAAAGGATATGGCCGATCGCCTGAAAGTATCAAAGGAACGAACGGATTCAGAAAAGGCTGTTTCGAACAAAGTCACATCCGGTGTGCTGGATGTTTTTCGAGCCAGTATCAAGGCCGGCTGGCTAAACGCATTTATTGAATCTGTTCCAGACGGCAAGGGCGAGTTCACCTCTGTTGGCGCGTTTTCATCGCCTGAAGCAGCGAAGATGACAACCGTTCTGCCAGAACTCGCAGATGCCGGAAAGGGCAATCAGATTGAGATGAATGTCGCTTCCCAAGGCGATGTCGCCATTCATCGTGTGCAGCTTGCTGAAGGATACATTGATCTCGTCGACAGAATTTTTGGCACCAAAAAAGACCTGTTCATCGGTGTCAGCCCGACTCATGTCTGGCTTGCTTCCGGCCCGGGCGCGGTAGAAAAAATGAAGCAGACCATCGCTGGACTCGGCGCGCCACAGCCGTCAGAAAATCCTGTTCATCTGGATGTAAAACTGCTGCCATGGGTCCAGAGATTTGACGAGATCGCAAAGAAAGATCCGCCAGGAAAAACAACTGAAGAGCAGGAACTGCAGCGAGAATGGGCGCGCCGCCGTGCTCGTGCTATCGCCTCTTTCCAGACTGGCGGAGACGGCGCGACTCTTGATTTCCAGGTCAAAAATGGAGAAGTCACCGGCGAACTGACTTTGGAATCCGGCATCCTTCGATTCGGCGGAAAACTGATGTCCGCATTTTCCAAGGCTAACTTAGAATAGCCCAATCATGATGGATGGATCCGAAGAATCAGATCGGCTTGATGAACTCGACGTTCCGAACGGCGACCTGCCCGAAGAGGATTTTGCGGTTGAGGACATTGAGCTCGCCTATCGCCAGGCGCTCGAGGCGCTGGACGCGGCCGAGCGTCAGATGGGAACTGTGTTTGTTGATTTTGCGGAGGCCGCTCCGGGACCATCCAGTGATGATGAACAAGTGGCGCAGGGAATTTCCATCGGCGCTCAGCTGGCAGAAGATCTGAAGTCCACGGCGGCGGAGGCGGAGGCATCAAGCCAAACCGTGCTTGTGGATGGAATTCGGCGGGTCTCTCCTCGTGAGGTTATCGAAGCTGCGGTTTTCGTGGGCGGTGATGTGGCCCTCACAGCTCGCAAGCTGGCCTCTCTAATCGGTCAGGATGTTGACAACCGAGTGGCCGTGTCGCTTGTCGATTCACTGAATCAGTCGTACTCTCGGGAGAACCGACCTTACGAAATTCGGCTTCACGAAGGTGGCTATCGTCTTGAACTTCGAGAAGAATTTGGCGACGTTTCGACTCGGACGTTTGGCCTTGGCCCAAGAGACGTCAAGCTTTCTCCGGACGTGCTGGAAATCCTGGCCTTCGTCGCCTGGAATCAGCCTGTGGAAAAAGAGACGGTCGAATCGGTCGATCGGCCAAACGCCATGTCCCTGCTGCGACAACTGCTTCGCCTGCAGCTGATTGAACTGCAGCGAACCGGCAACAAACGAGGTGATGTATCCTATGTCACGTCTGCAAAATTTCTGAAACTGTTCGGGCTCAAATCCATCGCTGAACTTCCTACGGCCGACATTTTCTCCTTCAAGTAACAGAGCATGCTTCCGCCACTCACCTTTGAACCGATCTTGAAGCGAATTCGCTGGGGCGGACGTCGGCTTGGTACGCTCCTGAACAAGCCGATTGGTGAAGGTCAGGATTACGCTGAGAGCTGGGAAGTCGCCGATCATGCCGACGGTCAGAGTCATGTGGCATCAGGTCCGCTGGCTGGCCAGTCGCTGGCGTCAATCCTGCGCAGCCATCGCCAGGAACTTCTGGGCCGACACGCCACGGCCGATCAGTTCCCGCTGCTGATTAAATTCCTCGACGCCAACGACTGGCTGTCTCTTCAGGTTCATCCTGATAATCGGCTCGCGAAACAATACAACGCGAACGAGAACGGAAAAACGGAAGCGTGGGTCATCCTTGAGTCCCAGCCGGACAGCCAGATTTGCGCCGGACTGGAAGCGGATGTCACCCCCGAACAGCTGCAACGTTCTCTAAACGACGGCAGTCTTGAAAGCTGCCTGAATCTGATTTCTGTGAAACCAGGCGACTGCATTTTTGTGCCAGCAGGAACTGTCCATGCACTTGGCCCGGGCATTGTACTTGCGGAAATTCAGCAGCAGAGCAATCTGACGTTTCGACTGTTCGACTGGGGTCGCGTCGACGCCTCCGGAAAATCGCGCCCCCTCCACGTTGAAGAATCCATTGCCTGCATCGACTTTCAGCGCGGTCCGGTTTCACCTGTCCAGCCGGTGCAACTCTGTGATTACTCACATCCTTTTGAAGAGCTCGTGCGGTGCGACTTTTTCGTCATTCGCCGCCACCGATTTCTTGATCCGATTCGCATCACCACCGACGACCGATTTCGGATTCTGATGTCGCTTCAGGGCAATGCGGTCGTCAAGAGTCGCTATGGTTCGGCGGCACTGCCAATGGGATCAACCGTACTACTACCAGCCTGCTCGGGTGAAACATCGCTGCTTCCCGATGGCGCTGTCAGCATGCTGGAAGTGCTCTGCCCGTAGCACAAATAACTCAGCACCGGCAATATCCCATCCGAATGCTGTCAGACAGGCGTGCCAACACACAGCTCTCCACGCAGGGGCAACGTGGTTAAGGAGTTTTCGTTACAAAAGCCCGAATTCTCACGAATCCAGCTACAGAAATCCTTAACGGCGCTGCGTGCCGGGGCTCACTCGCAGGCAGAAACAACCCCTCGCCTCCCTCGCGATTCCTCCTGCATCACCCATTTTGTCATCTCGTATCCTCGGGTGCCCGTTCGGTTCACAGGTGGCGTTCAGTTGGGTAGAGTGTCTTCCAGTGAGGACTTCAGACAACTGGCAGTGACCGTATTTGGGAAATGAGTTCCGAAATACCGCCGCACATCTGAATGCTCAGGATGGATCCGTGTTCATGAAGAGGAAGGGAGTCTGACTTTATGGATCGATCAGCACAACCGGCGGTTCACCTGGTGAATGGTTTGCGACGTCTGGTGCAGGACATCAGAAAAAGCGAATCCGTCAGCAGTGGTGGGCTCAATGATGTTGTTTGTGGCGAAACAGACTTGCTGTCGTTCAGTGATGAGGGCGTCTGTTATTGTGGACATCCTGTGAACGACCTGGTCGAACAGCACTCGTTTGAACGCGTGATCTGGCTTTTGTTGAATCAGACCCTTCCCACTGAGGAAGAGCTGGCCGATTGCAGCTCGGTGCTTGCAGAATCCGCGGTGCTTGATAATTCCAGCTCCGAAGTCTTTTCCAGACTGCCTGTCGGCGCTCGCCCGCTGGAATTGTTACCTCTCTGTGTCTCATTACTTTCGTTTTTCGACCCGACGCCGCAAGACAATACGGAAGACAGTGCTCGAGCCCACGTGTGGAGACTTCTGGCTCAATTGCCGTTGATTCTTTCAGCAGGGCTTGGCGATCCGCCCGAACTATCGTCGCTGTCCGCCACGGAGTTGTCGGCCGATGAGACCGAACTCTCCTGGGCCGGCCGCTTGTTGTTCCGACTCCGGGGGCCTTCACGACGACCGTCAGCTTCCGAAGACGCGGCGATGAACGCTTTGATGATCTGCGAATGTCTGACAGAAATGCGACCCGCCTGTTTTGCGGCCAGGTTTGCGGCCAGCACGACGACGAATATTGTGTCAGCATTGCAGTCCGCGGCGACAGTATTCGTGTCACAGCTCAGAAACGATCCGTTCATTTGGACCTCCGATCTGCTGAATAGTTTTCAAAACCCGGATCAGGCCGAAGCCTGGTGGCGACGTCGCGAGGGACAGTCGATGCCGTTTGGTTTCAGTCCGGCGGCGGACGATAATCGTGCCACACTTCTGACCGAGATCTGCCGAACAATGCTGGGCAGTTTCGACCGAATTCGTCTGGAGGCTGCGGCTGCCAGACTTGAGAAACTCCTGTCTCAGGAAGAACAAATCCCGACGACCGACTGGGCAGCTGCCAGACTGATGACACTGCTGGATATTCCTCCAGACCGTCAGGCTCTGGTCATTGTGATTTCCCGGCTTGTTGGCTGGGCTGCGCAGGCAATTGAACAGCAATCGTCTGGCATTAGCCTGCTTCCGGTCTTACGCTACGGCTCCTGAGCAGGTTTGATTGCTCCGAACGAGCAACCTTTGTTTACCCCGTTCTGCTGTTCATCCCGTTCTGCTCCCGACCGGGCTCACTGTCCGGTGGGCGCGGGGCTTGCCTTTCTGACGTCTTTACTTTTGTGGTTTTCCATGTCTGTCGCATTTCAGCAATGTATCCATCCCGATTGTGCCGCAACCTTTGACGTGGGCCAGATACTCACGGCATGCCCAAAGTGCGGCAATCTTCTGGACGTCTCCTACGACTGGAATGCGATCCCCGTTCCAATGTCGCTTACAGAATTCGAACGGCGATGGACCACACGACTGAACCCGGTCGACTACAGCGGAGTCTGGAGATTCCGGGAATTGTTGCGATTCGCTTCCGACGAGCAGATTGTCACCATCGGCGAAGGCCAGACAATCCTTCAGAAAAACGACCGTCTGGCCAAACAGTGCGATATGAGGGACGGTCGACTTTTCCTGCAGTATGAGGGCATGAATCCTTCGGGCAGTTTTAAAGACAACGGCATGACAGCCGCGTCGACTCACGCTCGAATGGTGGGTGCAAAAATGACGGCCTGCGCGTCGACTGGCAACACCAGTGCATCCTTGGCGATCTATGCAGGAGTCACCGGACACTTCAAATGCATCGTGTTTGTTGGCAGTGGAAAGATTGCTTTTGGAAAGCTGTCTCAGGCTCTGGATTACGGAGCAAAGACGATTCAAATTCGCGGTGACTTCGACGACGCGCTGGCTCGAGTCCGTGACATCTGCAGAAAGTATCCGATCTACCTGTGCAACAGCGTGAATCCGTTTCGCCTGGAAGGCCAGAAGACAATTATGCTGCGAGTCCTCGAAGGGCTTGGCTGGCAGGTGCCGGACTGGATCGTGGTGCCCGGTGGAAATCTTGGGAACAGCAGTGCCTTCGGTAAAGTGTTCATGGAACTGAAGATGCTGGGTCTAATCGATCGCGTTCCGCGTCTGGCGATTATCAATGCGTCCGGCGCCGATACGCTGGATGAGTTTGTGAACGAGAGCAAACTCGTCTGGAACGATGGCCGCCCCAATGCATCAGAAATCTCGTCACGTTACACCACGATGAATGCGAACAATGAGCGAGCTTCTACGCTTGCCAGCGCGATTGAGATCAATCGCCCGGTAAACCTGGAGAAAGCTCTGCGCGCCCTCTCTGTTTGTGATGGTGTCGTGCGCAAGGTTTCTGACCAGGAAATTATTGATTGCCGCGCTCGAATTGCAGCGACCGGATTTGGCTGCGAACCGGCAAGCGGAGCGACAATCGCCGGTGTGATGCGTCTTCGCAAAGAAGGCCTGATTCAAGCGGACGATCGCGTCGTCTGCATTCTGACAGGACATCAATTAAAGGACCCGGACCTGACGATGGCCTACCATTCCGGCGATCCTGAGTTGATGAGCAAAAAGCTGACTCCAGCGGGCGTCACATCAACACCATTCGCGAATCCACCGATCGTCGTTGATAATGACGAAGTCGCGATTCTGAAGGCACTTGGACTGAGCTGATGCTCCTCGCGCAGCATGAATGCTCAAGCCTAAAAGTCCGCATGCCCTGGGGTCCGTGGAAACGGGATGACGTCGCGGATGTTGGTCATTCCGGTGATCAGCAGCACCGCGCGTTCCAGTCCTAATCCAAAACCTGCGTGGGGCACTGTGCCGTAACGACGCAGATCAATGTACCACCAGTAATCTTCCGGATTCAGGTGGCACTCGTGCATCCGCTGGATCAGAACATCCAGGCGTTCTTCACGCTGGCTGCCACCGATAATTTCGCCCACGCCGGGCACCAGCACGTCCATCGCCCGGACCGTTTTTCCATCCTCATTGCACCGCATATAGAACGGCTTCAGAGTCCGTGGATAGTTGAACAGAATCACTGGCTGCCCAAAATGTTCTTCTGTCAGAAAACGTTCGTGCTCGGTCTGCAGGTCGCTGCCCCATTCCACGGCATAGTCAAACTTCCGACCGCTCTTTTGAATGATCTCAATCGCCTCTGTGTACGGCAGCCGAATGAATTCCTTACTGCGGATATTCTCCAGCTTGCTCAGGACGGTTTTGTCGATTCGATCATTAAAAAAGGCCATGTCGTCCGGACACTTTTCCAGCACATCATTGATCAACGTTTTGATGAATGCTTCTGCCAGGTCCATGTTGTCGGGCAGCTCATAAAATGGCATTTCGGGTTCGACCATCCAGAACTCCGCAAGGTGCCGAGTGGTGTTGCTGTTCTCGGCGCGAAAGGTCGGTCCAAAAGTATAACAGTCACCGACGGCCGTCGCGTAGGTCTCCGCTTCCAGCTGACCGCTGACCGTGAGCGATGCAGGCTTCGAAAAGAAGTCTTGCTTCCAGTCGATGTTGTCAATCTGTTTCCTGCCGAGCATGGCTAGGTCAAGCGTCGTCACCTGAAACATTTCGCCGGCGCCTTCGCAGTCGCTGGTGGTGATGATCGGTGTGTTCAGATACAGAAAGCCACGTTGCTGAAAGAAGTTGTGAACGGAACAGCTGATGCAGTTGCGAACTCGGGCCACGGCGCCGAACGTGTTGGTGCGTGCACGCAGGTGAGCGATCTCGCGCAAGAATTCCATACTGTGCCCCTTCTTCTGCAAAGGGAACGTTGCCGGATCGGCGACACCGAGAACCGTCAGCGACGTGGCATGCAGCTCAATCCGCTGTCCCTTGCCTGGCGATTCCTTCAGAGTCCCCTCGATGGACAAGCTGGCTCCGGTGGTCACATCTTTGATGCTTTCGTTATACGCAGGAACATTGCTCTCCACGACAATCTGCAGATTCTTCAGGCAGCTGCCATCGTTAAGTTCAATGAAGGACAATCCATTCTTCGAATCTCGCCGAGTCCGCACCCACCCTTTGGCTACGATGGAGGTTTCCGGCTGACCGTCTCGAAGAATGCTGGCGATGCGTGTGACTGGCATAGCAAAATCGCTTAGTGAACAATGAAATGGGAACGAAAATCACTGCAGCAAATCATAGGGATCCGACTCTGTTTTGGCTGCGCGGATTATCCATCGGATGAATTGTCGTATGAATTATCGGCCGGTTGCCCACCGAACTGTCGACGCAGTCGGACGCTCAATATTGCAGGCAAAGCGATGCTCAGACCAGAAAACCGCCTGCGATGTCTCACTGCAAACGTTGACTTTTGCCACAGCGACGCAGCATCAGGCCCGCGGAGGCAGGACCCAGATTTCGTCAAAATCAATGGGCTGCTCGGAGCGATATCCTTCGTGGCGAATCAATTCCAAAATGGCCAGAAAGATGCCCACAATCCGGGACTGAACTTTCTCACCTTCAAAGAATGAGCTGAAAGCGACTCGCCCTTCGATCTGAATCCGGTCGCGAATATTTTCCTGAAAGACGGACATCGGTGTCTCGTCCATTCGGATGGCGATTTCCTTTTCCAGGTTCGGAATCCGAACAATGCGTGACAACGCGCTGACCAGGTCCCAAAGTTCGACTTCGCGAATGCGATCATCCGCACGATCGCGATTGGCCGCCGGACGATCACTGCTTAGTCGCGGAAATCGTTCGAGCCACTCGGAGGCTCGTTCATCGAGCAGCTTCGATGCTTCCTTGTACCGACGGTACTCCATCAGACGCGAGATCAGATCGCTGCCGGTATCTTCTTCCGGAGCGTCTGACGTTTCTTCCACAACAGTTGGCAGGACTTCGCGGCTTTTGATTTCCAGAAGCGTGCTGGCAACAACCACGAAGTCACCGATGAGATCGAAATCCAGAAACTCAAGCACATCAATGTAGTCGAGAAAGTCGGTCGTGATCTTTGCGAGCGACATGGAACAGACGTCGACTTCCTGCTTTCGCACGAGGTACAGCAGCAGATCGAGCGGTCCTGCAAAAATCGCAGTATCGATGCGATAATCAGTCAGTGTCATAAAGTACTGCTTGAACGAAATTCGACGGGCCGCCGCTTCGGCAGCAATTGCCGGACACAGCGAGTGTTAACGTATCTCTACGAATCGTCGTTGTGACCAGCACAACTGGATTCTTTTCCGGATGCACTGCCTTTGATTTACAATTTTCCCTGAAGTGTTTCCCGGTGGCAGCCAACAACGATTGGAAGGCTGATCCCACTGTTGTTTGTTGGACGATTCCGCCACAATACTGTTTCCCCCGCAGCAGTTTTGGCGACATGAAAAGACAAAAAAGTTTTAGAGATGTGACCCATGGCCATCGAATTTGACTGCCCCAGTTGTACTGCCACAATTCGAGTTCCGGATGCTTATGGTGGCAAACAGGGGCGATGCCCAAAGTGTAACACTCACCTGCTGGTCCCGATGGTCGTTCGTCCGGGAAGCACGACGGTGGCGGAAGCTTCTTCTGCATCACCTGCGACCAATGGGATTCCGGGGCCCTCGGAGTCTGCTTGTCCGGCTCCCGAGAGTTTTTCGGTCAAACCCGTCAAGCCGCGAGGCTATGGTAGTCGCAAACGGCCGGGTCGCCGCAGACCCAGTCGGGCTCTGGTGATCGGCATGCCGGTGCTTTGCTTTCTTGTTCTGCTGGCGGTGATCTTTTTCAGCGTCACCGGCAGCCTGCCCGAATTGAATGGTGAGCTTTCTGCAAAGCGTCTGGAGATGACGACACTGCCGGGTGTGACAATCCCATGGTCGGATTCCGGTCTTGCACCGGAAGACCAAAAAACGCTGCAGGACCTTTTGAAAACCACACCGGAAACTCTCGCGAGCGATGTGATGACTTGCCGTCTGATTGGGACTCCGGAAGGAATCGAAGTCCGAATGACCGCGGGATCTTCATGTGACTGGTTCGCTGTCAACACAACATCCAGCAAGCCTCTGGCTCTTTGGCTGAAGCGAGAACGCCCGGCATTGAACAGCAAACGCATGAGCATTCTTCACTCAAGCCTTCAGGCTTATTGCAAAGACAAGCTGGCGCAGATCAACGGGGACGTCATTGGCATTGATGCGATTGCCGTGCGCGACAATATCGGCATCAACGCCTGCGGCGGTGCCTTGAGTTTTGCTGTGATCGCCGAGACGGGCAGTCGCCAGATCCGATGCGCCTATGAAGACAACGCGGGGATGTTGTACTTTTGTCTGCCGAAAGCAACGCGGACTTTTCAAATCGTTGGTCGGACATTGCCTGACAACGCGAAACCTTTTGCCGGGGAGTTCACCGCTGTTGCCGAGGAAATCTCACGTCCCCCGGCGGAGCCAGGCAAGACTGAGGAAAAGTCGTCCGATGTTCCGAAGGATTCCACAATGCCGGAACCCGAGTCTGAATCTTCTGACGCGGACTCACCAGAGATGAATTCCAAAGAGAAAATGGACGATCTGGGCGTGGACGAGGGTGAGACGATGAACGATTCGGAATCGGGGATGAAGATGGATTCTGACAGGCCTGTGAAAAAGCCAGGGGCCAAAATGATGGATGGCGAAATGATGGATGGCGAAATGATGGATGGCGAAATGA
>JBDNHX010000278.1:0-6433 GCA_041688565.1 Planctomycetaceae bacterium
CGGCTGAGTTGTTTGCGGTCGGCGCGGTCTCGGCGTTCTTCCTGGCGGTAGGTGCGGATGTGATCGGGGTGGTTGAGCGCCCAGACGTCCGGCCGCAGAGAATTAAAATCCGTGCAGCCCCCGAGTAGCGCGTCGAGGACTCCTTTGACGTAAGCCCAGACGTGCAGATCGTTGCGGATCGCGCTGCTCACCAAAGTCATCAGATTGGCCGTCCGCATTCCCGCTGGAATACTCCCGATGAACAGCCAATTCTTGCGACCGATCGCCACCTGCTTCATCAGTTGTTCGGTATCGTTGTTGTCAATCGGCACGAGCGGGTTCGAAAGATAGACGCGCAGCGCGGCCCAGTTGTTGTTGAGATAGTTGATCGCCGTTCGCATTGAATCCTTGGGAAGCAATGTCTTCACAACGGCACCATCGAGATACTCCCGCATACGGTTCCATACAAGCGTCGCTTCGTCCTGGCGCAACTGCAGACGCGCGACCGCACCAAGACCACGAGCGCGATCTTCGATGTCATACAATTCCTGAAACATCGCCAGCAGCACCGACGCGATCTGCAGATGATTGTCGCGCGCTTCAAAAACTTTGCGACGCGCGTGTGAGTTACACGCCGCATGCGTGATGCCGTCATTGCTCCGCAAAGTGATGCCCGTATTCGCGGTGTAGCAGTCGCCGATGAGTGTGCCCTTGAAGTTCTTGTCGATCAGAAATTGTTCAGACCCATCGCGATGACGGCTCACGGTGAAATCAAAAATGTTGAGCGGCACCGTACATCCGCGATACGCCCACATCTTCGCACTCAAATGCTTCCTGTCGGTATCGAAAGCAGCCGACAGCACCTCATGAACTCGTTCACTGCGAACATCATTCGGATCGATCTGCGGCAAGACTTTCGGCAGCAGAAGAACGACTCCTGTGTCATCGGAACCGACAACTTCATCCTTGCGAACTTCGTCCGCGAAAAATTCGACAAGCGGCGCGACAAGTTCTGCTGCCGCCGTTTTGATATTCAACAGTGTGCTGCGAAAAGGTGCCCAGCCGCTCGCCGCGAAGTTTTTCAATCCCGCCCGACGTTGATGCTGTCAAGATACTGCGATTCTTCTCGGAGCGGCATCTCCAACCAACCGCCCACGGCGGGCCTGCTCGCGATACAGAGGTAAGTGATATTCCAGATTGTTCGTGATGATTTCTGAGGCGATGCTCGTGCTGTAGCGATCGCCTTCAATGAGAGTCGCAGGAAGTTTCGGCTGTGTCACCCTGCATTCTGGCTGATTCGGACAGGCGTACTTCGCAAACTTCGTGACGTGAACTTCCAACACCGATGGAATAAACACAAGTGATTCGCGGACGTCGTATCCAATCAGAGCTTTCTCGCCGTGCTTGCCGCAGAACTTGTCGTGGTCAGGAATATCGATGATCTTTTCGATGCGTGGCAGATTGGCGGGCAATGATTCGTTTCGCTTCTTCTTTTTCTTCTTCGATGCGGCTGCAGCAGATGGCGTTTCGTTGGCAGCATCGCCAGTCGCTTCATCGACCAGTTGCTTTTCATCAACGGCCTGCTGGAGTCCATCAGCTGCGTCAATGACTTCCGGCCCACCGCCGAAGTCGATCTGCAGTTGCTGCGGGCTTTCCAGATATCGTTCGCTGCGACGACCGAACGCCAGCTTGAGCAGCCGATTGATTTCCAGTTGTTTCGCGGCGAGCTTCTCTTCCTGTTTGCGAATCGTGGCTGACTGTTCGCCGAGCAGTGCGTCTTGCTGCTCGATCAGGTTGGCTTGCTGGAGCAGCAGCGAAATCTTCTGTTCGAGCAGCGTTGATGTCTCGTGCAACTGCGTTGATGCTTCATGCAACTGGGTCGATGTCACCACATGAGCAATCAGTTGATGATCATTCGCAGGCAGTTCGACTCGCGTGCCGTCCGACAGAGTCATGACAACAATCGCGGCCGTTGCAGCCACCGGCTTTATTGCAGACACTGGCCTCGCTGCTGACTTTGGTCTCGCTGCCGACACAACCGGGACAAATAGCGGTCGGCGCAGCACGTCCCCGGATTTCGTGGTGACTGGCGTTTTGTGCTTCGGAGCGAGTTCTCGCAGCTTCTTCCTCCACAGATAGAACGCCACTGCCGATACCCCTTCCCACTGGCAGAATTCGGCAACCGTCTGGCCGACGACTTCGAACCGCCGCACACGTGCCCGCCAGAATTCCAACAACTCTACACCCTTCAATCGACTCATCAAACTCGTCTCCCCGATTCGGATTTCGATACTCGAAACCCAACACGGTAGACCATGTGTCAATTATGGGATTGCTGTACGCTTACGTCCATTCAGCGCTCCGTCGGTATCCGACGATATCGCTAAGGCCGCGCACTCCCAGCACAGGGATCTCGACATCGCCCGCAGTCCTCGCCGCCAGATACACCCCTCCGGCTTCCATCTCAATGTGGGAAATCTGTCGAGCGACACGCTTCCTTCAACCGTGGCAGCCTCTCGCCTGCAGCATGTCTGCTGGTCCGGGATCCGCGGATCACTTCAAACGTCATCTCACCGAATTGACAAACTTCACAATGTCGCGTGAAGCAGCTTTCATTGCCGGGCATCAAATGCTACCGTCGATCGACTTTTGACCCGCGGTGTGTTCACTTTCACCGAAAGGACAATCAACCTTGTGGTCGAAAGTGTTAGCACAGCGATCGTAACGCTCGAATAGATTCGGATGACCCGATAGAACGCAAGCCGGCGAATGTCGACGGGCGAGATATTAAGTAAGCCGACGTGGACAAAATCCATTACAGGATTCTGTCTACGTCGGCTTTTTTCATGGCCTAGGCATTCGTCAGGGGGCATCGTCACCTGAACAAAAACGCTGGGCGCAAGCGACCGTCACCCTGTTATCAGTCTGCTCCAACTGGAGACTGTGGTGTGGTGCTTCAATCATTGACCATCGCCACAACGGGCACTGAATTAACGACATGACAGCCACTTACTTCGCGCAGATGCGGCTGTGGTGAAAGGAACGTCGCCGGAGTCAAACTCGAGTTGACGTTGTGGCGACAGACGAGCGAGAACCGGACGATTCACTGGCTGACAACAGCCAGTGGAGAACGGAGGCATATTGCTTTCGTAAATGGGACTCGCGGGTGTTGAAATGAAGGACGATCATTATGAGTTACCAGATGTTTTCAATTGGGGCAATTGCATTGGCAATCCTGTCCGGAGGCGCAGCCGCGTTTCCTGTCGCCAACTCGGAAGACAGGCCACATGTGGCCCATATGCTGAAGTGCGCCGCAGTGTGTGCTGATTGCCAGGTACAATGTGACTCGTGTTTCCATCACTGCGCATCGCTTGTGACGGACGGCAAGAAAGAGCATGCAATCTGCATGAATTGCTGCGTGGACTGTACAGACTGCTGCACATTGTGTGCGACGCTGTGTGCTCGGCAGAGCACTATGAGTGCGCATGCGCTGGAGTGCTGCGTCAAATGCTGTGACGAATGTGCTGCCGCCTGTGAAAAATTTCCGGAAGACAAGCAGATGGCGGCCTGTGCCAAGTCCTGTCGCAATTGCGCCAAGGAATGTGGCGCAATGGCCAAAATGGCGAAATAACAGCAGCCTGCTGACCAATAAAAATACGACCGGCTACAGAGGAACTGTTGAGGACTGCAATCCTCAACAGTTCTTTGGCGTCAGTCGTTTTGCGTCGGAACAGTACTTGCGATTGCGCGAAATAAGGGAAAAACGTTTTAGGGCTCCGGCTGATGAGACTTGGCATCGCAGTTGTGGCCCGTCGTTCGGAAATTCGTCACTCCAACCAGGAATTCAATATGCCCGTCGCCACCAGAACGCTGCGTTCAGTTCACCTTGCTTCCCGCCCGGATGCCGTCCCGACACTGGACAACTTTAAGGTCGTCGAGGATGAGATTTCCTCTCCCGCGAAAGGTGAGTTCCTTGTCCGGAACGAATGGATCTCCGTCGACCCGTACATGCGCGGCCGAATGCGTGACAGCGACAGCTACGTTCCACCCTTTCAAATCGGTGAACCTATGGAAGGAGGCTGCGTTGGGCGGGTCATTGAATCGCAATGTCCGGACTTCAACGAGGGCGATTGTGTCGTGGGCAATATGGGCTGGCGCGACCACTGGCTGTCTACCGGCGAGGGCGTTTTGAAGGTTGATGCTGAAGTCGTATCCCCGCAGGCTTATCTTGGCGTTCTCGGCCTGACGGGAATGACGGCGTACGTTGGTTTGAACAAAATCGGCAAGCTGCTGGAAGGCGGCACCGTCTTCGTTTCCGCTGCGTCGGGTGCCGTTGGTTCAATCGTGTGTCAGATTGCAAAATTGAAGAACTGCAAAGTGATCGGGAGCGCGGGATCACAGGCAAAAATCGATTGGTTGAAGAACGAGGCTGGTATTGATGCCGCATTCAACTATCACGAAGTTGCCGACGTGAGCGCGAAGCTGAAAGAACTTTGCCCCGACGGAATCGATCTGTACTTCGACAACGTCGGTGGTGATCACCTGGAAGCCGCGATTGATTCCATGAAGAATTTCGGGAAAATTGTCTGCTGCGGGATGATCTCATCGTACAACGACAGTGAACCTCAGCCGGGGCCGAAGAACATCTTTAGAATCATCGGTAAGCGTCTGCGAATGCAGGGTTTCATTGTGCGTGATCATATGGATCAGACCAGCGTGTTTCAGCGTGACATGACGCAATGGATTAAGAATAGCAAAATCAAGTGGCGGGAGACCGTCACCGAAGGTCTGGAAAACGCTCCACAGGCGTTCATTGATCTCTTCACGGGCGACAAGATTGGCAAGTCGCTTGTAAAACTGTCGTAAGAACCAGCACGAGACCTTTGAGGAGACCGGAATGTTCCGCTTCACTCACATTGTGGCAACTTCACTTCTGTCGCCCTGGCTCATGGCAGGTGTGACGATGGCTGAAGACGGTGCCGGTCAATCCGCCGTGACTTCCAATAAAACGATATCGACACACGATGTGATTCGCGTCCGTCTTGGTCACGATCCGTTGTCCTACATTGAACTTGTGATCAATCGCTCTGTTTGGGACGGCCTGTCCGCCAGCAGACGGAACGCCATCCAACTGATGGCGAAAAGTGCTGTGCTGACGAATCACACTGCCAGACTGAATGCACAGGGCGAAGCGATCGAAATTCTTGCGGCCAACGGCGCCATTCATCTGCAATGGCCTCACGGATTGCTCCGCGTGCTGAGATCGGTTGCCGACAGGATGGACATTCTCACTCACGCCAATGTGGGAAAGAACCAGCAGGCCGCCGATGCCGAGACGACGCCCTTGCGCAATCCAGAGGAATTCCGATTCGATCTCAATCTCCGCGATATTGCCGAGGTTTGGCGGCGCGGCAGCGTGAACTCCTCCTGGCTGCTGGATTTGACCGCGTCGGCCCCGCTCAAGGATCCGAAGCTCGCGAAGTTTGAAGGCTGGGTGTCCGATTCCGGCGAGGGCCGGTGGACGATCAAAGCAGCCATTGACGAATCCGTGCCCGCGCCAGTGCTCAGCACGGCGCTCTACTCGCGCTTCAGTTCACGAGGCGAGGCGGAATTCGCAGACAAACTACTGTCGGCGATGCGCTTTGAGTTCGGCAGGCACCACGAAAAAGTGGCCAGCGCATAACTACACCATGGAGAAAAAACGATGAGCACAAATTTAACTGATGGTCGTACCTACGTCGGTGGTCATAAAATCGCCTATCTGGAACAAGGCAGCGGCAGCCCGGTGATTCTGATTCACGGGATCCCAACCAACAGCCAGATGTGGCGGGCCATCATCCCGCAGCGCGTGGAAATCCGTTTGACCGATGCCCCCGCGCCCCTTGCAGCCACCATCGAGCGCATCGACGAGGACCATGCGAACCCGCGCAGGCAGTGGCGAGAGATGGGCGAGCCGGAGTATCTGAGCCGCGCGCAAGTAGAGGAACTCGAAGCCGCCTCTCGGCTCGTGAAGGAGCCGTTCGATGTGACTTACGCGGATGGCACCGTCCGCTTCGACGTCGACCTTCCCCCACACGCGATCGCAGCCGTCACGCTGGAACTTACCCCCGAGTCACGAGACGGAGACGCCGCCAGATGATCAGCGAGTCACCAATGACCGAGCAGACGCTCGACCAGCTCCAGCGCGCCGCGTTCAGCTACTTCCTACAAGCGGCGAATCCGGCTAACGGACTGATCGCCGACACCTCGCGCGATAACTCGCCGGCCAGCATCGGGGTGGTTGGATTTGCGTTGTCGGCCTATCCCGTCGCGGTGGAGCGAGGCTGGATGACGCGGGCCGATGCGGTCGAACGCAGTCTCGTGACGCTACGTTTTTTCCGCGACAGCGATCAAAGCGGCAATCCGGAGGCAACCGGTCACAAAGGTTTCTACTACCACTTTCTCGACATGCAGA
>JBDNHX010000279.1:0-29514 GCA_041688565.1 Planctomycetaceae bacterium
GACGGACCTTCGGTGAACTGTGTTGTTCATTGCTGACGCGGGCGGCTGGATCACATCCACCAACCATCTCGCAGAGGCAGTGCGGTGGACAAGTAACGGCTGGGAGCCGGATGCGTTAACGGCGCACGTCCGGATCTACGAGGGGGCGACCTCAATTGTGCATGGACACAATATTGTGACACCACCACGGGAAACCAGGTGGCAAACAGGGAAAACAAACCGTATCCTAAACACAAAAGAATAGCCCTACTCACCGCGAGAACGCGGGCTAGCGTTTTTGGCATAGCAAATCGCCTGCGCGTTCCCGGTGAATGGTAGCCGCCCGGAGCAACCGAAACTCGGGATACGGGTCGCTAAAAATTTGGACGCTCACAGACCTCTCGATCGGGCGATCCCACGAATGCGTCTAGCAGATTCAACCAATTTTGGCTAAGATTGCCTAGATAGAATTCGAGTGGGACCCTGAAAAAGCCGTCAGCAACCTTGCGAAGCATGGTGTAACCTTCCATGAGGCCTCATCCGTTTTTGATGATAGCAACTGCGTAACGGGTTACGATCCAGTTCACTCAGATCAAGAAGACCGTCTCATCACCGCTGGAATTTCGAGCCTCGGTCGTCTGCTTATTGTTTGGCATACGGATCGTGGCGACGTTATTCGCATCATCGGTGCAAGAACTGCTACAAAACGCGAACGCATTGACTATACAAATGACTGATCCAGATCCCGGCGAAATGCTACCAGAGTATGACTTCACAAAGATGAAAGGTGTAGTACGCGGAAAGTATGCATCACGCGTAACCTCCCAGCCTCGAACTGTTCGTTTGGCTGACGATCTCGCGTTGGTGTTTCCGAATGACGAAGCTGTCAACGCTGCCTTGCGAGACTACCTTAGTGGTCACACCATCGGACCAAAGAGCGGCTAACACATCGGTTGCAACGGAGCCCGTGAGTTGGCGTTTTTGAAATGGTAACTCTTGGGCACGGGCCCGCCGAACCGTAACATTCGGCAACTGGAGGAGAAATGCATCCAACAGCAAAGAAAACGATTGCATTAGGGGCGCTGACCTCGCCGATGCTCGGGCTGATGATGCTTGGAGGCGTGTTTCTCCTCAGTCCCCAGAGCCCGCCTGACCAACCGTGGCATTTGGTAGCGTCAGTGTCCGAACTACCGGACGACGGCACACCCGTATTGATGCCCGTGTTTGGAAACCGATTCGACGCATGGACTCGGCTTCCAGATGAACGGATTTGCGACGTCTTTGTGCGGAAGGAACCAAGCACGACGAGAGTATCAGTTATTCCATCGTGGCATCACGGCGATTTGCGAATTCCCCTAGTCTACGACGGTCGTGAAAACTAATACGCATCTGTGTGTTGGAGTGTCGCATTCGATCTACATGGGAAAGAGATCAACTCGCCTGGGACGACTCCAATTGGATCAGACCTAGAAGTGCTGCCCTCCAAAGTAAATGATGATGAGATTTGGGTTCGCCTTGACTCGACTCCAAACTGACAATGCCGAACAATGATCGGGATAGGGGTCAGCCTTGCGGCTGAGCCCCTCCCACACCACCCGGCGTGCGGGTCCGCACCGGGCGGTTCATCTCCTTGCAGTGAGCTTCTGCCAGATTGTGAATAGATTCGCCAGCCCCTGTCCCTTGAGGCTGTTTTGGGAACGGGCCTGTGCCGCAGGCCCAGCGAGCGACAGGGCTTCATGCACCGCCTGACTTGAAGACATCACCAGTCTTCAATGTTATGGGCGGCCTTTGCTGCTGATACCATGCGTCACCGCTTCATCCTTGCGGATGCCGAGTTTCAGTAGATTCTGAATCCGGGTACGGACCCGACGCCATTGCTTCCAGTGAGGACCGTCTCGGTAAGCTGACCGAGTTCTTCACAGCAAAAGGCGGCTGCGTGGAGCGATCCTGGGTATACATCGCTCGGGGCCGCACAGGCCAGTGTTGATGTGCGCGCCGTAGACAGAACGGGCGATATGAAGCATGCTTTCGACACACGTTTTGGCAGCGATAGTTCAAAGTCGATATGAACCCCCGAGGCGAGCTCGGGGGCGTCTCGGTCGGCTTGCTTTGCTTTTGCTTTTGCTTCGCTTCACACGCCCCTGACCTCGCGTCAGGGATTTATATCGACTTTGCACTACTTGCCGCTAGAAGACGAGAACTTTTTTACACAGGCAGATTAGCTGCTGATGAAAAATCCGGTCACCGACCAACTGGTCGTGACAAGCTCGCACCACGGGCGTATCATTTCGACCGAGCGGCTTCTGGACCCGCATTGATTCCGCAGAGTCGCCTCTTGCCATTCTGCAGCCTCATGCACTCCCCACACGAAGCGGAAAAGTTCAACGCACGATCTATACGTCCGGAGAATCGCCAGACGCATAGATCGCAATTCGTTCGCCCGCAAGTAGAATGTTGACATGGCGAGTCCACTGAGCGGGCTTCAGAATCCGTCCGTCACACAGCAATCCGTCGGGGCCGCTCCGAGCGGTTGGTTTCAAACTCGACCACTCCCAGTCCTGACTTCGGTCGACCATGTTGGCCTGCAGCGGATTGCGTTCGACATAACGCAGGACCGTCAGATAGTGCTCGTCCGACTGAACCGGAAACGCCTTGAAGCGGCCCTGCCAGACATGGCCGCTGCCCTTATAGTGCCGATGATAACGCCGAACGTGTGACGTCATGAGCCATTGCATCCAGCGACTCAGGTCTCCATCCTCATGCGGCCATAACACCAGGTGGAAATGGTTTGTCATCAGACAAAACCCAGCCAGCCGCATCCGAACTTTCTCGTAAGCCTCCCGCATCAGGCTCACAAACCCAGCGAAATCGTCATCCTTGTGAAAGACGTCGTTGCGGCCATTGCCTCTGTTCAGGGCATGGTAAACAAAACCACCGCGAGATGCTCAGGATGTTCGTGGCATAAGCACACCTTAACCGCACAAACAACGCATGTAAAGTAGAATGTCCCCTTTTTTCTCTCCCAAGGGCAGACGCATCAGTGGGTTGTGGGAGTGAACCGGATGTCTCCCAGATCAGCGATGCTCTGCATGATCCGGTCGGTTGCTTCAATCAGGTCGGAATGACTGGCTTTGCTGTTCTGCCATGGTGATAAATCCACAGGAGGCCCATATGTCAAAGTTGTCCGGGTTCGCTTAAAGAAGACACCCACCATCGACTCCGAACGCGGGGCGTGGCCGATGAAGACCGGAATGACGGGTGCCTTTGATTTCAAGGCCAGCCACGCGACACCGGTTCCCCCCGCGCGAAGCTGTTCATCGGGGGCCTCGTCGTTGATGCCGCCTTCCGGAAACAGTCCCAGTAAATGGCCATCCTGCAGTCGGCGGAGCGCATCGCGGATGGGTGCCATATCCCGCCCTGCGCGTTCCACTGGAATACTTTGCATCGTTCGGCACAACCACGTCAGTATTCCATTCAGGACATAATATTCCTTCGCCATCATGAAGCCGATGACGCGCAAGTGGTGCTTCTTAAATCGCGCCGCGTGACCAGTCCACAGCAGCAGGGGATCCGCCGGGCTGGTGTGATTCGCGACAATGATTGCCGCTCCGTGTTCCGGAAAAGTACACGCATTGGTCGCCGTGCAGCGAGTGAACAGAAAACTGTGCAGGTCAGCCACCCTGTACAACAGCCAGATCTGCCAGCCAGCTGAACAGGCTGTGGCTCGCCAGACGATCGTGCCTGCGCCCAGAAGGAACAGCACAGCCAGAATTGTCAGCACAGTATTCTGGTTCATTTGACTTTGCAAAACGCCGTTTCAGGCAGAAGGGACATGACACATTCTGACCACAACATCTTAGTGGCTCTAACAAACGTGGGACACGGCGGCGTGCCAACAAATCCCTCGATCACGCTTCGGGTTATATGATGGGTAGCTGACCTTAAACACCTGCGGCTAGCGCCTTGCGGCTCAGAAACACCACTAAATCAACAGTCCGCGAGCACCTGCAGCCTCAGTCAGACAGTAACGCTCGGCAGCATCAAACTCCAGCCTGGTGGCAAATCCGGCCGAAACTCGCCCTCAATTGCGGCAGAAAATGCTGATCCAGCCTGTCGCTAAACGCCGGGCCGACACAGAAAAGACATTCGTCTTGACCGCGTTTCCTGATAATCCATAGAACCAAGAACGATCCAGTTCTGACATCCCTGCTGGCCCATGAAACGTCCCGCGCTGCAAGCCCTGATTCATGCTTCGCTGTCTTTTAAATCCGGAGTCCACTGCGACGCCGTTGCTGCACAAAGCAGCAACGACGATGACGGTGCGCGGAACGAAAGCCGGCCTGCTGTTGCTGTGTTCTCTTATCGCAACCGGCTGCCAGGCACCGAATCATTACTTCGCCGCCAGCACAATGTTTGGGCAGCGACTGCCTGACAGTCTGCGTCTGGCCGAGAGTTCGAATCCTCAGACCGTCGACCTGTCGCGTCTGGCCAGCGGCACCGGCGGCAGTGAAACGATCGGCGTCGGCGATGTGCTGGAAGTCCAGATTGCTGCAGGTCTGAGCGAAGAAGATCAGGCCCGAATGGCAGCCCGTGTCGCGAACGATGGTACGATTTCTCTACCGATGATTGGCCTGCTCAACATCGCCGGTGTTGAGCCGCAAGGGGCGGAGTCACTGATTCGGGCAGAAGCGATTCGCCGAGAGCTTTATCACAATCCGACCGTGACAGTGATCGTAACACACCAGCGAATGAACAAGGTCCGAGTCCTCGGCGCGGTGAAGGCGCCCGGGCTTTATGAACTGCCACCGAACGCCAGCGATGTCGTGTCCGCCATCGCAGCCGCTCAGGGTCTGGAAAAGGATGCCGGGCAGAAAGTCGAAGTGCGAAATCCTTATCGACAAACATCTGTCATCCGGCGGCCCGTGGTCGACGCATTTAGTCCGCCTGTTTCCAATGTCAGCACGACGAACTCAGTGGAAACCGGCATGAACTCCTATTCGATCGATCTTATCTCAGCCGCCAAAGCAGGCGACGGTCAGTACATCGTTCACGATGGTGGCGTTGTGATGGTCGAAAAACGCGACCCGGCGCCGATCTATGTAGGCGGTCTGGTTCGATCGGGCGGACGATTTGACTATCCGATCGGGCAGGACCTGCATCTGCTGGATGCTGTTGCTTTGGCCGGTGGCATGTCGAATCAGCTGGCCAACAAAATTTACGTCACGCGGCCGGTGGTGGGGTCAAGAGACCCGGCGGTCATTGAAATCAGTTATCGCGATGCGAAGAAAAGTGCCGATTCTAATATTCGTCTCGGCCCAGGTGATGTCGTGAATGTCGAACACACGCCAGGCACAGTCTTTATGGAAGCATTGAATCTCGTTCGATTCGGGATCTCGGGGAACACCGCGTTGTTCTGACGCCGCGTTTCTGAGCCTTGTAAGAGCACTGGATTTCTGCTGATCTCGTGATGCTGACCGAATGAAAACAGTTCAAAAATGTATGACGAGAAATCAACGATGGCGGTTCACCCAACACAACTGGCGGCAGAAAACACTCGGTGGACATCCACCCAGGCGACGCTGTTGCTTTCCTGCACTGGCCATTGTTTATCTGACAGAGAGGCGTAAAGAATGTCAGTTTCGGACAGACAACTGGCCGACATTCAGGACACTCAGAATGCCGCCGCCACAACCCTGCATCTGATCTTTCGCTTTCTGCGGACGGTCCGGATGCGGAGCGGGATTCTGGTCGCTTCGCTGGTGGTTTCTGTCATCGCAGGCGCGGCGTACTACATTCTGGCGCAGCGGATTTTTCAGTCCAACGCGTCGCTATTGATTGTGCGCATCGGGACCGGAGTGACCGACGACACAGTGCAGAATCATGGCAGTCCGAACAACGACATGCCAACCTTTCTTGAGATCATGTCCCAGGACGAAGTTGTCTCACGAGCGATCGAGCTGCTGCCGGAAAAGTTTCAGGTCGACCTCAAAGGTTATCCAAAGAATCAGTGGGTGCGGGTCATTCGTGACAACCTGTCCGTTTCATCGGCCTATGCAACCAACGTTCTGGATATGA
The DNA here is from genome assembly GCA_041688565.1 of Planctomycetaceae bacterium. GTDB lineage: Bacteria > Planctomycetota > Planctomycetia > Planctomycetales > Planctomycetaceae > SXXK01. The sequence goes on from JBDNHX010000279.1 coordinate 6,055, forward strand.
GCTATCAGTCCCGCGATCCTCAGTCGGCCGCCGCAGTGCTGACCTGCATGCTGAAGGCTTATGTGCAGTTTCTCAATGAGACTCATCAGGGTTCGTCGGTGGAGAACCTGCAGACTCTGAACGACAAACTGTCCGAGATCGCCGAGAGGCTGCATGTGCTGACGGAACAGCGTCTTCAGCTTAAAGCCTCGGCCCCGGATCTGGTCGATACGGGCGACAAAACTAATAGCCTGAGCGTGGTTTCAGAAACCATTAAGTTGCTGACAGCCGAGTATTCAATCGCACGCAGAGCCACAGAAGAATCCCGTAACAAAGCGGCTTCGTTACAGCGGGCCATCACGAACGGCGAGGATATTCTGCAGTATGCAATGGAAGTCCTGGATTCGGCGGGCCATCAGATGATTGAACAGGCCATGGGCCTGGGAACTACTGATGCATTGCATGTCCAGCGGATCAATCAGGAGATCCTGGATCTGCGTGCCGAGTTGCGGGACCGCAATCTGAAGTATGGGCCCAATCATCCCAAGATCGTGGCGATCAGGGATGAGATTATGGTGAAGGAATCCTACCTGCAGCAGCTTCCTCAGCTTCAGCAGCAGCGGATGGCGGAGATGGCTCGCACGGACCTGGGGCCGCGCCTGTTGCAGTATGTGCATCAACAGCTGCAGAAAAATGAAGAGAACGAAAAGGCGGTTTTCGCACGGCTGAACTCCGAACAGTCCAGAGCCCAGACGCTGACTCAGGTGCTGACTCGACTGGCCGACGTGGACCGTGAAATTGAACGGCTTTATACTCAGCAGAGTGAGTATCAAAATCATGCGGATGGAATCAGCCTGAACAAGGACACGTTCATTCGCACGAAGATTGCCAGCAGGCCGACGGTTCCAACGCGTCCCGTTTCTCCGCGTCTATCGATCACCGGAATTCTGTCACTGATGCTGGGCACGGTTGGCGGCCTTCTGATTATTTGGGTGCTGGACATCATGGATGATCGCTTCCGAACTCCGGAAGAACTGAAGTTGCAGCTGGAGACGCAGATTTTGGCTATGATTCCACGACTGGAGCAGCTGCCAGGCGAAGGCTTCAATGCGGTGATGTGTCATCTGAAACCGCACTCCAAAGAAGTGGAGGCGTTTCGCGCTCTGCGTACCAGTATCGAGTTTTCTCCCGAGGAAACTCGGCGGCTTGTCTGCACGAGTACAGAGCCTGGCGATGGAAAGACGACAGTTTCTTCCAATATCGCGGTGGCCTTCGCGCAGTCCGGCAGGAAAACTCTGCTCATTGATGCGGACATGCGAAGACCTGGACTTTCAACGCTGCTCGGGCTGCGAGACGATGTGGGATTGTCGCGTCTGCTGCGATCCACGGATGATCTGGAGACAGCGATCAGCAGGAACCTGCGAACAACGATCGTCGAGGGTCTGGATGTAATTTCCTGCGGCCCGCGTCCAGCGAATCCCGCTGAACTTCTGTCGGCCGATCGATTTGCAAATCTGCTGGCGTGGGCAGAAACGCGGTACGAACAAATCATTGTCGATGCACCGCCGATTCTCGCCGTGAGCGACCCTGCGATTGTTGGTCGACTGGTGGATGCCGTCATTTTGGTTGTGCGACCGGATAAGGATCGACGCCGCATGGTCATCCGCGCGACAGAAACGCTGCAGACGCTTGGCTGCTCACTGCTGGGGATTGTTGTCAACCACATGACCAGCAGCAATGACGGCGGATATGGATATGGATATGGCTATGGGTACGGCTACGGTTATGGGTATGGACATGATGAACATGGCGACCGTGAGGGCAGTCATACACTGGCGATGCCCGCAGCGGCGAACGATTCCTCTTCCGAGATGAATCAGTCTTCCCAGGCAGCATAGTGACACCAGACATCGAAATAATTCCAGACGGCGTAATGACACACAGACAGCGTAGTGACAAACAGGCACGGCTCGCATAACGCTTGACAGTTCGTTTGATTCAACAGTTGCTGTGGACTTGAGTTCGGATAACAGATCCAGCCTATGGACGGATTCAGATCATCATCCAAATCGCCTCCGACGGTATCGACTCATTTTGGCCTCGAATCGAAATGGTCACTGTCCGGGCGGCCAGTCCTCGCGTGGATTGCTGACGCAATTCTTGTTGCTTTGATTGTCGTGTTTCCATTTATCATGGGTGGTCGCGAAGCGTGGGGCCATCAGGCCCTGATCACGCTGGCCACAGCGCTGGGATTTGTCTGGTGCCTGCATCAGGCTCGCAGCGGTGGTCGGCTGATTTTTCTGAGGCTCGAACCGCTTCTGCTGGCCGGCCTGCTGCTTGTGTGGCTCCAGACAGTTCCGCTGGATCAGGGCACGTTGAACTCACTTTCGCCGGAGTACGAACGACTTCTGCCCGGCTGGTCTGCGACGCAATCGAACTTTGCAAGCGATGCAGCTAAGGCCAGCGCCAGTGCCGTTAACGGTAAGCCGTCGCTCCCGAGCAATTCTTCCGCTCCTGATCAGCCGGTGGCAGCATGGTCGTTCGCCAGTCTTTATCCCACAGAGACCCGGCATGCTCTGCTGATGCTGATTTCTTACGGAATCATCGCCGTCGTTGTGGCTCAGCGTTTAAAGTCGGAAGACGACTGTCACAATCTTCTGAAGCTGGTCGCAATCTCTGGTGTGCTGATGGCCGCATTTGCCGTCATTCAGCTGGTCACCTCCAACGACCGATTTTTCTGGTTCTATCAGCAGCCGCACACTGGAACTCGTGAAGTCCTTAAAGGCGCTTTCACAAACCGCAATCACTTCGCACAATTTTTGTCGCTGGCCATCGGGCCTCTTATCTGGTGGATGCTGATTGACCGCGCGTCAAAGAGTGGCTCCGACCTTTCACGCAGCTCATTGCGCGGCGCCGAATATGGCAGCCATTCGCGTTTCGACAAGATCATCAATCCGAAATTTGTACTGCTGATCTGTGCCACCGGCGGCGTCGTGCTGTCCATCATGTTGTCGCTGTCACGGGGAGGAATGATTTCCGCAGGGCTGGCCTGCATCGTCTGCCTGGCCGGTCTTTGGAAAAGTGGGCGAGTCAAAGGTTCGGTTGCGTATATCATTCTAACGCTGGGCGTCTTCGCCATCATCGGCCTGACTGTCTTTGGCCAGGATGGTGTCGAAGAGCGGATCGGACAGCTGGCTTCCGGAAACGCCGATGAGATTGATCGACTGAATGCGCGGCGCTCAATCTGGAAGGCTGATATCGCCGCCATCCGAGCGTTTCCGCTGGTCGGAACTGGCGTGGGCAGCCATCGGTTTGTTTATCCGATCTACATGGAAGACCTCGCAAAATTTGTCGGCGTTTCCTTTTCCCACGCGGAAAGTTCTTACATCAATCTGGCTCTTGAGACTGGCCTGATCGGACTTGGCCTGCTGATTTTAGGCCTGATCGCTGTGCTCGGTCGAATCTTCCTTCAGCTGATTCGGACGGACGATTCTGGCCGAGTGGCTGCGCTCGCCGCGATCCTGGCCAGTCTGGTCGGAGGAGTCGCGCATGCTGCGGTGGATTTCATCTGGTACGCGCCGGCGATTGTGGTTTCGACAATCATGCTGAGTGTCGCCGGTCTTCGTATGTGTTCCGGATTTTCCGCCGGCCAGGGAATTCGCGTTCCTCGCATCTGCTGGTTTGTTGCCGGGGTGGTCTGTCTGTTTCTGTTGTGCCGCGTTCAGCCCGAGCTGCAGCGGCGGATTGTCGGCGAACGCCTGTGGTTCCAATACCTGATTGCCGAATTTAATGCGGCGGGTTCCGATGCGGCTGGATTCGGCGAGCATCGACAAACCGCTTTCATTGCCGAGCAAGCTGAACGGTCGATTGATACGCTTTTCGAAACTGATGCAGCGGAATCGGGGATCGAACCGGGTGATGCTGGAATCCCTGGCGAGTCTGCAATCCCAAATGAGTCTGTCAGCAGTCATGCACAGCTGGAAGCGCGGGCGGAATCACTTCGCAGCAGGATTCGGCTTCTGATGGCGTCGCTGAATGCGAACCCCGATCAGGCGGAGGCCAACCTGCATCTGGGTCTGCGATGTCTGGATCTGTTCGAATTGCTTCAGACCCAAAGCGACAACCGAATGCCGTTGAGTCAAATTCGGGAGACGGTTCTGCAGTCACATTTCAAGTCCAACAGTGAGATGTACGCTTTTCTGAAAAGAGCCTTTGGGACTCAAATTCGACTGGCTCTTCTGAGCGATCAGTTTTGTCGGCGGTCGCTGAAGCTTTGCCCACTGAGCGATCGCTCCTGGCAAACACTGGTCTCTACAAATTTCCTCCGCGACCCATCCGATCAGCGGCACGGCAGCATGATGGCTCAGACACTGCTGACCGGGGGCCATTCGCCGCGGATTCGACAGTCCGTCGGTCTGACACTGCTAAGGGATGGACGAACTCAGGAAGCTCTTCGCCATCTTGCAGTGGCATTTCATTCGAGCCCCGAGATGCGGTTTGCGGTCTGCAAAACACTTGTGAGGGCACAGCCCGTGGATGTTGTTCTGAATCAGTTTCAGCCGTCTGCTGATGAGTTGGCGGAAGTTCTGGCGGTGTGCAGGGAGTTCGGACGAACGTCCGATGTTCGCAAAGTGACATGGCTGATTGCGGAAAAAATTCGCCAGCCGGAATCGGGTTCCGCAATCGCCGCGATTGAAGGCAAAGATCGACATGTCGCCTTGCTGATGGAGGCCTACCGCGCTGCCTACGAATTGCAGATTCGCGATCAGTGCGAACAGTTGCTGGAGCTTGCGATCGACTGCGATCCAACGGCAGAACCGCCGCGTCGGGCCCTGGGGCTGCTGATGCTGGAGCAGCAGAACTATGGGGCCGCCGAGCTGCATTTTGCATGGTGCCACCAGCAGATGCCGGGCGATGAAAAGCTGGAAGAACTGCGTCGGGATTGTCGCCGCATGGCAACGAAGCAATCACGACGCATCATCCAGGCCTCATTTGAAAACCCGTAGCCGACGTCTGCTTTTTTGCTGTTTTCAATCTGCAATCTAAAATCTGCAATCTAAAATCTCAAATATCCAGCTCTTTCACATCGAGCGCGTGTTTCTCGATGAACTCACGGCGCGGTTCGACGGCATCGCCCATCAGGACGCGGAAGATTTCATCAGCAGCTGCTGCGTCTTCCATTCGGACCTGCAGCAGAGTCCGCTTTTCCGGGTCCATACTGGTGTCCCAAAGTTCCTCGGAGTTCATTTCTCCCAGACCTTTAAAGCGTGTCAGCGTCAGGCCTTTTTCACCCAGCCGCCGCAGTTCGTTCAGCAGGTCTCGCAAACTTGTCAACCGAACGACTTCGTCATCGCGTTCCAGAACGAACGGATAAACGGGCTCGGCGTTTCGGACACCGGCGGGCGTGAAGTCGGCGACAAAGAAGCCATAATCCTTCAGCTGCGCGAAGACGTCATTCAGCGTCTTGATTTCATGCAGATCGACCAGCTGAGCCACTTTCTCCGTTGCGGCAACGGGCGTTACTGCGACCGGCGCGGATCCAGCGATTTCGTCAGTGCTGACGGGTTCCGCAGGCGCTGGTGGCAGCAGAGATTTCAGGAAGGCATCGGCCGCATCACGTTCCAGAAACCATCTTTCCGAATCGCCGAACAGCACGCGATAACGAGGCAGTCGCGATTTGTCGCCGGCGTTGTACTTAAGCAGATAACGGATATCGATGCCTCGTCGTTCAAGCAGTTCCAGAGGATGCTCCATCAAAGCGACAAGGTCGCACAACTTCTGCAGGTTGTCGGCAGCAAAGGTTGTGTTGTCGGCCTTTACAGACAGGCGTGCGCTGTGCATCCCGAGGCTGATCAGTTCTGTCATCATGGCCTGATGAGTCTGCACGTAGCGGACCTGCTTGCGCTGAATAACGCGATAGAGCGGCGGCTGCGCGATATAAATGTGTCCGCCAGCCACAAGGTCGCGCATGTGGCGGAACAGGAATGTCAGCAGCAGTGTTCGAATGTGACTGCCGTCGACATCGGCGTCCGTCATAACAATGATCTTGCCGTAGCGACGCTTGCTGATATCCATTTCCTCTTCACCGCCAGCAGGCGATAACCCGATGGCACGAAAAAGGTTGATGATTTCTGTATTGTCCAGAATCTTGACCAGCTGTGCTTTTTCGACGTTCAGGATTTTACCTCGCAAAGGCAGAATAGCCTGAATGCTGGAGTCGCGTCCAGTGTCGGCTGATCCACCGGCCGAGTCGCCTTCGACCAGATAAAGTTCGGTTGATTCCAGATCTCGACTGCGACAGTCGCGCAGTTTTTCCGGCAGTCCACCTGTGGTGAGCGCGCCCTTTCGACGCACCATGTCACGCGATTTGCGAGCGGCTTCGCGTGCTTCCGCTGCCATGATGGCTTTGGCAACCAACTTTTTGGCGATCGACGGGTTCTCTTCCAGATACTTGGTTAAGCCTTCACCCAGGACTGTCTGAACGGCGCCTTCAACTTCGCCGTTGGTCAGCTTGACCTTGTTCTGAGAAGTGAATTTCGGGTCAGGAACCCGCACGGAAACGATGGCCGTCAGTCCTTCACGGAAATCGTCGCCGACCGGGACAATGTCTTTGAACAGATTGCCGGCTTTGGCATAGTTGTTCATCGTGCGAGTCAACGAGGCACGAAAGCCGCTGAGATGCGTTCCGCCGTCCGGATTGAAAATGTTGTTCGCATAGGTCATCACGTTTTCCGTGTAACCATCGTTGTACTGCATCGCGACTTCCACAACGACGTCGTCCGCTTCGCCCAGGACGCGAAACACATCCGACGTGAGCGGGGTCTGAGTTCGGTTGAGGTATTTGACAAACTGAACAAGCCCGTCTTCAAAATGGAACTCTTCAGTCCGATCGGCCCGTTCATCTCGGAGAGTGATGCGAATCCCCGGGGTCAGAAACGCCAGTTCCCGCATTCGGCGAGTCAGCGTATCGAGCGAAAATACTGTCTCCGAAAAAATCGACGAATCAGGCAGAAACGTGAGCCGTGTGCCGGTGGAATCGGCTCCGCCCAGCTGACGCAGTTCTGACGTCCGCCGCCCTTTTTCAAAATCCATGACCCATGTGGAACCGCCGCGGCGAATTTCCGCAGTCAGCCATGAACTGAGCGCATTCACGGCCGTGATTCCCACTCCGTGCAGACCGCCGGTGCCGACCTTGTAGCCGCTTTCGCGGTTGAATTTTCCACCCGCGTGAATTTCCGTCAAAACGACTTCGAGTGCCGGTCGGCCGTCGCCCTTCACAACGTCGACCGGGATTCCACGGCCGTTGTCGACGATCGAAATACTTTCGTCCACATTGATCTGAACGTGGATCTCGGACGCGTAGCCATTGACGGCTTCATCAATGCTGTTGTCAACAACTTCGTACACCAGGTGATGCAGACCGGGTGCTCCGGTGTCACCAATGTACATCGCCGGGCGGGTTCGGATACCTTCAATTCCCTTCAGATGCTGAATGTCGGAGGCATCGTAGGTTTTATCAGGAGTCGCTTCAGACACGATTTCACTTTCTTCTGTTCTTGAGTGATGCTGTGTCAGCAGTGCCGACAGAATGGCATCAATCCTTTTGGGGCTTTGTCACTGTGAACGCAGATTTCATCCTGAAATCTCAGTTCATCTTGCTCTCACATAGCGAATCGCTCGAATCTCCGACTGCGGCAGACTTTCCTTCATCTGCTGCAGAATTGTTTCGTGCATGTATCCACGCAGCTCTTCAAGCGCCGCACTGTTTGTCACGACAACTTCCACAACTCCGGCGCGGACTTTTCGAGCCGTGCTGCGGCGACCTAGTTCCGAGCCGACAATTCGCTTCCATTCGGCATCCAGACTTTCCGCCGCCGAACGATTCACAACGCCCTTGCTGCGAATAAATCGCATCAGAGCGTTCTTCAGCGAGGATGGTGATGAAAGCATTTCGTCAGACAATTTGGATATCCACCAGGGAACAGGGTTCGGATGGCAGGGTTCAGATGGCAGGGTTCAGATGGCAGGGTTCGGAACGCAAACCGTGTCGACATATTGCTGTTTGCGATTCACTGAAAACCGAAAACCGAACACTGAAAACTCTTCTTACCGATCCTGCGACAATGGCATGATGACATACGTGTAGGAATCTTCAACGCGAAATACGGCAGCCGTATCCGAGTCAGACAGCTGCAGATCGACGAGCGTTTCCGGTGTCAGCACTTTCAGAAAATCGGCGACGTATTTCGGATCAAAGGTGATTTTGACATCGTCATGATCGTACTCAATCGGCAACTCAATTTTCGATTCTCCGATGGCGCTGGCCTGGCTGCTGAGTGTCAGCACGGAGCGACCGAAGAGGAAATCGACGCCGCGGCTTTCTTCGTCGGTAATAATCTGCGACTGACGGACGGCTGCAAAAAACGGAGCCACTGGCAATGGCACATTCACATTGCCGCTGCGTGGAATCACGTCGCGATAGCGGGGGAAGCGGCCTTCAACAAGACGGCTGTAGACTGTACACGCGCCGGATCGCATCATCACATCGTTGTCGTGAACAGCGATATCGACGAACTCCGCCTGCGGATCAATGGACCGCTCAAGCAGCGACATGGCCTTGGTCGGAACAACTGTCGTCTTTGTCGGAGCAACCGGGCTGCCTTCCTTTTCGCAGGCGGCGGTGGCCACAGCCAGTCGTCGACTGTCCGTTGCGGCTAACGTCACAGTGCCTTCGCCGAATTCCAGCAACAGCCCGCCCAGAGCGTAGCGAGTGCTTTCTGTATCCGTTGCAAACGACGTGCGACGAATCATCTGACGAAACACGGGCGCGGGGACTCGAAAATAATTCTCCTCACTGAATATCGGCACTGGAGGAAACTCGCGAGGATCCTCGGAGGACAAGCGGAACTTGGCCGACGCAGCTTTCAGCGTAATGCTCTGCTCGTCGATGATGATGTCGAGCTGTTCGTCCTGAAGCTCTCGCAGAATCGACGAGATCCGCTGAGTTGGCAGCAATGCATCGCCGGTGGAACTGGTTGTGATTCCGCTGACCTTGAATCGGATGGCCATTTCCTGGTCAGTTCCCACCAGTTCGACACCGGAACCAGTCACTGACAGAAAGACATTTCGCAGAATGTCTTTGGGCGTACGAGATGGCACTGCCGAGGCCGCGATGGAAAATGCCGACGAAAACAACGCTCGATTACAAGACAGTTGCATTTGAAACCCTGCTCCGGAAATCAAATCTACCAATGCCAGAGACCGCCGCAGTCCTTCCCGCGGCTCGCCCAAACCGAACTCACGCGGGTCCGGCCAAACGCCTCTCGATATACCATTTTTGCGAACCATTGATCCTAGCAGAATTTACGGCGTTCCGGTATGGTCCAGGGCGTCTGTTTGCCACCTTCTCTAAAGGTTCAGGCGGGCCTCGAACTGCGAAAAAGACCGTTAAAATCCGGATTTTCTGGGCCTTTATTCCTGCCGCCGGGTCATCCTGCCAGTCAGATTTGTGAGGAATGCCCAATGACTCTAGAATTCCCGGTCGGGGTCCTCCGCAGATAGCGGCGGTCTTCGCGGCCTCAAGTGGCACTTACCCCACGAAATTCGGCCTCGGGCGTTTGCCTGCTGTCCAAATGACACGCGAACTCCTGTCGTCTTCAAATCACCTTTCTCAACCGATCTAACCGAAAGCACTTCGCGATGACCAGTCGCATCTGGAATTTTTCTGCCGGCCCTGCCGTCCTGCCCGTCAGCGTTCTTGAAGAGGCTCGTGAAAACCTGCTGTCTCTGGGGAAGACGGGCGTTGGGATCTGCGAACACTCCCATCGTGGCAAACCGTTCATGGCAATCGCTGCGGAAGCCGAAGCTCTCTGCCGCGAACTGGCCGGAATTCCAGATGACTACGCGGTCCTGTTTCTGCAGGGTGGTGCCTCACTGCAGTTTTCCATGGTGCCAATGAACTTCCTGCCGGCCGACCGCACCGCCGACTACCTGATCACCGGAATATGGGCCGAGAAAGCTCTGAAGGAAGCAAAGTCCTGCGGCAAGACGCACGTAGCCTGCACCAGCAAGGATGCAAACTTCAACTACATCCCGGACAGCTGCTCTTTTAGCGACAACCCGGCTTACGTTCACTTCACGTCCAACAATACGATTTTCGGCACGCAGTTCCATACGGAACCGGCGAATATCCCAGGCTCGTCGTTTCTTGTCTGCGACGCCAGCAGCGATATTTTCAGCCGCCCCCTTGATATTCGCAAGTACGGCCTCATCTACGCCGGGGCTCAGAAGAATCTGGGGCCAAGCGGTGTGACGCTGGTGATTGTTCGCAAGGACCTTGTCGAAGCCGGCAACAAAAACCTGGCAACGATGCTGCAGTACAGGACGCATGCCGAGAACGAGTCCATGTACAATACGCCGCCGACGTTCGGCATCTATCTGATGATGCTCGTTTTCCGCTGGATCAAAGCCAACGGTGGACTTGCCGCCATGGAGACTCACAACAAGGCCAAGGCCGCGAAACTGTATGACTACCTGCAGACCAGCGGCCTGTTCAAGTCCGCCGCAAAGCCGGGCAGCGGATCCATGATGAACGTCACTTTCGTAACCGGTAACGAAGACAAGGACAACGCTTTTGTCAAAGCGGCCGAAGCGAAAGGCTTCAGCGGGCTCAAGGGGCACCGCAGTGTTGGTGGGATGCGAGCGAGTATCTACAATGCCTTTCCACCAGAAGGCGTGGATGCTTTGGTTCAATTCATGAAGGACTTCGAGGCTGCAGCGTGAGCGACGCCGGAAAAGACAAACCAGTCCCAAAGAAACCCACGACGGAGGAGCCGGTCTCGGACCGTTCCTCCGCCGACATTGGGATAGTGTGTACTCATAAAGGTGAAGTGAAGCCGTTTCTTAAGCGAGTCGACCGACAGCGAAGTTACACGGACAGGAAGATCACTGTTCGTGGCGGATTTCTCCGCGAAGTGACACGCATCGTGATTGCTGAAGCTGGCGAAGGCTTTGCCAATCACCGAGCGGCCACGGAACTGCTGATCAGGGAACACAAGCCGGCCTGGATTTTGTCCATCGGCTTCAGTTCTTCAATCTCTGATGACGTGAAGCCCGGCGATATTGTGCTGTCCAGCGAAATCAGCGACACACACGTCAATACTCTGCCTGTGAAATGCACGATCGCACCTCGCAAGCGAATCCACGTGGGTCGCCTGATTGTGTCCGATCATCATCCGATTACTCCAGCCGACAAAGCGGCGATCAAAGACCGCTTCCCCGGCCTGGCGGTTGATACCAGCAGTCTTGCTGTTGCACAGGTCTGCCAGGAACACAGCGTCCGGTTTCTTGCAATCCGCGTCGCTGTGGACTCGCCTGAAGAAGCGATTCCCGAGCAGGCTGCGTCCATGATTTTTCACCCGACCAGCCGAGCTCTCGGTTCGGCCCTGGGAAGCATGTTCAAGGGCCTGCGAAAAATGTCGGAGATGAATTCGTGGCGCGAACGTACCAATACCTCCGCCGGAAATCTCGACCAGTTCGTGACTGGTATCGTGGAACAAATCGCAGAGGCCATTGAACGACAACGTTTGTCATCCTGATGCGATTAGCGAAGGATCGCATTCATCGCGTGACGCAGAACGCGCTCTATCATGGCTGAAAATTGATCGAATCGAGATTCATCAGACCGCCGGCCTGTTGTGGGTGCACAAATCGGACAATCACATCGTGTCGGCCCTGCGTTTCCGGAAGGTCCACGACGCGATCATAAAACTGCTCCCACTGGCCGTTGACTTCGATCTCGGTACTGGCCAGCAAAGGTCCATCCGGCGAATCCAGACGGATCTCAATCGATCCACCGGCACCGGCCGAGGCTATGCGAAGTCCCACGTGCCGCACGCGATCCATGGCAACGCTGGTGAATCGAAGATAGTTGCCGTGGCTGATGCCACCGATGAATTTTCCACCGCTGGCGTTGCCGGAACTCAAAACCTGGGAGCCTTGGATTTCCTCGGCACTTTCTGCTTCGACAAGCCGCGGTCGAAGGTAGACGACGGCCGTGGCATTCAGAGCCGGAATGCTGTCCGCGCCGCGATCCACATAATTCGCCTCAAGCTTGTAGTGTCCCGGCTTTCCGGCTTCGTCGGCAGAAACCGGGATCTCATTCATGAACCCCGGGAAGACGCGAACAAGACCGGTGGGTTCCAGACTGTAAATCCAGCCGACCATTTCACGAACTTCATCGACTGTATGATGCGAATGAGGAATCATGGGGACTTTTCCCCAAACGCCGGTCGAGCCCTTCATGACTCGCTGCACGGACGCTTCCAGAGCATCGTCTTTGCCACGGTACTTGTTCGCAATTTCCAACAGCGGCGGACCGACGCGTTTCTGATCGACAGCATGACAGTTGAAACAGTCGCTGCCTTTCATTCGACGCATTCCCATCGGCCCTTCGTCCGCCGATTCCGCAGTGCCATTTGCTGACGGCACCGGGCCGATCGCAAAGGCGGCATTCACAGAGACTCGACCGGGAGATTCCGGATCAATCTGCGGTGCATCGTTTTCATCAATCGCCTCATCGTCGTTGGTCCCGTCTTCGGCGTCGTGTACAATCAGCGAATAACGGATCGGCTGTTCGGGATCAAAGAAATCGCCAGGCAGCGGCTGGATGAATCGAATCGAAGGACGTTCGTTGCCAACAAGCACCGGCACCGCTGACGACTGGCTGGCTCCGTTGGAATCTGTCACGACCAGTTCAATATTGAAGACGCCTGTTTTTTCAATGGTCACCTTGGGATCTGCTTCCGTGGACAACACAACGGGCGCCGCAGCAGGATCAGCCGCGTTGATCATTCGCCATTCGTACTTCAGAGTATCCGCGGCGTCCTTGTCGAACGACCCTTTGCTGGACAGAGCCACTTCCAGCGGCGGGCGTCCGATGTTGTTTTCTACCGAGGCCACAGCAACCGGTGGACGATTGCCGCGAATGTAGTCGATTCGAACGAGCCGTGCGTCGGCATTGACGCCCCATGTCTCACCATATTCCATCACATACATGGATCCTTCCGGACCAAAAGCTATGTCCACCGGCCGGACAAATTTATGATCGGGCATGAACGGTTCGATCGCCTTCACATCATGGTTTTCATCCAGATGAATGACTTTGATCCAGTGGCGAGTCCACTCGTAGATGAACAGGCAGTCGTCATAGCCGGCGGGAAATTTGACAGTCGAATCCAGCGCCGAATTGTAGTGATACACCGGACCGGCGCAGGCCGACCGACCGCCGGCGCCCAGCTCAGGGAATTTCTCCGACGCGCCGTAAGGATAGTAGACTAAAGCCGATGTCGGCACCGGCAGAATCTTTTCGCCCGTATTGTTCGGTGATTCATTCCGGGGCCCCTGGACATCATACAGCGGCCCCACAGAGTCAGTCGCGAAGTCCACATCGGCATACGGCTGATTGTCGGCGATGAAATAGGGCCAGCCAAAGTTTCCGGCTTTGCGAGCCTGATTGATTTCGTCATAGCCGCGCGGCCCTCGTTCGCCGTCGCCGTTCGCATCCGGACCAACTTCGCCCCAGTACACAAAGCCGGTCTCGGAATCGACCGTCATTCGCCACGGGTTGCGACAGCCCATCGCATAAATTTCCGGGCGTCCCTTGGATCCATCCTTCGGGAACAGGTTGCCCTCGGGAACCTCATACTTGCCTTCCGGGGTTGGCTTGATCCGCAGAATTTTCCCGTTGTAGCTGTTCGTGTTGGCCGACGACTTTTGAGCGTCCCAGGGGGCTCGATCAGGACGCTCGTCAATGGGTGCGTAGCCCTGTGAATCTCCGTGCGGATGCGTGTTGTCGCCCGTCGCAATGAACAGTTCGCCGCGTGGCCCAAAGTGCAGTGAGCCCGCATGATGGCAGCATTCCTTACGCTGCTCTTCGTAGGTCAGCAGAACCTTTTCCGACGCCATGTCCAGCTTGCCGTCGACCAGCGTAAAGCGACTGATATGCTGACCGGAAAAACTGGGCGGCGAATACTGAAGAAAGATCCACTGAGTGCTCGCGAAATTCGGGTCAAGTGCCAGACCGATCAGCCCGTTCTCCTGCTCTGTCGTGATTGTCAGTTCGCCAACGAGCGTAATTTGACGCGTGGTCGGATGAAGTGATTTTAGCTTTCCATTCAGCTCAATAAAAAAAATGGTCCGATCAGGAGCGACAGCAAGCTCCATCGGCTGAATCAAACCAGTCGCCAGCACAGTGGCTTCAAAACGACTGGAATCCACCGCTTCATCGTCACCGGACACGACATGGGAGTTCGCAAACAGGCAAATCGTAGTGGCAAAAAGTGCCCAGAGCTGAAAGGGACGCATGAAGAATCCGGGTGGGGAAAAAATTCGGTGGGAGTAAAAACAACATTACACTTTTAAAGCAACGCGCTGATCAGCACAAGGATTTTCTCCCCGCCTCAATCGCCCCCGAGTTCAACTTTTTGAAGTTGCGTGTTTCACATGATCACAACCCGACACGTCAGTGAGGGGTTGAATTCATGCGTTTGTGCGACCTGCGAACAAATCCCTCGCTGATGCGTCGGGTTAGGATAATTTCCTGACTTTTCGGCGTATTCGTCCCACGCAACTTCGATAATCGCAACTTCAAAAGTTCAACTTTGGGGTTCATACCGACTTGGCACTAAACGCTCCGCGAAAGAACGCTACTTTCGCGGAGCGAAAGGCGACAATTATTCATCGAACGGCACTAAAGCCTTTGCGCTACAGACCTGTCGCGCGAACATCCGCTCGCTACTTCTTTTCCTTCTCGCGGAAGTCGCCGGCCGTGACAACAAACAGTCGCTTTGGATCCAGATGCTTTCGCAGAGCTGCATTTACCTCTTCCACGGTCAACAGACTAATCCGCTCTTCCTGAGCAGCCACGTACTTCATGTCGCGGCCGATGAACGCGTAACTTTCCAGCATCTGAGCGATTGCCCGGTCCTCCGTGCGGTTCACCTGCTGCTCCTGCAAATATCCGGCCTTGGCAGCATCCAGTTCTTCCTGAGTAATTCCGTCCTTGATCAGCCGCTGCAGTTCGTCCTGAATGGCATCATGAACTTTTGCAGCATTCTCTGGATTCGAAATAGCAAACAGGAAAAACGTCGTCCGCTCATCCACGGCCGACGGCTGCAGACTCGACTGAATTGTATAGGACAAACCATCTTTCTGACGCACACGGTCACCCAAACGTGACGACAGTCCGCTGCTTCCCAGAATGAAATTGCCGATCGACAGCGCCGGATAATCCGGATGGCTGTCCCGCATCGGAATCGTCATCGCCGCGACGTACGCCGCGTTCGCCTTATCCGGCGTGATGATCTGCTGCATCTCGCCCTTTTCATTATTGACCGATTCTTTGGCCAGCCGTTCAAAGTTGACATCCGACGTCCAGCCCTTTGTGAATTCATCGACAGCCGGAATCACCAGTTCGGGATCAAAATCCCCAACTACCGTCAGCTCACCGACAGACGATGCCAGTAGTCGCGAGTACACGTTTTGAATGTCCTCAATCGTGATCGCCTGAACTTTCTCTGCTTCTTCTTTCGGTGAGGCCACATAGCGAGGATCGTCAGCCGGATACGGCGAAAGCTTCTGACTGACGGCCGTCATCGCCAACGTCACCGGGTCGGAGCTCTGTTGATTCAGGCCGGCAATCTGTTCCTCGCGAATGATCTCAAGCTCTTCCTTCGGGAACACAGGATGTCGCAGAACTTCTTCCACGATACGCAGCACAGGCACCAGATTTTCGCGGCTGGTCTGAACACTGACAGACAGAACTCCCGGAGTGCCGGAAACTCTCATCTGAGCCCGATAGTTGTTCAATTCATCACTGATCTGCTGACGCGTCATATTCTCCGAGCCGCGATTCAGCATCTGTGGCATCAGCTCGGCCGCGATAGAAAGCCCCGTCAACGACTCAACGCTGCCATATCGCAAATTGATTCGCAGCGTGACCATGGATCCGCGGGTCTTCTTTGGCAACAACGTTACCTTCATCCCGGAAGACAGTTCGGACCGCGCGAGACGCGCTTCAATCGCCAGCGGTGACGCATCAAATTCTTCGCCCTGCGCGATATCCGATCGTCCCTGATAATCGCCGATCATTTCCGCCAGATTCGGAGTTGTCGGAATGGTGGCTCGTTCGGCCGATTTTGTTGGTTCAAACAAACCGGCCGTCCGATTATTCCGAATCAGATACTCACTGGCCACTCGCGTCACATCTTCCGCAGTGACTTTTTCGAGTCGATCCCGATAAATGAAGAACAAACGCCAGTCGCCCTGAGCCGCCCAGTCGCTCAGTTCAATCGCCACAGATTGAGAATTCGCAACCTGCAACTCACGCTGCCGCAGCAGTTCCGAACGTGCTCGATCGATCTCTTCCGGAGTGAACGTTTTTTCTGTCGTACCTTCCGTCGATTCAATGAGATTCTGGAGGAGCGTTGGCCCATCCGTCCCCTGTGATGCTTCGGCCATGATCAACAGAACGCCCGGATCATGCAAAGCGAACGTCATCCCGAAGACGCCGGCGGCAATTCGTCGCTTCACGAGAGCTTCGTACAGACGCCCGGACGGCTCGCTGGTCATGACCGTTGACAGAACATCAACGGCCGCAAAATCCGGATGTCCGCCGGAGGGAATGTGATACAGCACGGCGCTCAGAGGAACATCGCCGACGCGTCGCAAAGTCACCATTCGCTCGCCGTCCTGCGCGGGCTCTTCGGTATAGGTGCTGTCAAGGACTCGCGTTGGTCGAGCCAGAGCGCCGAAATAGGTCTGAACATCCGCCAAGGCTTTTTTGGCATCAAACTTCCCGGCGATCACCAGCATCGCGTTATCAGGCTGATAAAACCGCTGATAAAACCGACGCAGATTGTCGACCGGAACGCGTTCAATGTCGGCTCGATTTCCGATCGTTGTCTGACCGTAATTGTGCCACTCAAACGCCGCCGCAGTGACTCGCTGCATGAGGACACGTTGAGGACTGTTTTCGCCGCGTTCAAATTCATTTCTAACGACCGTCATCTCGGACGCCAGATCTTCGGCCTTAATGAAGCTGTTGACCATGCGGTCGGCTTCGAGCTTAATGGCAAATTCCAGGTTCCCATCGCCGGCCGGCATTGTTTCGTAGTAGTTGGTTCGATCAAGCCAGGTGGTGCCGTTAAATTCCGCTCCGCGTTCCTGCAGAGCGCCGGGGATATTTGCGTGAGTCGGCGTGCCTTTGAAAACCATATGTTCAAGCAGGTGCGCCATCCCGGCTTCGCCATAACCTTCATGACGAGAACCCACGAAGACCGTCAGATTGACCGTCACCTTCGGACTGGAATTGTCCGGAAACAGCAGAACCTGAAGTCCGTTTTCAAGCTGGTACTCGGAGATCCCTTCGACGGTGCGAATCAGCGTGGGTTCGCCGTCAGCCGCACAGGCCTGACTGATTGTCGCGGCGATCGACAGAGTCGCAGCGATCCAGGAGATTGTTCCAGAAACATTCATTCCAGCGGTCCTTGAGTTTTGCATCGAAAGTTCACGGCGGAGTCCATCACCGTCAACAGAGCGAACAGCGAATACCGTCAACAGAGCGAAAAACGCTCCGGCAAAAGGCTGAGAAATGTTTTCTCAGCCTGCACTTCTCGCAAAGTTTGATCCTTCCGGACCGGCTTTTCAATCCAGTGCGGCATTCGGCTTCCGATGTTGGGGCACGAGGAGTGTCGGAAGTCGACAACTTTCAGGCGAACTGTTCTGTGCGGAGGCCCAAATTGATTTAAGAGAACGCAGTCTTCCGCGTATGATGTCAAGAATACGGCACGCGGTTCAGAGACTGCTCGCGGCTTAGAATGATCGTTTCCCTGTCATCCTGAACGCAGCAACGCGGAACAAGGAATTTTTCGGTTCGCGGCCCCGCGGGCGAGATTCTTCGCTCGTTGTCTTCGAATGGCAAATGTTTCACGCATTGCCGCGTGCGGTATCACACGTCGCCCCGTCTGGCCTGGTGATTTTTTGCAGCGAGTCTTCCATGCATCCTGATCGAGTCGGTCCATATCGTATTGATCGCAAGATCGGCGCCGGCGGAATGGGAAACGTGTACCTCGGAGTTCACGAGACGACTGGTCAGGAAGCGGCGATCAAAGTTCTGCCGGCTTCGATGGCACGCGAAGAAGGATTTGTGCAGCGATTTTCCCGAGAAATCGATGCCCTGCGGCAACTGTCCAATCGCCATATTGTGCAGCTGTTCCACGACGGTACGACCAGCGATGGTACCTTTTATTACGCCATGGAATACGTCAACGGGGTCACGTTGACGACGGAGATTACCGACCGCAAGCGAATCCCCTGGAAGGAAGTGATTGAGCTTTCGCTGCAAATTTCCGCCGCGTTGAAAGCGGCTCACGACGCAGGGATCATTCATCGGGACCTGAAGCCCAGCAATCTCATGCTGACTCGTGAAAAAGTGCTCAAGCTGACGGATTTCGGCGTCGCCAGTTTATTCGCGTCGACTCGCCTGACACGAACCGGAGGTGTGGTTGGTACCGCCGAGTACATGTCGCCCGAGCAGGCGCGCGGGCAGCGTGCCAGCCGGCGCAGTGATTTGTATTCGCTGGGCGCTGTCATGTACGTCATGCTGACCGGACGGCCTCCGTTTACCGGACCAAGTGCCAACGACATTCTGCAGAAGCATCAGTTCGGACAGTTTGACAAGCCCAGCCGCTACGTCCCCGAACTGCCTCGACTGCTGGAAGAACTTGTCTGCCAGTTGCTGGAGAAAGACCCCGCGAAAAGACTGCCCGATGCGCTGGTGGTCATGAGACGGCTTGAGCAAATTCGAACGCGTATGGAACTGCTGGAAAACACCGTTGAGTCCGAAACGCTGGAGCGACCGGCTCCCGGCATGACCGTGTCGTCCGGTGAGGCGGGGACGGATGAAGAGATGCATCATCCGGGGCCAGCCACAATGGTCCGCAATATGATTCGTGAAGACGTGAAGTCTTCCCTGTTAAAGTCGCCGGTGGCGAAATTCTTTGACAACACTTTTGTCCTGATCACACTGCTCGCGCTCATCATTGGATTCGGTGTCTGGATGAATCGGCGCAGCGTATCCGATCCGAAGGACCAACTGAATCACGCGCGAGGGGTACTGGAGAAAGATCCGAGCTACGCGTGGCTGCGAGCTCGAGATGAACTGCTTCAGCCGCTGCTTGAAGCGAAAGCCCTGCCGGAAAACGAAGACGAAATTCGGTTACTGATCGCTCAGGTAGAGCAGTATGATTTTTGCCGTGCGCTGCGAGCCGATCCGGACAGCAGCAAGGACGCAGCGACGGAGTTGCAGCGTCTGATCCGCCGAGCATTTGACACTTTCAGCAATGGCGATCCTGTTGCTGCAAAGGAACAACTGGAAGCGGTGCGGGACATTTCTTCAAGCGATTTGCGAAACCGTTATCTGAATCGGTTTCTGTCCGAGACCCTGGAGAAATGGGAAAAGGATCCGCTGACCACAGGCCGAATTCAGCTTCTCAAGGCTGTGCTTGACGAGGCGAGGATTCAGATCGAGGAAGGCAAAGACCTGCCAGCCGTCCGCAGGTCGCTTGAAGCATCGCTCCGACTGTATTCAGGAGATCGCGCCGTGGCAGAACAAGTCAGCCAGCTGAATGACCTGCTGAAACAGCTGCCCGAATAAAGCGTGGAAACGGGGTGTTGATTGAGTGAGCCGCACAGCGCTAGCTGCGGGTGAGTGTCATAAAAACACAACGAAAACACCCGCAGCTAGCGCCTCGCGGCTCACTCGCCCGCCGTCTTGCCGCTCACTTCTTATCAGACAGTGGTTTATCGAGCAATCCTTCCCTGCGATCCGACCGTTCAGCACAATCCGTCAATACAGCACAATCCGTCAATACAGCACAATCCGTCAATACAGCACAATGGCACGGCCCGGGCCTGCATGGCAGTCGCGGATTCGCCCGGCGGCAAAAAGAAAGTACGCGTCTTTCGGCACGCTGCCCACATTGTGCAGAAATTCGACGCCCACCATGTCGTGGCTCCCCAGAGCCCAGTAAGTCAGCAGAGCACGGCGAGGATCCACGCCACCCAGATCCGGAGCGTCGGTGGCAACACATCGAATCCCTTTCGACTGCAGATATTGAACCGCCTCCGGACCGGGAGAGATCCATCCCTCTGACTTACCGGACAGCGAATTCACCCAGACTCCCTTGTCATTCGGTGCGGCCCGAAAATGAGTGTCGAGATGGCCGGTGTGGAAGATTATAATCTGACCAGCGCGGAATTCTCCATTGAGCTTTTCGTCTGCCTTCAAAATTTCCACGGTGATCTCCGGTGACGCCGGCCACCGCGACGAATCGGTTGAGCCTGCCAGCGAACGCACATCGACGACTCGCGAGCGCCCGCAGGTCCAGTCGAGCGGAACCTGTTCTGTTGTTCTTGAACTGAAACCTCGTTTTCCGTAAGCCGCTTCATACTCCGCCAACCAGCCTCGCACGACCGGTGAATACTCCACACTGGTCCCTTCCGGTGGCAGTGCAAACGAAGGAGGAACGAGATGTGTACCGGCGGTGGCATCCATCAAATGGGTGTGATGCCAAAGATCAAGATCCGCAGAATAAAGAAAATCGACTTTCACATAGGCCTGACGATGTCGACCGGTCAACATCCCTGGATTCGTCACAGGAAGATTCATCGCGAGCGTCGGCGATAAATCAATGGCACGTTTGTTCCGTGCCGCATCAATCAGCCTGGCAGGCACATCGCCGCCCACGATCGCAAACGTTCGGGCTTCTGCGTACGGTCCGCCAGCGTGCCGTGGACTGAGCATACAATAAAAAGCGCCGGTCGAAGGAATCTGCCCTAGTTGGGTGGCCCCTTCCGTCCAGATCATTCCATGACGCAGGCCGGCATAATGAGTCGGTTCAGCGAGATTGGGCATGGGCCCCATGCTGGCACTGTCCGTGCCCAGCGTCATAACGCCCCGCGTGGCAAGGAACTCCATTGTCTCCGGGCCCGGATCGGGATAACCAGGAGCCAGGCGGTCCACGACGTCGGCGATGTACCGATGCCCGTCAGGAAACGGTCGGTAAAACCGATCCGAATAGTCACTGCGAAACAGGACCACATCGCCGAACTTCAGCCGTCGATGCTGCTTTTCAAAACGTTCAATGTGAGATGGCAGCACAAGCGGGCTGACACCATTCGGAGCCTGATCAAGAAGATCACGCACATCAATAATGCAAGCTTCGCCGCCAAACTGCCACGCTTCGATTTTGTCAGTGAATGCAAGTCCGAACGGACCCGACTTTTCACGATTCAGGTCAGGCCGAACCACAGAATGCGGAGGCACATCCATCTGAGTTCCGGTGTTCCCATCGATCAGCAGAATGTCAATGTTGTACGGGCTGTTCGGGCCAATGGTCTGTTCGTGAATCAGTTGAAATCGCGGAAACGGATGAGAAGGCCAAGTGGCCGGAAACTCCGGCGCGACCAGCAACGAGCAGTCGACGAACCGTGGCGTTCCTTCGTCCGCATAGACGCCGCCGCCCTGGAAGCCGCTCGCGCCAGACAGAACGATCAAGCCGAGCAGAGCAACAGCAAAACCGTTGCTGAAGAGACGCAATTGCCGGACCGAAAACCGCAGGACAGGAAACTGGTCTCGATGCATCTGGCAGCCTTTTGCAATAAAGTCTCGTCAGCACGGGCGCTGACAGAAGTGGAGTGCGAACAATCACATGCGGCTCAATATACACAGCATGGGGAAGCCATTGAATTGACGCCCAAAACTAAACCTCTGTGAAGAAATGTGGCTGCATACCGCGGGGCCATGTGGCAAACGCTGGGCCGCCAATGGTCAGTCCCTTGGCGGGTTTTTGATCTAGTGAGCCGCAAAGCGCTATAGCTGCGGGTGAGTGTCTTAAAACACAAGGAAAACACCCGCGGCTAGCGCCTCGCGGCTCAGGTTGTGACTAAATCAACACTCGCCTGGTATGCCTACAAAGTGCAGCATCCCCGTGATTATCCGTAATCTTCTGAATTGCACAAACCAGCGTCCCTGCTGTAATCTGATCGTCCATGAGAGATGCCCTTTCCTGAATTGTTAGTGTGAGAACCAGCATTCTCAGGCAGGACGCCTTTGGGGAAGAACGAAATCTCATGAAGACCACGAAGCCATACCGGAAGTGGATTTATCGAAGCGCCTATGCGATCTATCTGTTGATCATCGCGGGCGCCGCGTATCGTGGTATTCTATGGTACGTTTACTCGGTGCCGGCGACCGATTTGTCGAATCGCGTGGACGCTTGCCAGCTGCACTATCCTGAACTTTTTGCCCGAGGAATTCTTGACTCCCGCCGTTCCAGTGCGGAGCTGAATATCCTGCTCCTAGGGGCTTCCGTCGCTGAGCAAACGGGAAACATCCTGCAGTCAAAGCTTTCGAAAGCAGCAGGTCGTGGAGTGCGTGTCCACAATGCAGCGGTGTCTGCTCACACCACTCAGGACAGCCTGAACAAGTTGCAATGTCTTTTGGAGCGTGGAGTAGAATTTGACCGCATTATTATCTATCACGCAATTAATGATGTGCGAATGAACTGCGTGGCTGCCGAAGATTTCCGAGAGGACTATTCTCACTGCGCGTGGTATGCCGCATTTAATCGCAAGAAGCGAAGTGGCACGATGTCGATGCAGGATACAGTATCTGATTCCTGGGATCGTCTCATCGGGCTTGGCGAGCCCGACGCAGCTCATCTTGCATTCGGAGACGAGATCAAAACCGGACCGGCTTTTCGTTTGCACATGCAGCAAATGTTGAAAATCGCAGATGAGGCAAAGATCCCCGTTACGCTAATGACGTTCGCCACACATTTTGTGGACGGGTACACGAAAGAGGCCTTCGATGCAAAGATGCTGGGTTATGCAGATGGTCAATATGAGCTTGCCACTGAAGTTTGGGGGAAGTCAGAAAACGTCAGGAGAGGTGTTGCTGTTCATAATGATGTGATTCGCCAGCTTTCCTCCGAGCACAAGGGACTCATCTTCATCGATATGGCCCGTGAGATAACGAGCAGAGAGTGCTTTTCCGATGTCTGTCATCTGTCGCCAGCTGGACTCGAGCGGCTCACTGAGATTGTTGCACAGAATCTGCAGAACGCACTGCAATCGGATCTTCGAGGTGTTGCCAACCGACGCATTGACGCAGGAATCAACAAGGACACTCCATAAATTCCCGTCGGCGGTTCGCATAAAAGGTGTCAGGGACGAATGGCGTTGTCCACGGGAATTCACAGGATTTTTGAGATCGCCGCGATCGCCGCATGAAACATCCGCCTAGCCACCTTCATCAGTTTCAGAACCTTGGGACGCCGTTTGTTTTCCCGAGGTTCAACGCGGTCTGGACGCTGACCGATGACGGCGCACGTGCCCTGCTGTTGCGCTGAGACTGCCATC
>JBDNHX010000280.1:0-9331 GCA_041688565.1 Planctomycetaceae bacterium
CTCCGATCAGGTGACGATCGTGCGTCACATCATGAAGGAAGAAAAGCTCGACGGAGTTTTTCACGAACCCGGTCGCGTTCTTGGCCGCATCAGCCGAGCTCGCAATGACATGATTACCGCCGAAGTTTTTCGCCAGCAGTTTGAACAGCGAGCCGGTAATCCGCTGGATGCGATCGTGTATCAGGTGTTTCCGCTCTACGAAGCTCGGGTGAAACAGCAGAATGCAGTGGACTTCGACGATCTGCTGCTGCATGTTGTCCACCTTCTCGAAGGCGATGTTCACATTCGTGAGCAGCTCGATCAGTACTTTCGTTTCATTCTTGTGGACGAGTACCAGGACACGAACCTCGCTCAGTACCGCATCGTGCAGGCAATGTCTCAGATCTATCCAAACCTGTGCGCGACTGGCGATCCAGACCAGTCCATCTACGGCTGGCGCGGGGCAAGGCCCGGAAACATTAGCGCCTTTGAACGTGATTTTCCTGACACTCATATCGTGTCGCTCGATCAGAATTTTCGCAGCACCAAACGCATTGTGGGCTGCGCCGATCAGCTGATCTCCAACAACCGTCGTCCGCACCGCGGCAAGCTGATGACTGAAAATCCAGAGGGAGATTCCGTCCGCCTGCTGCTGTTTGAAAATGCCGAAGCCGAAGCCGATGGGATCGCTGAGGAAATTTCACGACTCGTGGCGGCCGGCAACAAACGCTATTCCGATTTCGCCATCTTCTATCGAGTCAACGCGTTGTCGCGACTGCTGGAAACAGCGTTGTCGCGTCATCAGGTCCCCTATCAGGTGGCTGCCGGATACTCGTTCTTCGAGCGCGCTGAAGTTCGCGACCTGATCGCCTATCTGCGGCTGATCGAAAACCAGTCGGATGATTCGGCAATGGAACGGATCATCAATCGTCCGGCTCGAGGCATTGGTAACACAACACTGCTGAAGCTGCGCAACTACGCGGAGAAATACAAAATCAGTTTGTTCTCGGCCGCTCAGGAAGCCAAATCCATCGACGGCATCACGCCCAGAATTCGCAAATCTGTGGAAGGCTTCGTGGATCTGATTCAGAAACTTCACGACCAATCGGCCGAAGGAAAAGTGGCTCCGCTGCTCGAACGACTGATCACTGACATTGACTATCTGTCGCTCTGGCGTGAAGAGGCAGACGAGGTGGACGTCGACCGCGCGGCCAACGTTCACGAACTCATCTCCGCTGCTCGCCAGTATGATGCGATTGGCGAAGACTCCGAAGACTATTGCGAATGGCGCTTGAAGCGAGCCCATGAAGTTCTGGATAATGAAGATTTGGACGATGACGAAGAAGACAAAGACAACGAAGACATCGCGTCCGATGAAAAAGGCGCGACGTTCGGCGATCAGCAGGCTCAAAGCGACCTGACTTCAGGATTCATGACCGACAACGAACGCACTTCGCTGCAGGGTTTTCTGGAACTCGCGACACTGGCGAACGAAGCGGACAGCATTGACCAGACCAAAGGCTCTGTCACCCTGATGACGCTCCACGCGTCGAAGGGCCTTGAGTTTCCTTCGGTGTACATCATCGGTATCGAAAGCGGTTTGATTCCTCACGAACGAGCTGTCCGGGAAGGCGATCTTTCCAGCTTTGAAGAAGAACGCCGCCTGCTGTTCGTGGGGATCACTCGAGCCATGCATCAGCTGACTCTGACGCAGACTTCCGAACGAACTTTCCGCGGGATGC
This sequence comes from Planctomycetaceae bacterium, assembly GCA_041688565.1. GTDB lineage: Bacteria > Planctomycetota > Planctomycetia > Planctomycetales > Planctomycetaceae > SXXK01. The sequence goes on from JBDNHX010000280.1 coordinate 1,722, forward strand.
GCCGGGCCACAATATCCAGCCCGTTTATTTCCGAACTTCACGGAGCCATTGCCCGAGAAGCGTCCATCCTGACGCCGCCGCCGGTGACGGAAGCCATGATAGATCAGCGACTCGAGCAGGCTCGACGACGTTTCGAAGCCGCTCAAAAGATCGGCGGCCGAAAGCTGCTGATGACCGCTGCAGAACTGGCAGCTCAAAAGACGCATCCGGATACCATAACCACCGACGATTCGCCCGCGGCTTTTGCTTTTCGCCAGGGAATGCAGGTGCGACATCCTCGGTACGGCCGAGGCATCATCACGGAACTTTCTGGCGGCTCGCATCGAGCCACAGTTACCGTGGAATTCGAAACGGATGGCCAGACTCACACGTTTGTCGCCAGTCGCTGTCCGCTGCAGCCGATTGGCCTGCAGTGATGGACGTTTGAAGTCCGCGGCGGTAGCATCCGCGAAAATTATCTCGTTTGACCCGATGCTGACAATGAGGCAGAACTTTACAGCCTCGTTATGTTCGTGAGGTTCAACATCTTTGCCAACGTTGCCATCTGAAGACACGATCGTCGATGAATCGCCTCCGCCCACTGACCAGCGAACTGATCTCTCAGCTGAATTCCGGCGCCCTCAAGGCGCGTCAGCTTGTCGAATCCAGCCTCAGCCGGATTGCCGAACTGAACGGCACTCTGAATGCCTTTGTTTCGATCGATGCGGAAGGCGCACTGGCGAAAGCAGACGAGGTCGATCAAAAGCGAAAAGCCGGCCAGCCGCTTGGTCGACTGGCTGGGCTGCCCGTGGGTCTCAAGGATAATATGTGCCTGCAGGGTCTGCCGACGACCTGTGGCAGTCGGATGCTCGAAAATTTCCGTCCGCCCTATGATGCGCATGTGGTTGAGCGTCTGAAGGCCGAAGACGCGGTGCTCATCGGAAAGCTCAATCAGGATGAGTTCGCAATGGGCTCGTCGACGGAGACGTCGATTTTTGGCCCGGCACGAAATCCGTGGAACAGTGAATGTTCGGCAGGCGGCTCAAGCGGCGGTTCCGCGGTGGCTGTCGCCAGTGGAATGGTTCCGCTCGCCCTGGGTTCTGATACAGGCGGCTCCATTCGTCAACCGGCCAGCTTCTGTGGCGTTGTCGGGATGAAGCCGACCTATGGCCGAGTTTCCCGGTATGGACTTGTCGCCTATGCAAGTTCTCTGGATCAGATTGGCCCGCTGGCCGGAGATGTCCACGGAGCGGCTTTGCTGCTGGAGTGCATTGCCGGGCATGACAAACGTGACTCAACGTCGCTTGCCGAGGCTTGTCCCGGCTGGACCGCCGAACTCAGTCAGCCGCTCAAAGGGCTTCGAATTGGCATTGCCGAAGAGTATTTCGCGGAAGGACTGGCGCCGGAAGTGGAAAAAAGTGTCCGCGAAGCTCTGCAGGTTTTTGAAGCAGAAGGTGCAGTCGTCAAGCCGATATCGCTGCCGCATTCCAGGTATGCGGTCGCGACGTACTATCTGATTGCGTGCAGCGAAGCGTCCAGCAACCTTGCTCGCTACGATGGCATTCATTACGGACATCGTGCGGACAAGTTTACGGATCTGGTGGATCTATACAGTCAGAGCCGCGGTGAAGGCTTCGGACAGGAAGTCAAACGCCGCATCATGCTGGGCACGTACGCTCTGTCGGCCGGCTATTACGATGCGTATTATCTGAAAGCGCTGAAGGTTCGTCGTCGTATTCGCGAGGATTTTGACAATGCGTTTGGATCGATCGATGTGATCGCCGGTCCGGTAGCTCCCACCGCCGCATTCCGTCTGGGAGAAAAGCTCAACGATCCGCTGGCGATGTATCTGGGCGACATTTACACCATCAGCACGAATCTGGCCGGTCTTCCTGGCATTTCGATTCCCTGCGGATTCACGTCAACAAAGCTGCCAATCGGTCTGCAGCTTCAGGCCCCCATTCTGGAAGAGTCCCGCCTTCTTCGCCTGGCCCACCAGTTCCAGCAGACAACCAGCTGGCATCGGGAAACACCGGCGTAGGCCGATCTTTGCTCAGATCAACGTGGCGTGCAATTCATTTTGAAAACGACGTCCCCAGGCTGAAGCTTGGGGCTACGCGCTGTGCTCGCTCCGCGAGCGAATCGCAACAATGTTCTCGCTCTGCGAGCGGAGCACGACAACATGTTCGCTTCGCGAGCAACACGCAACGGCGAGCTCGCTCCGCGAGCGAAATATCATACCGGTTCGCTATTTAATCCCGCGTTCCTGCGATTCGCCGCGGAGGCGGCGGCAGCGCGTAGCCACGGGTTTCAACCCGTGGTCGCCTCTCGCGATATCCAGCAGCTTTAAGTTAAAAGCCGGCAGAGAAATAGATTCACAAAGGAATTTCCCGCACCCCCTGCGATTCGCCGCGAATGCGGCCGCAGCGCGGAGCCACGGGTTTCAGCCCGTGGTCTCCAGGCACCCCAAACCCAGGGCCGTGAATACGGCCCAGGATTCACGTCACGCCGATTCCACGACAATGTCTCCCGAGGTTCCACGGCGGATTGTTTTGGGATGAACCGAAATCCACCAATCCAGTGTGACGCTTCAACTCACGCCCTGTGCGCCGAGCGAAAGTCGCGAGGCGAATTGAGACAAATCATACGCGGCAGCTTTTTTTTTGCAGATCAGACACATCAAAGAGGCCTGACCAATAGTGTTCGGCACATCAGATTGTCTGGCATGCTTTGCCACAATCGCCGCTCGCAATGTCACTCTGGCAGACGGAATTCACCAGAGGGGCACATGCGCATGAATCGTGCCAAAGACTTACATTTTTCTGGACTGGGAATTAACCCGAACCGAGGCAACCTCCGTGCCGAACACTATTGGGCCTTTACCGTTCCTCCGATGACAGCGTGACTGTGATGCCGTAGCCTACCACAGCGCCACATGCTCCACCAACCAGCCATCCGTATGAACTCTCAAGTCCACCGTCGTGATCGTAGCTTCCCTGGGTCATGGGGTCTCCGCATATCCAGCCAGCAAATGTGAAAGCAAGGATGACGAAGGTATTCCGCATAATGCGCAGAATGTTTTCTGTCGAGATCAGTAAAATGATGATCGACGAAAGAACTGCCGCCAATATCATCACTGCAACATTGATCCACGTCCACGATCCCATGTAGTGACGTTCGTTTGCCCAGGGAATGAAATAGTTGAGCCATCTGGCGAATTGCCAGAGTACAATCGAAATTGCTGCCAGCTTTCGAAACACTTCGATGAATCCCGCAAGTCAACGACTAGGACGTAACACTAAGTTATTCAAAACTCGGTTTGGGGTAACGCACATCCCAAGGGAGCGTGTCGTCTACAACTTAAGACGCGTTTTTATCCAAACTCAAGGTCGACGGCAACAGGCCCGTGGGCGAGTTGGGAATAATGGGGGATCAAGAACAACCTTCACGACCAACTCCGTGTGAGGTTTGGCGAATACCAGTGCGGTCTGATAAAAGGTCGAAGCGGTGCCGGATCCCATATCCTGCGTCGATGTTGGTTTTGTCTGAAACTGCACTGCTGCCGTTTTACTTGCAGCCATGCAGAAATACAGGCGGCCTTTTGAAGAATTAGAATTTCGACTGGACGGTTCTGTGGACACGCGAAAAGAAATCAACCCGGCGCTGGAACCTGCGGCAACGGTTCTCGCGCAACTTCCGGGGCTGCCCAGTCTCTCCTGTGGCTGGATCCTTCGCAATTATTTCCTCGAAGGACGCGAACTAAAACTGATGGTGCCCCATCAGCCGGATGCCCTGCTGGACGATCCCGCGGTTCGTGCGGCCAATGCGCAGGACGACTACATGCCGTACTGGGCTTATCTTTGGCCGGCCGCACTCATCATGGCAAAGGCCGTATTAAAGTCGGGATGGCCAGCGGGGACGCAGGTTCTTGAAGTGGGATGTGGTGTCGGCCTTGTCGGACTTTCCGCACTGGCTGCGGGCTGCCGCGTTTCTTTGACAGACTACGATGTCATGGCCGTGGAGATCGCGAGGCAGAACGCAGAGTTAAATGGCTTTTCAGATTTCCGTGCCTTTCCGCTGGACTGGAGATCTCCACCGCCAGAACGCTATCCGGTCATCATCGGCTGCGATGTTACCTACGAGCAGCGCAACCACGCTTCGATTCTGGGTCTGCTGGAAAAAGTCCTGGAACCGGACGGCGTGTGTTGGCTGGCCGATGGCGGGCGAGCCGTCTCGACGGATTTCTGGACCCTGTCCAAAGACCGCAATTTTGAGATCACCACGAGAAATGCGGTGGGTGAAGAAATAGAGCGGCCGGGAATTCATTACCAGCTATTCGAGCTGAGAAAGAAACGGAACTGAAAAGTTTACTGCGGCTGCAGCTGGCTCAATGAGATGCGTTGCTGCAACACAACGGTGCCCACTTCATCACAGACCTGGAGCCGGACGATGGGATCCGCTGCTGACCAGTCGATGAGGATGTTTCCAGAGTTGACATCAAAAAAAGTCAGACCCGTTCGATACGGATTAATTTCATTGGCAAAGCGAACTCCTGCCTTTGTTCGATTGCCGCTGGGTGCGTTCAGGCTGCTGCTGGTCACTTCATAAAGAGGATAGCCGATGCTGAGCGCATCATTCGTAGCCAGAGTCGCCAGTTCCGCCAGATGCCGGTCACCGCTGATCATCACAACGCCGCCAGCCTTTGAATCGCGAAGAACCTGAAACAGGCGTTCGCGCTCCTTTGGAAAATTGCCCCACATTTCCCAGCCATGTTGATTCGACAGAACCTGATAGCTGGAGCCGATAATTCGCACTTCCGCAGGCACCTTCAGCTGTTCGGCCAGCCACGCCCATTGAACTTCACCAAGCACCGTTGCGCTCTCATCGGAGTTCGGGCCGTACTTGCCTCGATAACCTTCGCCTGGTTCGCGGGAGTCAAAATCTTTCACAAGCGGGCTGCGAAAGAAGCGAGCATCGAGCAGCAGAACCTGAACTCGCTTGCCAACGGGGCCATACACTTTTGCGGAGTAGACACCGTCGCGCGTTCGCCGCGGATCGTTGGAATCCGCTCCAACGAAATCGAGAAACACCTGCTGCGATTCGCGGCGCATTGTAAATTCCGCCCCGGCGTCATCTTTACCGTAGTCGTGGTCATCCCACGTAGCCAAGACCGGGCAGATTTGCTTCAACTTTTTGTAACCCGGTTGCTCATTCAGCTGATTGTATTTGGCCTTCAGCACGCTCATGTCGGGGCTATCGCCGTAAATGTTGTCGCCCAGAAGGACAAACAACTGAGGACTGCCGGCCACGATGGCCTCCCAGATGGGCTGAGGCTGATCCTGCTTCGCGCACGATCCGAAAGAAATTTTGGACAGAGGCTGTTCGTCCGCGGCGATCGGTGGCGCGGTGATGCAAAGATTGAGGCAGAAACTAACAAGCAGAGTTGTCAGTTTCCATGAAACGACGGATCTTGGATCGAGGATCATGATTGTCTTTCTGACGCAGAAACGAGGAATTTAAAGCCGTATTTTGCTGCCTCGTTCCAGGGCTCCAGCCCTGGAACGCACTGCCAGGAGGCTCCAGCCTCCCCTGCATCTCGCGCACGTGACTCATTGCTCACTTTTCAACTGCGTCCGATTGACCGACAATTGCACCTTCTGGTTTTCGTCGTGTCAATCGAGGATTTCAAGAGCGATGTTCAATTCTTCCGTGCTGATCGCATCCTTCAGCCTGTGTCTTGTCGGTGTCATAGCTCTGATCCGCGCCGACGACGGCATGTATCCGATGAGCGAACTGCTGCGGCTGAACCTGGCGGAAAAAGGGATTGAGCTCACGGCTGACCAGTTATTTAATCCGGATACCATCAGTCTTGTAGATGGCATCTGCCGCGTTAACGGATGCACGGGATCGTTTGTTTCGGCAAGCGGTCTGATTATCACCAACCATCACTGCGCGTTTGATGCGATTCAGAAAGCCAGCACGGCAGACAACGATCTGCTGATCAATGGCTTCAGCGCGGCGACTCGTGAACAGGAAATTTCGGCGCCCGACTATCAGGTGCGAATCACGGAGAACTACCGTGACATTTCCGCAGAGGTTTTGTCAGCCGTGAATGAAGGCATGTCGTTTCTGGAGCGTACCAAAGCCATCGACAAGCGGCGTAAGGAGCTGGAAGTTGCTGCAGAAAAGGAGAACCCGGGCCTGCGAGCGGAAGTGGCAGAAATGTTCGCCGGAAAAACGTACGTCCTGTTTCTTTATACGTACCTGAAAGACGTCCGTCTGGTCTTTGCTCCACCCGCGTCTGTTGGCAACTTTGGTGGTGAAGTGGATAACTGGGAATGGCCGCGCCACACCGGCGACTTCTCGTTCATGCGAGCCTACACCGCGCCTGATGGTTCGTCGGCGACGTATTCCAAAGACAACATTCCGTATCAGCCAAAGCGATTTATTCAAGTGGCTCCGGAAGGCGTCGACGAAAACGATGCGGTGTTTCTGCTGGGTTATCCGGGCCGAACAGCGCGGCACAAAACGGCCAGCTTTCTGAAGTTCGAGCAGGATGTTCGTCTACCCCTGACCGTCGAGCTCTATAACTGGCAGATTCAGGAAATGGAAAAAGCGGGTGCGGGCGATCGAACGGTTGCCATCAAACATGCGTCGCGCATGAAGTCGCTGGCCAATGTGGAAAAGCGATCACGCGGTCAGTTGCTCGGTCTGCGACGTGCCGCGATTGTTGCCACACGACAGGCGCGGGAAGCGGAACTGCAGTCCTATATTGAAAGCGATCCGGTGCGAAAGGCGAAGTATGGATCGCTGCTGAAGGATATCGAAACCGTTTATACGGAGATGTCTGCCGCCGGGCCTTTGGAAATTCATCTGCTTCAACTGCGTCAGGCGTGTCGAGCGGCCGCGTTTGGCTACTTTGTTTACGATTCGGCCATGGAGCGGGCGAAGTCAGACCTTGATCGCGAAGCGCCCTATATGGATCGCAACTTTGCTCAGTCCGTTCAGGAGGTCAAGGTCGCGATGTCGGACTGGCATCCTCAGACGGATCAAATCCTGCTGACCGGAATACTGGAGCGTCTGAGCCGAATTCCTCAGGCTCGAAGCATTGAGCCGCTTCAGCAGCTGCGGACGGATGCTTCGTCCCTTCCGAAAACTGCTCAACGCCTGATCGAGGGAACTCGCCTCGGCGACGTGATGTTTGTGGAAGAGTGTCTTCGCAAATCGCCCTCCGAGTTACAGCAGTCGGACGATCCGCTGCTCAGGCTGATCATCCAGCTTCATCCCGAGTATCTGAAACTGCGCGACACGGATAAGGTTCGTGAAGGCAGACTGGGGCAGCTTTATGGTTCTCTGATTGAAGTGAAGCAGCAGTTTCTGGCAACGAGTTTCATTCCTGATGCCAATGGGACTCTGCGATTTACGTGTGGCCGAGTGCGAGCGTACTCCCCGGCCGATGCCGTGATTCGCACTCCTATTTCGACGTTGCGAGGCGTGATTGAAAAGACCACGGGCGTTGAGCCGTTTATTACTCCTGCGGCGGTTCTGAAAAAATATGAAGCGGGTGAGTTTGGTCGTTTTGTTCATCCTCGCCTGGGCCAGGTACCGGTCGCTATTCTGTATGATACGGA
>JBDNHX010000281.1:0-5109 GCA_041688565.1 Planctomycetaceae bacterium
AGTAGCAGGCACTTTCCAAGTGCCGTAGCCCTTGAAAACTCGCGAATTGGCGGACAGCACACGGAGTGTGCCTGCTACTTTTTGGTTAAATCGAGTGCCATTGGTCTGCAGGCCGTGGACTGTGTGAGCCCGACTCAGACCTTAATGTTGATGATCTTCTTGATAACGACAGCCCCCAGAATCTGAAGGAACACCGCCACACTGATCATCTGCCGTCCGATCTCACGATTGAACAACAACATGACGTAATCCGGATTCAGGTAATACACCGTGAAGAACAGCACAATCGGAAGGGCCATCAGCACGATCCCGCTGATTCGGCCTTCGCCCGTCAGTGCCTTGACCATGCCGAGAATTTTAAATCGCTCGCGAACCAGATAACTGATTTTGTTCAGAATCTCTGCGAGGTCACCGCCGGCCTGACGCTGAATGGCTACGGCCGTCACAAAGAACTGAAGGTCCAGATTCGGGACGCGGACCAGCATGTTCCGCAGAGCCTGCTCGATCGGAATGCCCAGGTTCTGTTCGTCATACACAGTCCGAAATTCGACGGAGATTGGGGCCGGCATTTCACTGGCCACAACGTTCAGTCCGGATGCCAGACTGTGACCGGACTTCAACGCACGGGCCATCAGCTCCAGCGCATCGGAAAGCTGCTTTTCGAATCTTGCAAAGCGACTGCGGCGTCGCCACCACAACCACATCCATGGGCAGGCGAAGCCCATCACTGCGCCGACAGGAATCAACGGAGTCGGGGCTCGAAGAATGGTGGTCAGCATCGCGCCCAGCGCCGCGGTGCCGGCACAAAGGATTAGAAAGTGGTCGATTTTAATGGGCGAATCGGCCTGCCGAAAAAACAGAGGCAGCTTTCCGAACCGCCTTATGACTCCACCGATCAGTCCCTGGGCTGTGGACAGCCCGTCGCGCATCAATGCTTCTGTGGTTTCTTTTCTTGACGGCTGTGCAGCGCCGGTAAAGGCGGCCAGACGAGCCTCAAGCGTCGAATCCGATTTGCCCTGCAATGCGAAGCCGACCCCAAACACCAGCGCGAGGACGCCGATGAATGCGGAAACCATAATCAGAAGGGTTGGATCCATAAATGCCTCACGGAGAATGATCAATGACTAAGCCGCAATGACCAATGACTGGCATGGGCGATTACCATCTGCCAGTCGCGGTTTGCCAGTGACCTGATCAGGGAGAACGCATGATTCGCTGAGCGAACAGACCGTTCGGAAGACGGACGCCGGCAGATTCCAGATACTCGATGCACTTGGGTCGGACACCGGTGGATTCGAAGTGTCCGAACGCTTTGCCGTTTTCGCCAATGCCCTGCTGAATAAATTTAAAGATGTCCTGCATCACGATCGTATCGCCTTCCATGCCAACGATTTCGGTGATGTAAGTTACTTTTCGAGGCCCGCCCTGCAGACGGCTGGCCTGAATGATCAGATGAATTGAGGACGCAATCTGCTTTCGAATGACCGAAAGAGGAAGTTCACTGCCGCTCATGTTGACCAGGGTTTCAATACGCGAAACCGCATCGCGTGGATTGTTCGAGTGCACCGTCGTCATGGAACCGTCGTGGCCAGTGTTCATGGCCTGAAGCATGTCGAGTGCTTCGCCGCCACGGCATTCGCCGATGATGATTCGGTCAGGACGCATACGCAGAGCATTCCTGACGAGATCTGTCGCCGACACGCGGCCTTTGCCTTCGATGTTCGGCGGGCGTGTTTCCAGTCGCAGCACGTGCTCCTGCTGCAGCTGAAGTTCGGCCGCGTCTTCAATCGTGATAATTCGATTCTCGTTGGAGATGAAGCTCGACAGTGTATTCAGCAGTGTTGTCTTGCCGGAACCCGTGCCTCCGCTGATCACGATGTTCAGACGAGCCTTCATGGCTCCTTCCAGAAACATCACCATTTCCGGTGTGAAGGCACCGAATTTCAGAAGGTCTTCCAGAGTCAGCGGGCTGGAGCCGAAACGGCGAATGGTCAATGAGGGGCCATCCAGCGCCAGTGGCGGAATGATGGCGTTCAGACGTGAGCCGTCCGGCAGGCGAGCGTCCACCATCGGCGATGTTTCGTCGATACGTCGACCAACGCGGGAGACGATGCGGTCGAGAATCTGCAACAGGTGATCGTTGTCGCGGAAGGTCACGTCCGACTTGATGATGCGGCCGTTCTTTTCCAGAAACACATTCTTCGGGCCGTTGATCATAATATCGGCCACGCCCTCTTCCTTGAGCAGCAACTCAAGCGGGCCAAAGCCAAACGCTTCGTCCAGAACCTCTTCGACCAGCCGCTCCCGTTCCGAACGATTCAGCAGCGGGTTTTCCGTATCACACAGATGCTCGACAACCACACGAATTTCACGGCGCAGAGAATCGCCTTCCAGTTCCGACAGGCGAGTCAGGTCGAGTTTCTCGACCAGCTTTCCGTGGATGTGGGATTTCAATGCTTCGAAGTCGTTCGAGTTTTGTCGAGAAGGTTTCAGGGGGGCAATCATTTGCAATCACTCCGGATGCGCAATACTCCGTGCTCGGACGATCGGGCTGCAGAATTACGAACCCAATGTCCGACCTCGGTCCTTGTTGACAATAGGTCATGATTTCTGATCATGCGGGAAGGATCAGTCCGGAATGTTGCACAGTTTCCACAAATGCAGCCGAACGTCCGCGTAAACCTGTGTCGGTTGTGACGATCCTTTCATTCGTGACGCTTTCGAACGTGACGCTTTCGAACGAGTCCAAAATCGGCGAGCGATGCTGATCCCGTTTTGAAGATTACGCTCAGGCACTTCTGAAGATGACCCCGTGACGATGAAGCGGGGCTGACGGCTTTTCCTCAGCCGTTTTTTACGGTCCGAACAGCGCCCGTCGCTCAGTTGTGTCGCTGGACGCCTGGGGAAGGCCGACTTACCATGAACCGCCTCTCCAGTATTTTCCTCCACCGGATCCTGCCCATGTTCAAGTCGCTAGTTCTCACCGCCGTTTCTGTCTCGGTCTCTGTCACTGTGCTTTTGCCCGCGACTGCGGTGGCCCAGCAAATCACGCCAGCTCAGCGAATATGGACTCAGAAAGTTGAACTTCAGCCCGTCCTTGAACGCGGGGCCGCGGAGCCCGTTACTGAACAGCGCGGACCGGAAATCGCCGATTCTGTTTTTGCTTCAGGCACGACGCCAAAATGGATCTGGGGCCCAGATAACAATTCACAATATGTCCTTCGCAAGGCCGTCGACCTGACAAATGTGAAGGCCGCTCGACTGAAGGCTTCCTGTGACAACGCGGGCACAGTCTTCGTCAATGGCAAGCGTGTTGGTGCCAGCAGCGAATGGCAGCAACCGATGGATGCGGATGTCGCGGCAGCTCTGGTCGAAGGTGCCAACATCATTGAAGCAGAGGTCGAGAATCAGGGCGGCGTTGCGGCCTTTGTTCTGAAACTCGTGGTCCAGCTGACGGACGCGACATCAGTGGAAGTCGTCACGGATGAAACATGGGAAGTGGCCACAAAGCGTGGTGAGCCGGCGATCAACACCGACGGAGCTCAGCTGCGAGGAATGTACGGTGAAGGTCCCTGGGGCGCTGTCTTTAGCAATCCGGCGGTGGCTGGCCGAGTTCCCGCAGGCACGTTTGAAGTGCTGCCAGGATTTCAGGTCGAGAAACTTTTTACTGTGCCAAAAGAAGAACTGGGCTCATGGGTCTGCATTGCCTTCGACAACAAAGGGCGACTGCTGGCGAGCGATCAGGGTGATAAAGGCATTTATAGAATCACACTGCCACCGGTTTTCGGGCGAGCGGCAGGGCGTCAGCCCTCCGAGGCAAGCGCTGGTGGCAAATCGGGAAGCACAGAATCACAGGAAGACACACGGAGGGTTGACGCCCAGCCGCTCGCCGACGGAGAGACGAAAGTCGAACGACTTGATTTTTCCAAGTGCGAAATCCAGCCAACCGGTGCTCAGGGAATGCTGTGGGCGTTTGATTCGCTCTACTTCAGCATCAACGGCGGCCCGGGCAGCGGTCTGTATCGAGCTCGCGACAAAGACGGTGACGATCAGTTTGATGAATGCGTGAAGCTCAAAGAATTCCGAGGCGGCGGGGAGCATGGTCCGCACGCTCTTCGGTTGTCTCCTGACGGCAAACGCATCTTCGTCATTTGCGGAAACCATACTATGCCGCCTTTCAATGCGGGCGAAGAGCTGACGAACAAGGATTACGCCAGTCGAGTTCCAACGAACTGGGGCGAAGATCATCTACTGCCTCGCATGTGGGATGCCAACGGTCACGCCGTGGGAATTCTGGCTCCGGGCGGATGGATCGCCAGCACTGATCCGGATGGCAAGACATGGGATATCTGGTCGATCGGTTTTCGCAATCCGTACGACATGGCGTTCAACGCCGACGGCGAATTGTTTGCGTACGACGCTGATATGGAATGGGACGTCGGTATGCCATGGTATCGACCGACGCGAGTCGTCCATGCCACCAGCGGCAGCGAATTCGGCTGGCGCAGCGGCAGCGGAAAGTGGCCCAATCATTATCAGGACAGTTTGCCACCGATGGTCAACATCGGCCCGGGTTCACCCGTCGGAGTTGACTTTGGTTACGGGCTGAATTTTCCAGCGAAGTACCAAAAGGCTCTCTACATCTGTGACTGGACGTTCGGTACGATGTACGCGATTCACACAGAACCGAATATAAGCAGTTACAAAGCCACGAAGGAAGAATTCCTGTCGCGCACGCCACTGCCGCTGACGGACGTTGCTGCGGGACCGGACGGCGCACTGTACTTTTCCATCGGGGGTCGCGGGACGCAGTCTGAGCTGTTCCGCGTGACTTACGCGGGGGCAGAATCCACAGCTCCGACTGAACTTAGGAATTCCAAAGATGCGGGAATGCGTACGCGACGACGCGCTTTGGAAACCACACATTCCGGCTTCAACGCCACCGGCCATCAGCCGCGTCCGGAAAATAACGCATTTCTCAGCGGTGTGGCGGATGACATCCATTCGGGCGATCGTTTTCTGAAGAACGCCTCACGGAACGCATTTTACAACTCCTCAATTCTGTGGGAATCACTAGACGCGTCGGCCATTTCCATCGCCGATTTTTCA
>JBDNHX010000282.1:0-3127 GCA_041688565.1 Planctomycetaceae bacterium
CTCTCGCGCTGAGCGCTGCTGATGCCCCCGATCAGCGATGCAGAATCGCTCATGACTGCTCTTCCTCCGAGAGATCCGATGCGGACTCACTCGAATTCTTTTTCTTCTTCTGATCGCCATCAGGCTGGTCATTATTCGAGCAGAAATCCACAAATTGAGCTAACCGTGACTTTGCAGCCTACTAAGCCAAGCAGGCGGATTGCTTTTTCATGAAAACTGGATGGCAATATTGGGCATAAGTTCAAAATTCGTTAACTACGACAGGGGCCGGTCAGGCCCAGGGTCACTGTGTACCTCTTGAGTGGTCCTTGGCTCCAGCCACGAAGAACATCACTACGCTAGCCGAACCGAATTACTTTCCATCCGTCTTCGTGGCGTCAACGAGTTTCTTCACATCCCCGATTGACAACGACACGCGGAATCCGATTGTCGTATTTTTGTAAGCGGCAACATCCGGGCAGCGAGAAGCCGATCGGCAGGTGGAACCATACGACGACCAGTTCCCGCCGCGAGTCATGTGAGTCGCATCGTCGGTTGAGATCAAAACGGGATCGACGGCTTCAGCGGATGCGAATCGCACGAAATACGCCGGATCCCAGTTGTCTCGCACCCATTCCCAGACATTTCCGTGAAGGTCATAGAATCCAAATGCATTGGCATTCAGTGAACCAACGGCGTGCGTTTGGCTATCCGAGTTGTCGCTGAACCATGCGAACGGTGAAAGTTGTTCGCTCGTTTCACCAGCGTTGTATGAGCCCGTCGTTCCTGCTCGGCAGGCAAACTCCCATTGAGCTTCGGAGGGAAGCTGGTAACCACGGACCTCGTTTCCATCCTGCGAGCCTTCAGCATTCGCTACGTCGGAAGAAAGCGATTCCAGCTTGCTGAGTAAACGGCAGAACTGAACGGCCTCTTTCCACGACATGCCCTCGCCTGGATGATTGCTGGTATCGATCCCGACAACAGCGGCTGCTTGAATTCCAGTTGCAGAAAACCGAGCGGGGTTCGCTCCTGTGACGTTCGCGAACTGCGATTGAGTCACTTCATGAACGCCAAGATAAAACGGCTGCGTCAGTCGAACTCGATGCTGAGGACCTTCACTGCGTATAGTTTCCTCCCAAAGCGTTTCACCACCGGCATAGGGAAGAGCCTCTTCAATCTCGGCCGCTGTACTTCCCATCAGAAACTCTCCCGGCGGGATAAGACGGAACTTCATCCCAATGGAGTTCGTGTACTCAATCGGAACCCTCAGATACGCGGCCCATTCTTCCTGATGCTTCTTTGCCTGCTCGGCATCGAACGGTGCAATCGCCGGAGCCGGTGCATCGGCGGGCCAGCCGTGCCAGCCAGGTGTCAGCGACTTCGGAGCGGGGCGCAGCGTCTGGGCTGTCGCTCCATCAAGCAACCGCAAGCGGATACGATGAAACGCATACACACTGTTGCGGCCTTGAATCCAGAGACTCAAGCGGCGTTTGTGGGGATATCCCTCGTCACCGTGTTTGGGCAGATCTTTCAGATCACCCAGCCACGACGCTACAGGATGATCGTCATTCAATACTGCAATGCGAGTCCCTTCCGCAAGGCTTTGAACCTGGATACGAACCGTTCTTCGCTCGCCGTTCTTCGCTCGCCGTTCTTAATGTTTGTCTGTTCCGCCAACTGCTCGTACTTCCCCCAGTTCTTTCGGATGAACACCCCTCCTTCTCCTGGAGGATCGAAGTAGATGGGTGAGTCCCCATTCGGAGTCGGGATGTTCAGATTGAACCCCAAAGCTCCGGAGCGCCGCGTGAATTCGATTTCGCACTCATAGCCCGGCGAGAAATCGGAGTCGATTGGCAGCAGCAACTTGGAGGGCCGATCGTCAGCATCTCCGGCAATGAGGTCCCCCTGTTCTATGCGCCAAGCGTTCCTGCCTGTGAGAGGAATGTCCCATTTGTCGAGTTGTGGATCAACAAGCGGGATGACATCGATCCACGCGCCGCTTTGGACCAGCAAATCGCCTGCGATTGCAGTGGACTCGAAAGGCTGACGCCCACCGCTCGCTGGGTGAGCCCAGGTCGCTCCGATGATTTGGCCGTCGTGGCCGTTTCCGCTGGCATCCTTCAAAACGTCCCCCTGCCCCTCGTCGAAATTGTAAAGGGCCAGCGTTTGCTCATCTGTGGAGACGCTCGTCACTGGGGAGAAGTTGTTGCTGTACCGGGCGACCTTCGAAATACGGAGTTGATCGATCTGTCCTTCAAAGAACTTTTTGTTGTCAGCACTACTCCCGATCCGCAGTTCCGTGAATCTCCACAGCATCGCGGCATGGGCTTCAGAACGGCGTTTCACCTGCCAGATCCCATTCACGTAGTACTGCATGTGATTGCCGTCAAAGACGAGAGCCCGGTGTTGACGCGCGCCTGCCACCAGCGGGGCGACAACGTTGTTGAATCCGCTCTTGCCGATGATCTGCGCCCCACTCTTCCGTGCACCAGGGTCGGCCTGGCTGTCGTCGTACAGCCCCATCAACTCCAGCTTCTCACCGCTTCCGCCCGTGAGTGTCACGATGTTGCCGTTGTCACTTCCGGCGTTGGAAGTCACAAACGCCTCGATCGTGAACTGAGGAAACGACCAGTCGACTGGAGCGATCTCGACGCGATCGTCCGCTCCGTCGAAGCTTAGCCCCGCGTTGACTTCGTTTACCGCCAGGGTTGGGATCGCGGGCCAGACCCAGCTGTTGATTGTGTCCTTGATGCGACGATCGAACAGTGGGGGGATCAAAACGCACAACATGATCACTACAAACATAATGGTCCGTTGTGTAGAAAAGTTGCGGGCGAGCGGGGTCGGTGAGTACGCTCGAAGTTCAGAGACCGCATTCGCGGTGGCATCACCATTCGGTTCACTCAAAATTCTCGCGGGAAACGCGGTGACTTTGCCGTTGAGTTGCAATTCCGCCTGACATCTGGCGAATACGTCGGCGACTTCTTTGGCAGTCTGGAACCGGGCATCGGGCTTCTTTTCCAGCAGGCGAAAAACGATCGAACACAGCCAATCCGGAACGCCGGGAACAACATCCTGAATCGGTCGTGGTGTGTCATCGCAGACTCGTTTCAGCACCGCCATGGTATTGGCCGCTCGAAACGGAGGC
>JBDNHX010000035.1:0-3523 GCA_041688565.1 Planctomycetaceae bacterium
GTGGGCAGTCATGGGGAAACGGTGGCTCGGCTTCTGCGACCAGGCTTTCATTCGGGCACGCTGCCGAAACTGTTTCGTCGCCTGCGACGGCTCGAACATCAATCGGCTTCCTTCAAACGTTTTAGTGCTCGCCGTGCCGGCCGTGAACAGCTTGGACATGTTGAGACCGCAGTCCGCAGCTTTGTGGAACGCGATCTGATTCGTCTGCTGGAACTGTGTCCGGTCTGGCAGCACGCCGGGTTGCAGTGCGGCCATATCCATGCGGCATCAAACAGCTTCGCCGTTGATCTTGATTGTACGCTGCTTGGCGAACAGCCAGTGCGTCTGCTGTTTCAGGAACAGAGTGGCTGGGTGGCCGCTTCAATTCCGCAAACCGGCTGGCTGCGTTTTGCATCGGCCGATCAGATTCGCTCGTTTCAGAGCGCTGTGGAAGGGTTTTATCGCAAGTGCGGAATTGATCTCGTGCGTGAACAGCTTGAGATCAGCTTCATCGGTAAGCATCCGTACGATATCAATCCGGAAGGCCTGGCGATCTGGCCCAATGGCGTCTTCACCAACGAACTTCAGGTGGACCTGAACCGCAAGGGCGTGATTCGACCGATTCCGGCCAGCGAGGCCGCGGCGGCCGGCATTCAGGCAATGGAAAGAGATGTTGTTGTCTTCGCCGAATCAACCATGCTTTGGCAGGAGTGGGAAGCTCTCTGGACGCCGGTCGCCACATCGGCAGGGGCCGACCCACTGCCACCTGCGTGCTCTCGCCGAACCGGAAAACCAGTGCTGCGTCCCATTCGGTGACCATCGGATGATGTGACTGATCGAGGCTAACCGTGCATCCCAGGCCCAATGGGAGACGGGCGGGAATAGAAGTTCAGGCGAAACAGGCTAAGATCTGTTTTCCCCTGACGAATGGCTTTAACGAAAGCCTTCGAACATTGATCGGGGCAAATTCCTCAGCGAGCCGCCCTCCAGATGCCCTCTTCCGCCAATTCACCCGTCGACCCAGCGCCTCCTTCGATTCTGCGAACAGAAAGCGCAGGCACGCGAGTGGATGTGCGTGGTCTGACGGTGCTAGCCGGCGAACGCATTCTCCTGGATAAAACGTCCGTCACGTTTCCAGCGGGAGAATTAATTTTGGTGCTCGGATGGAGTGGCGTCGGCAAATCCGTTCTGTTGCGAATCATGGCCGGCCTGATTGGGGAAGGTCATGCGGGAATTCGTTATTCCGGAACCATCGACTTTGTCACCGACGGCGGTCGGCATCGGCCCGAACACGATGCGTCTCATCCAGTGGCTGTTGTGTTCCAAAACTTCGCTCTGCTGGATGAACTCACACCGCTGCAAAACGTTCAGATTGCTCTGGACCATTCCTCCGGGCCGGCAACTGCCCGTCGAACTGATGCGCGTCGAGTCGATTCTGGGCGAGCCGATCCGGGCCGAGACCGGGCGGCTGAACTTCTTGCCGAACTGCGCGTCCCCACGGATCGGCCGACGTCTGTGTTGAGCGGCGGGCAGCAGCAAAGATTGGCCATTGCAAGGGCGATTGCTCCGGAAACGGATGTTGTTCTGTACGACGAACCCACCTCGGGGCTGGATGCCCGCACGGCCGAACAGGTCGCTGATGTGATCCGCGATACGCAGATCAGACACCGCCGGACGTCGATTGTGATCACGCACGATTTTGAGACGCTCAAACGAATTGCCGATCGAATCATTCTGCTCGATCACAGCACAAAAAAACTGGTCGAGCTGCCGAGCGAGAATTGGAATAGTCTGGGCCATGTGCTGGGCTCACCCCCTGAGATTTCCGGCACCGTCTATCGTCAGTCGCTGCAGAAGCGTGTGGCGGCCCAGTTCAAAAAGACATTGGCAGACACAGGCAGTTTTACGGAGGAAGTCCTGTGCCTTCCGTTGTCGCTGTTGCCTTTGTGGCGAAGCGCTCGCTGGGGTCTGAGATATACGGGATACTACCTGAAGCTTGTCGCCGGGCCGTCAGCCTGCATTTACATTTCCGTCGCGGGAATGATTCTGGGCTATGTGGCTCAGGACTTTGTGTTTCGCTACCTGCCGTTCCGTCAATTCAGCGAACCGCTCCTGAGCGAAAATCTGCTGCACGCGACCGGATTTTCTCTGTACCGTTTTTTGGTCCCGATTCTGTCGACCATTTTGATCGCCGCTCGCTCTGGTGCTGCGGTCGCGTCCGATGTCGGCAGCAAGGTTTATGGAAATCAGCTGGATGCCATGCGAACGCTGGGTGTCGATCCGATCCGGACGCTGCGAACTCCAGTGCTGTATGCGTTCCTCGTCGGCACACCTTTTTTGGCAATGCTAAGTTACGCGGTCTCAGCCGTAGCGGCATCGTTCGCATTTCTGCTTACGCATCCGGAGCTCGGTATCGGCTACTGGGACGCTCACTTTCACAAAGAACTGATTCTGCCCACGGGCTTCTTTTACAAGGGCTCCGGCTGGCTCATCATCAAGCTGCTGACCTGCGGACTCGGAGTCGCGATGATCTCATGGCGTTGCGCAGTCACGCCCAAACTGTCGGGCTCAGAAATCAGTCACGGCGTGACCCGCACGATTCTCTGGGCAACGCTGTTCGTACTGTTCGTTCATTTCGGGTTCTCATTGTTTGAGTTCCGTCCACAGCAGTAGAAAGTTCGAGGATGAGAACCCACGGTCATCCTGATGCGATTCGCGAAAGCTCTTAATAGCTGGACTGAAGAATTCCTGTCGTCTCGATGTGGATCAACCGGCTGCTTGTGATAAAAGTTCGTTTTTAGTCGAATGGTTGCTTCGTTCATAAATTGTCGACAGGAAAACCATGTCTCAGCCAAAGGTCCTGATTATCGTGGGTGATGCGACCGAAACGGTCGATACGCTTTATCCTTATTACCGATTGATTGAAGGTGGTTATCAGCCGGTCGTTGCGGCTCCTGAAAAGCGGCGGTATCAAATGGTGCTGCATGAAGTGAAACCGGGCTGGACGATCACCAAGGAATGGGAAGGCTATTCCATTGAAGCAGACATCGCGTTCCGGGATATCAAACCGGCGGAGTACGCTGGCATCTTTTTCAGCGGTGGTCGGGCGCCCGAATACATTCGCGAAGATGAAGACCTGCTGCGGCTGACTCGCTGGTTCTGGGAAAATAAGAAGCCGTGCGCCAGCGTCTGCCATGGCGTCGAGATTCCTGCGCGAGCCGGCATTGTGAAAGGTTTGCGAATGGCGACCGTTGCCAAATGCAAATTCGATCTGGAAGTGTGCGGCGGCATTTATGTAAACGAACCGTGCGTCATTGACCAGCACATGTTCAGCGGACGAACCTACCACGACAGCGGCCATTTTATCGGACCGTGGATCAAAGCGCTCGACGCCGCCTGCGGTAAATAATTTACTGCACTGTCAAGTCTCAGGGGTCAGGAACGAATGGCACTGTTCGAACTTGTGTCAGCGCGTAACGAGGTCTGTTGACGGACCGAGGATTTTAATAAACTCCTGTCGTCAGAGATTGGTATTGATTGAAAC
>JBDNHX010000283.1:0-24464 GCA_041688565.1 Planctomycetaceae bacterium
ATAGACCTGCTTCTCGTGTCCTGCGAGCTCTTTCAGCAATGTTCCGTCTGCAAGATTCCAGAGACGCACCATGTTGTCATTGCCGCCGCTGGCCAGCACAGTCCCATCCGGGCTGGATGCCAGCGAACGGATCCAGTGAGTCCCGTGGCCTGCGATGGATCGGATGGGCTTGGGAGCATCTTCTGTTGCCGACCACCACGTCAGTTTTCCGTCACAGCCACCACTGACGACGGTACTTCCATCTTTGGAAAACGCGAAGGCTGCCACCCATGTGGTATGTCCGCCAGCAAGGACCGTTTTTACGCCGTCGGATAGCCGGAAGCGTTCCGCAACTGCATCTTCGGAACCGCAAAAAACAAACTGCCCGGAGGGATCAAAGCGACAGGAAATCAGAGGGCGATCATGCTGCCACTGTGCTGCCACGTATGCCGCTTTTGGATCCAGTGTTTCCGGCAGCGTATTCAACAGTGTAGTCATGGCAACGGTCTTCCGTCATTGATTAAGGAGAGGCGTCAGTCGCTTTGGCAGCCTGGGACCAATGAATGTTTTGCTGCATGGCATACAAAACAATGTTCACTGCGATCTTTGCAGCGTCGGCTTCGATATAACCATCACATGACAGAGAAGCCTGATGCTGCAGAGCGCAGCTGATATCGTACTTGCTGTAAATGACCGCGTAGCGTCCGTCAATTTCAATCCCCTCAAGAAATGGCTCCCCTTCGACAGTTCTCATCGTCAGGGCCGCGTTCTCTTCACTGGGAACAAGTCTGCGAACCGTCGCCTTGCGGATATTGTGCCATGTTGCTTCTGTGAAAATTTCATGAGTGGCAGGAATCTGTTTGAGTTCCTGATCCGGATATAACTGCCGCATCAGATCGCGAAAACTGCGGTCAAAATTTGAAGCGCCGCAGCAGGCGTCAGCAAACAGAACACCGCCCCGGCCGAGATAGTCGCGAATCGCTTCCTGCTGCTGCCGCTCAATTTGAAACCGATACCGTCCGTGCATGTAGATCAGCGGAAAGCGGCTCATTTCTTCCAGCGTGGGCGGTATCGCTTCTGACTGAGTCGACGCGGCGAGCCCGACAGTTTCATTCAAAGAAACCAGCAGATTCTTCAACGCTTTCGGGGCAGTGTCCCAGCCGCCATTGTGCCGCAGTTTGCCAATCTGCAGCAGGCCACGTTCAATGGTCTCGGTTCCATCTTTTCGGCGAGCCCCAACTTCGCTGAGTTTTTCCGGCGGTTCCCGACCGGTCGCATAGGCAATGACATTGACTCCCACCTTCATCGCGCGGCTCACCTGCTGACTCAGGTCGGTGTGGCGTTTTTTGGGTTCATGCTTCATCCATTTTTGCCAGAGACAACCTATGTCGACAGGAGAATATATGATGGACGTTCGACAGCCAAAATTGACTCCCCAAAGTTCCACGCCATCCGCATTCAATGGATATTCGCTGCGGTACACAGGATGTTCGCCGGTCAGCCGCTGCAGGGATGCGTCTTCCTGCGGAAACATCCTTTTTATGATCTCCCGAAAGCCGGCATCAAAGCCCTGCCCGTCGCAGTTGGCCACGGCAAAAATAAAGCCGCCTGCGTCCACGTAATTGCGCAGCCACGTGACCTGAGCGTCGTCGAATTTCGGCGCTTCGCGTCCGGAAATAAACAACACTGGGGACTGATTCAGTTCCTGAACCGCGGTGTCTGCTTTTAGTCGACTGAGCGTGACCACCTGACTTATGAGGCGAGGCGGCCAGCGCGGAAGACCGTCAATCAGGTCCACCAGATTCACAACATCAAAGTTGTGACGATTCCATTCTCCCTGATCACGCGACTCACCGTTGGGAGAGTTGTAGTCCAGCTTGTTGACGACAACGCGCGACAATCCCTTGGAGAGAAACATCAATGCCATGGACGTATTGAGAATGGGATCCAGTTCAGTTCCGTTGGAATTCCAGTTTCCGGCAGCCAGCTGAAGTTCGACCAGCATCTGCGCGCCTTCGCGATACCAGTCATGGCGACCAAAAAATCTGACGCCACTCATTCGCCCGGCACGCTCAAGACCATACAGATAATAGAAGTGGTAATTTCCATGACCGGGGTTGGAAACAACACTGAAGTTCTCGGCCATCCAGCGACGACCCATCTCCATGACAGCATTGGGTTGCCGTTCGCTGCAGCAGTCCGGCTTTCCCTGGAAGTCCACATCGCGATCATCCTGCAGCATGCGGGACGTGATGGAAATTGTCGACAGACCAGCGACTGTCATACTTCCGCGAGGTCCGAAATCTCCGGCTGCATAGCCCCAGCCTCCACTGGCTTGCTGGTCTGTTATCCAACGCTGATGCGTTCGTTCCCACGTTTCTCGCGACACTTCGGCGCCTGCATAGACCGCATCCCGCAGAGCCAGCACAGCGTACTGGCCGTTACTGGCATCGCCGCGGTTGACTCCGCCTTTCTGGATCGCGTAGTCCCAATAGCCGACCCCCGGTCCTTGTAGTTCCTGACTTTCTTCGAGCAGTCGGGCGTAGAGCTGAATGCGAGGCAGATCGCGGTCGTACTGTTCAGCCGCACACAGAGCCATAATCGCCAGCGACGTTTCGTACACGCCGCCTTTTCCATTCACGCCGCTCGGTGGCAGGTTGCGCAGAAAGTTCAGCCCTCGCTGAACTTCCGGCGAATCCACGGGAACATCACAGTTAATCAAAGCCAGAATTGCCAACGACGTCGTTCCAATGCGGAACTGCGAAAACACGCCGCCGGATTCCCAAGCTCCATCGCCCTGCTGCTGAGACCTCAGAAAATCACTGCCGCGTTCCAACGCCCTCTTCACAGCCGCCCGCAGTCGCACATCGTCATTGCCAGGCGCGTCGTCGGCGTTCTGCCCAAGGCACGAGCCGCTGATGCAAAACGAAAACAGGATCAGCAGGATCGCTGCAGTCATGCCCCGCAGAATCGATCGCCCGTTAGCGGCACATCCTGCATGATAAATGACGAACCGACAGAACTGTGGAAGCGATGACTTACGGCGGTGAACAACGTGGAGGGGCGTTGACGGGTCGTGAGTAGTCGGGGCCATGTTAGATGACTTTCTCTGTTCGCATTCGCACCACAATCCCTGAAATCCGTTGGATCGCTGCGTCTATTTCTGCTGTCGTATTTTGATAACTCAGCGAAAAACGAACAGACGATTTACAGACATCCGGGGGAACTCCCATGGCCAGCAGCGATTTTGCAGGTTCTACGGAACCACTTGCACACGTGCTTCCCAGAGAACAGGCAATGCCAGCCAGATGCAGATTCACAAGCAACGCTTCTCCGGGCACGCCTGGAAAAGCGATGCTAAGAGTATTGGCAAGTCGACAGGCTGCGTGCGCGTGCACGACAACCGGACTGCAGTTTTCCAGCAGGCCAGATTGCAGACGATCACGCAGGGCTCGAACCGATCGTTCTCGATCTGACGCTTCTGCGTGCCAAAGTTCCAGTGCTTTGGCCATCCCGGCAATCAGCGGAACAGCCTCAGTGCCCGCTCGCCGACCGCTTTCCTGATGACCGCCGACGAGAAACGGAGGCAGTCTGACGCCTCGACGCAGCAGCAGTCCACCGACACCTCTGGGCCCATGAAATTTGTGGGCTCCGAACGCCACTGCGGTGGCACCGAGTTTCTGGAAATCGACAGGGATCTTGCCCACCGCCTGAACCGCATCCAGCAGTAACGGAACCCCGTGCTGCTGGCAGAGTCGGCTTAATCGGCAGACATCCTGAATGACGCCCGTTTCGTTATGCGCCAGAATCAGGCAGACCAGTTTCAACTCTTTCCAGGGTAACAGGTCGAGCGCTTGATCTTGCAGGCGTCCGTGGCTGTCCACGGAAAGCGTCACCTGATGCCAACCATTCATGAGTGCATTTTTGCATGCTTCCATCGTCGCAGGATGCTCACCATCGGACACAGCCATCACCGCACGGCGTCCGAAGGTGAAACCATGAACGGCCGCGTTAATGGATTCAGTTCCGCCACTGGTAAAGATCAATTCGGACGCATCGGCGTTCAGGAGGGACGCAATGCTTTCGCGACTGTCTTCCAGAACACGACGAGCGGCTCGGCCGAAAACATGCTGGCTGCCAGGGTTTGCAAACGCGTGCTGCCAGCACTCATGCATCCGGCTGAGCACACTTTCTTCGACCGCTGTGGTCGCATTGTTGTCCAGATAAATCGGGCTGGCTGACAATCCGGCAACTCCCTGCAAGGCCGAAGTCGGCACTATTCCTTATCCGTTCGAACTCGAACCTGCAGAGCACCCAACATGCGCGTGATTTGTTCCTCTTTGCGATTAATACGGAGGACATTGTCCAGCACGATCGCGCGGCGTTCATTGGTGGCATGAATAATCAGTCGACCGGATCGCAGCAGCAAGTATTCAAACAGGTCGTTGATCTCTTTGCTAATTCGCAGGTTGGGCGCTGAAAATCGTTCCATGTTACTGAGAAAGCCATGGTGGTGAAGAAGCTCATTCCCTTTGACTTCCCAGTAATCGAAGCGGCGACTGATCAGAACCCAAACAAACAGGAACAGCATGACCAGTGTGAAGATCATGTAGAACGAAGTATTCGCCCAGGGTTTGATGCTCAGCAGTCCCTGAACAATCTGAGGCGCGAGGCCAGGATTTTTCGACAGCAGAAACCACATTCCAATCACAACCGTAGCAATGGCGAAAAACCAGGTCAGCGAAGTGGTGCGCGGAAAGTCGAACGAGATCACGACCATATTCAAGGCAAACACGATCAGGAAGATTCTTGCACAGACGTGGTGGTAAGAATGGATCGTGACAGTATGAGCCACAGGTGCCTCTTTCCCAGTCGCTGGTGCCGGAGTCTGAGCCGATTCCCCTGCTGTTACGGCCGGCATAGATTCCTGAACCGCCACGGCCGCCTGCATCAGTACGGGCGTGTTTTTCTGTTGCCAGGCGGTCACTTCATTCGCAGGGACATCGCCTTTGGCCCACATCACGATGGCGCAAAACAGAGACGTTAATACCGTGGGGTAAAGAAATATAATCTTCGGGTAGGACACCAGGTAAACATGCTCCGGCTGGTCCGGTGTAGCGGGAGCAGCTGGAGGAACACTGGCTCCGGTGCTGGAAAGCGATTCTTGGCTCATGAAACCTGACCCCAAAGATCTAAGCTGAAAGTTACGTTGAAAATGCAGATGGGACGGGGCTCTAACAAAAGTGGGACAGGTACCCTCCTTGCGTCATTTTCGGAACATTTTCCGCAAGATACGGGAGCCAGTCCCAGTTTTGTTAGGCGTTCTGAGAGGACTGTACTTGCGAAGCTCGGTACATGCCAGGGATCGCTGTCACTCCTCGGGCCTTGAACGAAAGGAATTCTTCGGCGGATCAGGAGAATCTGGCGGTCCTTGCGGTTATCGGTTGATTTTCCGGACCGCCGGGAAACCGTGGCCTTCCGCAGCAGCGGTTTTAGCGGCATCGGCAGAGTTCGCTCTCGTCTTTCATTGACGATTTACTTCTGTTTTGATGCATCGGGTTTGATTGCGTTCAGAATGACAGGCAACATTGTGTTGGTCAGGATTTTGTGGCCCGCTGGGTTGGGATGGCATTCATCCGTTGTCCACGTCCCGACGCTGGTGCCTCCCTCGCTGGCCGTTGTCCAATGCTGGAAATGATCGACAAGTGGCGTATGCATCTCTGCGGCTACGCGGCGGCAACTTTGCATGTAGGCCGCCAAACGCACGTTGGGATTTTCTCCAATCCCATTGATGGCTTTGTCACCCCACCGCGGCTCAGTCATCAGGACAGTTTTAATTCCCAGGCGAGAAAGCTCGGCCACAATCGTCCGAAGATTTTGTTCGTACTGTTCCTGCGTCAGCCGGCTTTGCTGCTGTCCTTTGTCGACGTAGCTGTCATTTGTTCCGTACATGACCGTTACAAGTTTCGGTTCCAGCGCCAGAATGTCGCGGCTGAGTCTGGCGAGCGACTGATCTGTTCGTTCACCGCCAATGCCTTGGTTCAAAACGTCGACCGGATGACCCGATGCCCGCAGTTCAGACTGCAGTTGGGATGCAAATGTCTGCTCGACACTGACTCCCGAGCGGACGCCTTTGGTGATGGAGTCCCCCAGAACGACAATTCGCGTCCGTGGGGCCACCGTACTGATTTGATTGGGCTGACTCCACCAAATCTTTGCAGCAAACACACTTCCATCAGCACCTTTGGGATGCGGTGTGGAATCCACGTGATATTCGGCATCGGTTACCCATGATTCCTGCGACGTGATCGCGGCAGCTCCGAAATTTCCCAGCATCACCCCTCGCTCCGGAATCAGCGATTTCTCTGTGGCGCGAATGACCTGTTTCGTGAGCGGATCGACCTGACCCAGAAACACAGGGGCTCGGTTTCGCGGGATATGATCGTTATTGGCGCCTCGACGCGTATAACCCAGGAACAGTCCCTGATTATGCACAAGCCAGTGCTGCTGAGTGTTGTAGCTGCCAAGATCAGCTCCATCATCAAACGTCCATGGCTGCACGGGTTCGAAATGCAGGCCATCTTGACTTGTCGTGACATAACCCCGCGCATCGTTTCGCAGAGTCAGGTAATATGTACCCTGAAACAGCGCCAGTGAAGGTTCGTAAAGGCCGCGTCCTTCTTCCAGGGCAAGGTCGTCACCTTTTTCGATAAGTTCAAGCGTTGAACCGTCGAACCGGCAATGCAAAACTGTGGACTGATATCGTTCGCCGGTCGGTTCGCGAAAATACATAGGGACGAGCAGCGTGCCATCGGGCCGAGTCAGCCACTGGGCGCAACCGGGCGCCACCAGATAGTGGCGAGTTTCCTCATCCGGCAGCGCCAGCATTTTCCATTCAGTCCACTGGCCTGTTTGCGGATCGTATGTGGCATAAGCACACTGATGCGATCGAGGCTGATCCAGCAGATGTTCTCCGGCCGAGCTGTAACGCAGCTTAACGCCGATGGCGATCAATCGACGGGACTCACGATGCCAGCCGGGTGTCACATCGCAGACCGCAATCGATTCGCCGTTGACCGTTTTCCAGTCCAGTTCCGGTGGCAGGACGGGCTTCGTCCACGTCGTGCCGCCGTCGTCAGACCGCATGAAGTAAAGACCTGAATAATGGTCCGACACTTTCAGATGTTTCTGCAGCGTGCAGATCACGGTCGGTGCAGTATTTTCCACCCCGGGGATCGCGGCGACTCGCGGATGAAACCAGCAAAAGTCCGGGCTGAGTTCCTGATGAATCACGTCGAGCCGGACTTCGTAAGGCAGCGATTGGCTGAAGCCAATCGACGGGCAGATGACGGCCAGGAAAAACACAAATCGAATCATCGGTTGTCTCCAGACACAGATACATTGCTGTCAAAACCTGCAACCATCGCGGAATGATAGTGAAGGTGAGCCAGAATTCCGAGCAGACACGCGGGGCCGCGTCTGCGCTGCTGCAGGGCACGGGCGGATTCGGGAGTTCACCCGTTATCGCTCATGGTGAGCCGTCTGGAAATATGTCGTTCTGTTAACGGCAATACGGTTCAAAAAGTAGCAGGAACAATCCGCGTGCCGTCCGCCAGGCTTCGAAAACACTGTTCTTCTTGGGGCTGCGGCACATGGAATGTGCCTGCTACTATGAATAATCGAACGGTATTGCTGTTAACGGCCAGTCGAACGCCTGTGCTGAAAGAACGACAGTGGCGACATCCCTGCTGCAGGAGAAGGCGGGGCGCTGACCGGAGGCGTCACGACTGCCGATTCGCGTTCCACAGCTTCCGGCGGAGTAAATCGGTCCAGGCGTGGCCGAAAGATAACGATCAGAAACAGCGGCAGATACCAGAGCACGTAGGTCCCAATGTCATCGGGGTACCACATCTGTGCGGCGACGACCAGACACGTTGAATTGGCCAGCAGGTTTTCCAGATTCCGCGGGCGAGGCAATACTGTCATTGCAGTCAGCATCACAAAGAACGCGGCTGCCATCGGAATTCGAATGAACAACTGGCTGAGTGATGCGTCGCCGGCGGTCGGAGAATCATCCAGCAGCCGATACACCGTCCAGTTGGCAGTTGTGATCAGCTTATTTGTGAACGAACTGGCATCTCCGGAAATCATCATCAGCGAGGTAATCAGGACAGCCGTAATTCCAAGCACGGAAACAACAAAACGCAGGCCACCTTTTCGCCCATAAAAAACAGCCCAGAGCGGAAGCAGGAAGGCGGCAAAGAACAATGTACCACTGGCCAACCCCAGCAGAACCCCCGAGACAACCGGATTGCGGTAACTGGCGATGGCCCAGATCAAACAGGCCGCCGGCAGCACATGATTGAGTTCGTGCACATTGACCGCGGTGCAGGGAAGCAGCAGATACAGGCAGCTCATGGAGATGCCGATCTGCAGGCTGGCGAAATGCTGCCTGGCAATTGACAACAGTCCAAGAACGACCAGCGTATGTGCCACAACAACGAAGATCCGCGCGAGCCATGCGGTGACGTTCAAGGTCGATTCAGGATTCTCCGTCTGTGACTTTGAAAGATTTCCTGACAGCTGGGCCATCGCTGCACCGCCCGCGGCAATCAGCGTTTCCGTCGGAGCCGGTTGTTGATTGACTCCCGTTTGCGGGTCAACTTTCACGGCTCGCCGCTCAAGCAACGCGCGGCCGTGTTCAACCGCTTTGAAAGTGCTGTCGACAGGACTTTTGGTGAGCACGCTGATCATAAGAATCGCGAAGGCCGGGATACACAAAAATGTGATGCCCGCCTGATTCAGATTCTGATCAAGCCGCGGACGCCTTGTGAAGCTCTCATCAAAAATCAAACGCACCACCAGCAGCAGCGTCAGCGCCATCAGCGCCATTGAGGCCCATGTGTAAATAGGATGCTGTACCTTCTCGATTTCTTCAGACTGGGTTTCTGCAGCAAGGTTCGTGTCCTGCGGTAACGGAGTCTCCGGCACTAAATCCACGGCCGCAGCCACTTCGTTTTCAGCACTGTCATCGCTCACCACATCGACATTACTAGACGGCGATTCTACCGGAGTACTGGCGCCGTCGGTGAGGCCCGTGGCGGAGACAGGCGTGGGAAGCGGGACGGGTTCGCCGGGCTCGGCAAGTTGCGGTATCGGTTTTTCAACAGGCGCATTGCGATAAACTCCGGTCACGACGATAGCCGTCGACAGGAGGAGCAGCAGTGTCAAATCGAGGTTGCGAATAGTCAGAATGCGACTGAATCGGAAGTACACCGCGACGACAAGAAACGCGACGTAAGCAAGCCATGTGGGATTGGTCACATCGACGAAGAGAAAAGATTTTTCCATGATGGAACGGACATGACAGGAATGCGGAACGCCAGGATTCTGGCTAATTCGACTGGCCCGAAAAAAAATTCAGGGCTGTACTGACGCTATTGAACGAGCTTTGACGTCAAATGGCAACCGGATCACTCAAAAACCGGGCCTCTGAAAGCCAAATAGTTACGCCAGGAGCTTTTCAACCACATTTCCGGACACATCCGTCAGGCGGAAATCGCGTCCCTGGTGGCGGTAGGTCAATTGCGTATGGTCGAGACCCAGACAGTGCAGGATGGTGGCCTGCAGGTCGTGAACGTGAATGCGATCCTCCACCGCGTGGTAGCCCGGCTCGTCGGACTTGCCCACTGCATCAACAACTGACCGGGATCGTGATTGCTTGTGGTCGTGTACATGGAGCGGACCACGCAAAGGTCATCGGCACGCGTCGCCAGGTGCGGCAGGTAATCTGAAAACTGCATCCCCGACTGACCATGGCTGCGAAACGTACGAGGAGTCGTGAAGCAGCGAGCGTCTCCGCGGATCGAAGAGATCCAGATTACTGGGTCACTAGACGCCTCGTTCCAGGGCTCCAGCCCTGGAACGCACTGCCCCGAGGCTCCAGCCTCGCGTTCGGCCAACGCCTGGGCCCGTTCAATAAGGCGGCAATAATCTGCGAAGCCCGTGAAACAGGACCACGGCGAGAAATACGCAGTTACGGAGCACGATCGCCAGGGCAGAAACTCCCGGAGCGACGGGTGTGTTTTCTGGCTGAGGCGGCCAGTGGACAGCCGTCAGAGCGTCTGCAAGTTTCTGAATGTGATCGGTCGTTCGTGGCCAGTCACAAAATCGTTTTAACAATGGCTCTGGAATTCCTGCGCGACCAGTGCGGCATCCTGTCACGGCGCCAGTGATCGCAGCCGTTGTGTCTGCGTCACCGCCACAGACAATGACTGACTGAACGGCATGCATCCAGTCGTCCGGATGACTCAGCCAGCTGTGGATGGCAACCGGCACTGTATGATTTATGTAGCCTGTCACAAAACCTTTTCTGCCAAGGCTGTCAGCGAACTCCGCGGTGCTGATTCCTTGTTCCACGGATTCGGCGGCCCTGCAAAGATGTTGCATGAGCTCACTGTCTTCCTTAAAAAGTTCCGATCGAGTCTCACGCAATCTGCGAAAGAACTCCTCTGCAGTCACTTGCTGAGCCCGACGTGATGTCTGAGCGGCGATGGCAATTACCAGTGCGCCCGCTTCGGCACGCGAGTCTGTATGTGTCAGTCGAGTGGAAGCGCGGACGAACTGGATAAGCAGTGCAGGGTCATCAATGCAGACTCCCAGAATGGCTGAACGCATCGCAGGTCCGTTGCCTGCAGAATGAACGCCGCTGCGGTCGGGCGGCACACACAACCACAGTCGCAGGCAGGCACGAAGTGTGGCCAGTCCCATGCCCGCGGGAAATGCGACGAGCCACCAGCGAAAGCGACGGCTCAGCAGGCGAGCAAACACATCCGGGTTACCGCCGCATTCAATCAATGATTGCGCAACCATGCACGTATGTTCGGTGTCGTCCGACATCATGCCGCGACCAAACACAAATCGAAATCGATTGGGTGGGCCCAGCAAACAGCTGGCCCGCTTTGCATTCATGGCTTCATAGGGCAACCCGAGGGCATCGCCAATTGCTGTTCCAAACAGGCAGCCGGCAACGGAGTCTGGCATGAAGTTTCTCCGAGTCAAAGCGTTCAGGATGAGTGTGCAGGCGGCGATTGTGACATGGTGATCGAGAGGACGAAACGGCTGCTGCCCGAATTTGTTCAACTGTTTGGCTGCGGTCGTGGAAAATCGCGCCAACTTTTCCTCGCTGTGGAGGTGGACCGTTTTTCCTGCATCGAGTTTGAATCTTCTGCCGGGAAAATGCTGCCAGCCGTTTGAGGGATTTGGTGGCATCTGGCATGCTTCCCGCAGTCGATATTTCAAGAAAGCAGGATTCGTTCATGTCAGCGGGAAAGAAGGCAGTTGTCCTTGTCAGTGGTGGTCTGGATTCAGCCACGACTCTGGCCATTGCCAGAAGCCAGGGATTTGAGATTTACGCAATCACATTTGACTATGGTCAGCGGCATCGATTTGAACTGGATGCGGCTCGACGAGTTTGTGAATCGCAGGGTGTGGCGGAACTGGTCGTCTTCAAAATGGATACCAGCATTTTTCGTGGGTCTGCTTTGACGAACGATATTCCGGTGCCGCACAACAGGAACGAGTCACAGATGTCCGAGGGCATTCCCGTGACCTACGTTCCGGCTCGCAATACGATCTTTCTGTCCGTGGGGCTTGGGCTGGCGGAATCCGTCGGAGCCAACGACCTGTTCATTGGTGTGAACGCCGTTGATTACAGTGGCTATCCGGACTGTCGCCCGGAATTCATTCGCGCGTTCGAAACGATGGCGAACATGGCGACCAAAGCGGGAGTCGAAGGCAACAGGCTGACAGTTCACACGCCTTTGATACAGCTGACCAAGGCAGAGATTATCCGCAGAGGCCTGTCCTTGAACGTCGACTACAGTCTCACGCACAGTTGCTACGATCCTCTTGCGGACGGAGCGTCATGCGGCGAATGTGATTCCTGCCAGCTGCGTCTGAAGGGATTTCGCGAAGCGGGAGCTGTGGATGCAATCCGATACAACGCCTGACGCTCTGCCGGTCAGTGATCCGAAACAGGACTTGCGTTCGGCTTTCCTTTTTCAGAACCAGTCGGCATGGGCTTATCATTCAGCAGTCGAAACGGATTGCTGTTTTTAATCTGCGACGATCGTTGCGCACGCCAGCGGACCACAACATCAGGCTGATCGGCAAAAATACCGTCGACGCCCGCATCGACAACCAGCCATTCCAGTAGTTGCTCGGCAGAATCCGTGAACGGGGGAAGCGCGTCGGTTCGAAATGTCCACACGTGAATCTGCAGCCCATGCGAGTGGGCTGTTCGAACTAGATCGGTGATCACCGGCTTCTGGTCTTCTGCTGACGAAACGACCAGCGTCAGGAGAACGCCAAGCCCATCACAGAACTTTGATGCTTCGGCAACGTCCTCCGCGGTCGGAGCTTTTCCCAGCAGGTAAATCAAAGGCAAGCGGCATTGAAGATCCGTCCGAATCCGTCTGACTTCGTCGTAATCAAAGCACTGCAAAAAGATCGGAGCGTCCGCTGAGTCGTAACCATACTGTTTTAGAACCTCGAGAATCCGGACCGATGCATCCAGGCCAGCTTCGCGATGCCGAGCGGGCTCCTTCACTTCCACATAAACGCCGGCCGTGTGACTGCGTGACTGATTCAATCCTTGAATAAGCTCCAGGTGCTCGGCGAGTGTGGCGATTCGAAAATGGCCCTGCTCCAACGGAAATCGATTGCCCTTGTCCTTCCACGCACGCGCTGGCGATCGTCGTTCGGTGACTCTTAATTGGCGAAGTTCTGCCAGCGTAAAATCAAACACATACCAGTGCCCGTCGTTTTGTTTTCGGTCTGGAAAAATGGCCGCCACATTCGTCAGGTCGTCCAGCGTAATGTCGTGCATCACGATCGGGACGCCGTCTTTGCTCAATACACAGTCCTGTTCGATGTAATCACATTCCAGAGCATGAGCGAGGACGGCAGACTCCGTTGAATGTTCTGGCAAATATCCGGATGCACCTCTGTGACCAATAATCAGCGGAGCCATATTCGTCTGGTCCAAAAAGACAACTCCGGCGGGCGCATCGTCAGACACCTGAGCCGCAGCGGAAGAACAAAACGAAAGAAAGCCGACGCTCAGCCAGGCTGTGCGAAAGCCCGCGGAATTCAACAGGCCAAAAATTGTCGATCGGAAAAAACGAACGGGCATAGTCAGGGTCTCAGTTCCAGCTGAAGCCACGTTGACGGATCGAATGCCGTGGGAAAATCGTCGCCGATGCTTAGAGGAAGCTCACCCAGTTCGGTGTCATGCACGATGCAGTAAAACCCGATTCTGCCAATTCCGGGCGCTTCGTCAAAGCCAAACAGCTGAGTCTGAGGAATCCAGAGTTCCAGAGTGTATCCGCTGGCATGTGGATGGCACTGAACTCCGCATTTTCTGCCATCCTGATCGCGCTTCATGGCTCGCTGCTGAGCAATCTCCACGAAACGCACAGACGGTTTTTCGTCCGCATCTTCATCGACCGGCAGCACATTGACCGACGCACAGTATTCTGTGGCCCGGTGAACATTCGCCGTGTGACGCGTATCAATGGAAATGCTGAGATGGTCGGATGTCTTTAGGCTGCTGCGACGACCGGCTGGAGGCAGCTTTTTGCCGCGGACCTCCACTTCGATGCCGATCCCTCCAGGATTCCAGGCCACTTTCAGACCCAGGTGGCTTCCTGCGTTGTTCAGACGGCTCGGCACAAAAAGGCGCGCGGAATCATCGAGCTGCAGCAGACCGCCTTTTTTTCGCGGGATGGCGCTGACCTGAGTGGCCGCCATTGAGTACTGAAATAGAAACGATGGCGGAATGATCTGATTGTCCATGGTTATTATGGCCAGCTATTCTGCATTAAAAAACGACCTGCGAAGAAGTGCCCTCGCAGTTCCGTGTCCTGCGGATCTGGTCCGGTGCAGACAAACACGCGCTGTGTCGTGCGAAAGACGCGTTCTAACCGGGCATCACCATGTTTACAGAAATGCCGTGTTTTTGAATGATCAGCCGGAACGTGATACGCGGAGTGTTGATTTAATCGTTTAACGGCAAGCCGCAGGCGTCTTTGACCGATTTCTCCTGCGCCTGTGGCTCGCCGTTAAACGAAAATGCGGAATGCGTGAGTAAATCAACGTGCCACTACCGCATGGCGGCTGATGAAAACATGGATCAGCCTTCATATTCCGCGAGGAATCCCATGAACTCCCGACGATGCTCTTCTTCGTCACCCAGAGCTGTGATGCAAATGTCCTGAGTCACGTAATCGAGGCCGTCGCACAGCTTGATCAGCTTGTTGTACTGCGCGATTGCCGAATCTTCGGCCTGAATCACACCCTTGATGACACTGACGACATCCGTGTTCTTTTTGGGAGGCTGAAGGCTTTCCTGCTTGGCCGCAAACGACATACTGCCGGGAACGGTTCCGCCCAGAGTCTTGATGCGTTTGGCCAGCGTCTGAGCATGCGTCAGTTCGGCCTGCACATCGGCCAGCAATGAGGCCTTAATTTCTTCCGCTCGCACACCATCAAGATTGATGGAGTTGGAAATGAAGTTCATTACTGTTTCCATTTCCATCCAGTAGGCCACTGCCAGTTCCTGAATAATGGAGGCTCGTATTTCCGGTTCTGACATCGTTTAAATCCCTTTGAAGAAAGCGGCAGACTGAGAATCCGAGAAAGGTTGGTGCGGAAGACCGTATTTCTCGTTCAAAACTTTTTTTGAGCGGGCCAGGTGTTTTTCTGTGCCGTCCGTTCTGACATCGTGGACAAGTTCGTCAGCAGATCATTTTACGCCCGTGCCTGTTGTATTGTAGACGCAAAGACAGTTTTTTCGACTCTTCAGGAAAGTGGTTCCACATCCGTCTGATCCAGCCAGTTGGGTCCCATGGTGACGTCAACCTCCAGCGGCACAGACAGTGTCAGAGCGTTTTGCATTTTTTTCCGGATCAGCGGAATCAGGATCACGGTGTCATCACCGTGACATTCAAACACCAGCTCATCATGAATCTGCAGCAACAGTGTAGCACGCAGAGAACTGGCACTGAGCGCGGCATCCACATCCAGCATGGCCTTCTTGATCAGATCCGCAGCAGATCCCTGAATCACGGTGTTGATCGCCGTGCGTTCCGGCATATTGCGATTGATCCCGGTCGTTCGTCGAATCCCCGAGATCGCTCGGCGACGATTGAGAATTGTCCGCGCATAACCTGTGCGGGCGGTGTCCGTCAGGACCTGTTCGCAGAATGTCGCCACGCCCGAGTACTTACGGAAATAGTCGTCGATAAACGCTGCGGCATCGTTTTTATCGATCCCCAGAGCGGCAGCCAGACCCCACGGTGTTTGCCCATAAATGACGCCGAAGTTCACGGCCTTGGCAATTCGCCGCAGATCGGTTGTCACCTGATCGACCGGCACATGAAACACTTCGCTCGCGACGGCCGTGTGAATATCAATGCCCTGGCGAAACGCGTCGGTCATGGCTTCATCGCCACTGAAATGGGCCAGCACGCGAAGTTCAATCTGTGAGTAGTCGGCACAAATCAGAGTCCAGTCTGCCGGCGATGCACGAAATGCCCGACGTACCTGTCGGCCTTCTGGTGTTCGAATCGGGATGTTCTGAAGATTTGGATCACTGGAGCTCAGTCGTCCGGTGGCGGCAACCGTCTGATGAAACGTCGCATGGATGCGGCCGGTTTTAGGATTCACCATCACCGGCAAAGCATCAAGATAAGTTCCTCGAAGCTTAATCAAATGGCGACGTTCCATAATCTTCGCCGGCAGCGGATGCAGCACCGCGAGTTCCTCAAGAACCTCCTGATCAGTGCTGGCCCCCGTCTGTGTCTTGCGAATCACAGGCAGCTGGAGTTCCGTGAAAAGAATAGTGCTCAACTGCTTGGGCGAATCGATGTTGAACGATTTTCCCGCCATTGTATGGATCTCAGCCGTAAGGCGATCGATGACCTCACCGGCCACAGCGCTTTGACGCCGCAGTTCCTCCACATCCACACTGATACCGGCAAACTCCATCTTTGCGAGAACCCGAATCAGCGGCGATTCCAGGTGGTCGTGCAGGTCTGTCAGGTTATCGTCTTCCAGACTGGATCGAAGTCCATTCGCGACTGCTGTCAGAAGACGAAGTTGTCTCTCGCAGCGATTTGCCGTCTCGGCAAAATGGTCGATCGTGGTCGCACCATCGTCATCGTCGAACATTGTCTTCTGACGACCCTTTCGCGAATCCGCCATGGCCACTTTTTTGATGGCCTCCGTCGCATGCCGATCGACAATCTCGGCCAGATCATGAGCCCGAGCGCCGGCATCCAGCAGATAATCGGCGATCGATGCGTCGAACAAATTGAGCGGCAGACTCTTTCCAGCCGAAAGCAAAATGTGGCACAGCGGCTTGGCGGTTGATGTGGTAATTCGGCCGCGAAAGGAAGCGATCCATGACAACAGCAGGTCGGCCAATTCACTGGTTCCCGAGCCCGACAAATCGATCAACAAATTTTTCGTGCCATCCGAAACTGCAGCCCCGGACAGTTGCTTCTGGCGGACACCGGTTCCGGAGGTCACCAGCTCCAAAAAGATTTCTGGCACGTCGAGCATGGACGTCAGTTCAGTCGCCGCGGCAGCCGCATCGCGGATCACCAGCGACCGTGATGGCTCGGATGCGGTGACTGTTGTGGATGCAGAAGTTGTGGATGCAGAATGGGTGGCCCCTGTTCCGCCTATTTCTGTTGCGGTGGTCGCCGCAGCTGCGGCTGTTGTTGCGTCGTCGGGCAGGTCATCGAGCTTATCACGCATCTCGGACGCCTGCCGTCGAAATCCGAGGACCGTAAACAGATCATAAAGCGCCCGGGAATCAGGTTCTTCGATGCGCGCTGCTTCAAAATCGATCGTCATCGGCAGATCAGTGCGAAGGCGGACCAGTTCTCGACTGAGTCGCGCCTGATCAGCAAACGTCACGAGATTCTCGGCCAGTTTTTTTCCGGGAGCCTTATCGGCATTTGCCAGAACATTGTCGAGAGTTCCAAACTGCTCAAGCAGAGTCTTAGCGGTCTTCGGGCCGACTTTGGGAACGCCCGGAACATTGTCAACGGCATCACCAACCAGCGACTGAAAGTCCACCACCTGATCTGGTCGGACGCCCCAGTCTTCCATCAATCCCGCTTCGTCAAGAAACAAATTCTTTCGGCAGTTCAGCATCCGCACCTGCGGGCCCAGCAACTGGCGTGCATCCTTGTCAGTCGAAACAATCACGACATCCAGATCTTTGGCAACCGCCTGAGCCGTGATGGTGGCGATTACGTCGTCGGCTTCCCATCCGGACATTTCCAGAACCGGGATGCGAAAACCTTCCAGCAGTTGTTTAATCAGGGGAATCTGAGGCCGTAAATCTTCCGGCATTTCGGCGCGGTTGGCTTTGTACTTGTCGTAAATCTCATCCCGCTTGCCGGGCCCCGGGGAATCAAAGGCACAAACAAGGTAAGTGGGTTTACGGTCCCGAATGGCGAAGATATCGCGGGTAAACCCAAAAACGGCATTCGTCGGCTGTCCCTGGGTCCCGGTCATCGGAGGGATGGCGTGGAAGACCTGAAACATCAGAGAAAATGTGTCGATGATGTAGATGCAGTCGCGGCTCATGAGAGAATTTTGCCGATAACTTCGTGTTCTGAGAGAAAAGTCTCGTAGGCAAGTTGGTGCTCAGATCTGTAATCTGACACTACGAGGGACGTTGCGGGCTGCCAATTTGCGGAATCGCACCATCGAGTCGGACCGCGACAGGACAGGCCAATACCCCATCCCGCACCTTCAATGTGCCAATGTCAGGCGACCGAAATGCCAACTTGGGGCGATTCAGTTTAGTGGAATTCTGGATCTGCAGGACTTACATCTTTCTCCTTCGATCGTAAATGCTCGAAGTCAGCAATTTGCATTTCGCTTCTCGTTTGGTACATTAAATTCAATACTGAGTTCTCAACTGTTCAGGTGTTCATATATCCCAGAGGAGGGTTTTTGTGGTTAAGTTGCGTTTGCGTGATAATGAGAGTGTGAATGAAGCGGTCCGTCGGTTTCGTAAGTTGGTTGAGCATGCCGGCGTGAAGAAAGAGATGCGCAAACGTGAATTCTACGAAAAACCCAGTGACATTCGTCGCCGAGATCGCCGCCGTGCTGAGATGCGCGCTCGCCGTGCGAACCAGCCATCTGAACTGGAAGCATCATAGAGATCGTTGCCGAACGTTGATGACTAAAGCGATTTGAAGGGCGAGCCTGAGTTGGCTCGCCTTTTTATTTAGACTCTTTCTCCAATACGTCAAAAAGCTCCCTTCTGCCGGCTCCGAACGATGCATCGTGTTGTAGTTGATGAGCCCTATCAGTTTGTGCCTCCTTATCGAGGACAACTACTGTCCTGGATGTTTCGGCTTTGGCTGAGACCGTACCTCAGGAGTTCGTATGGAATTGTGCAGTGTACGTACCAGGGGCTCGATTATGTCCGCGACAGCTTGAAGCGCGGACATGGCATTCTGCTGTGTCCAAATCATTGCCGTGATTCCGACCCGATGGCCATTGGAATGCTGTGTCGGAAAATTCCAAGTCATGTTTATTCGATGGCCAGTTGGCACATCTTTAAACAGACGAAGCTGGAAGCATTCGTTGTTCGCCGGCTGGGCGGATTTAGTATCTACCGTGAAGGGCTCGACCGTCAGTCGCTGGACACGGCCGTGCAGATGGTATCGCAGGCCGAGCGACCGCTCGTGATATTTCCGGAAGGAGTGATCTCCCGAGCCAATGACCGCCTGAACTCGCTAATGGACGGTGTTTCTTTTATCGCTCGTGTGGCAGCCAAAAAACGCGCCGAGTATGCACCCGGAAAAAAGGTTGTCATTCATCCTATTGCGTTACGTTATCGCCTTGTCGGGGAATTGATGGACTGTATCGGGCCGACGCTCAAACGCCTTGAAGAACGTACGTTCTGGAAAAGTCATCAGCATCTTCCCGTGCAGCAGCGAATTCAACGCCTCGCGAATGCTCTGCTGGCTGCCCGGGAAATTGAAATCTTTGGCGACAGCCGAACCGGTTCTTTCAGGCCCCGTATTACCAATCTGATGAATGCAATTCTGCAGCCTGCAGAACGACAATGGCTTGGGAAGGCACGCACCGGCGATGTGATCTCGCGCGTAAAGGACATCCGCAGCGCCATCGTTCCCGAACTGCTCAAGGGCCAACTTTCGGACGATGAAAAAAGCTATCGCTGGCGCCAGCTGACCGACTGCTATTACGCTCAGACGTTGTCCATGTACCCTGTCGACTATCTCGATGATGGGGCACGTGGTCCTGTGACGCCCGAGCGTATCGCGGAGACCGTTCACCGTCTTGAAGAAGACATGACAGATCGAGTCACCTCACATCCCTGCTGGCGCGTGAATTTTTCGATCGGAGAAGCCCTCGAAGTGGATCCTGGTCGAAAGCCGCGCGGAGTCGATCCACTGACTCAGACACTTCGCAGTCAGATGCTCAGCCTGTTGCAGGTAGAAGACTGGTGGCCGCCCGAGCCGGTGACCATTCTGGATGAATAACGGAATCGAATGACTGAAACGAGCAATTCAGCAAGTCGTGTTTTCACACGGCCACAGTGACCATGTATCCTTTCACGGTTGAATTCATCGTTGAGCCCTATCTGTCCGGCGTCCGTATTGATTCCTTCCTTGCGAAACATCTGCGCAACTACACTTCGTGGCGGCTGCATCGAATGGTGAGCGCTGGCCTGGCCTGCATTGATGATCAGCCGGCGGAAGCGATGGATCGAGTGTTTACCGGGCAGCGGGTTCGCGTTCGCCTGGTGGAGCCACCGGATAAGCTGCTTGAGCCGGACACCACGCCCGTCTCTATTGTCTACGAAGATCCATGGATCATTGTTGTTGATAAGCCGGCCGGACTTGTGGCGCATCCGGTCGGCGACTTTCAGGTCGGTACGCTGTCGAATGTTCTGCAGAGTCACCTGGATCTGCAGACGCGGATTCGTGGTCTGTTGCGGCCAGGGGTTGTTCATCGCCTGGATCGCATGACGAGCGGGCTGATTGTGACGGCCAAGGAACATCTGGCTCACCGTCTGCTGTCGATCGATTTTCAGCAGGGGCAGCTTTCGAAATCGTACGTGGCCATGATTGAGGGAGTGCCGGATTTTGAATCTCGCTCTTTGGATTTTCCGATCGGGCAGCGTCCTGGAGGAAACAGTGTTCTAATGTCGGCGACACCCGAGGCAAAGAATGCTCGTCCTGCAAAAACACAAGTGACGGTGGTCGAGCGTTTCGAAACGCATTCGATCGTCGAGTGTGTTTTATTTACGGGTCGAAACCATCAGATACGCGTTCATCTTTCACACATTGGGCATCCCGTTGTGGGCGATGAATACTACGCTCCGTTTGGCGCCATTCGTCAGGCTCCTCGTTTTGACGGCGAAGAACCAACAGAAGCGCGGCACGCGTTGCATGCCGCATCTCTGGGCTTTTTCCATCCCATTCTTCGCGCCTGGATGCAGTTCCGCACAGCCCCGCCGCAGGACTTCTGGGCTCTTAGCCCCGGTCTGTCGCGAACGCTCTGACGGCATCAACCGTCGCGGCGATGCCAACCGTTTGCTGCACTCAGCGAGTTCGCTGGATTCAGACAATCGATTTTTCAGCCGCTGCGTAATCAAGCATTTGTCGGCGGTGTGTCGGTGTTCCCGGGGGTGCCTTTTGGTGCCAGCTTATCGAGAATTCCGTTGACGAATGCACTGGAGTTTTCTGTGCCAAATTCGCGAGCCATCTCGATGGCTTCATCCATGACAACGGCCGGGGGAGTTCCCATTTTTGTCATTTCATACAGGCCCATGCGAATCACGTTGCGATCCGTCGGCGGCATCCGCTCGACTCGCCAGTTCACAGCGGTTTTTCGAATCAGTTCGTCAAGATCATCGCGGTTGACGAGAACACCCTGGAACAGCATCCATGCGAAGTCGCGAATCGGGGTTTCAACGAATTCCTTCCGCATCTCAAACTGGATCCGGTCTTTATCCGCGTCCGGATTTTGATCAACAAGATACAACATTTGCAGCACAAATCGGCGTGCTTCAGATCGTCCGGCCATAAAGAATCAGATATGCTCAAAAAGTTCATGCCGCGAAATTTTCAATGCGGCTGTGTCGGTTAAACCGCACGATAACACATCTTCCCCGTGCTCACCACCGGAGGCGATCCCGCATGCGTTTCTCTCGCCAGGCTGGCATTTTTCTGACCCTGTTGGTTACATCCGTTTCCGGAGTTCACTTTGCCGGGGAAATTAAAAAACCGAACGTCCTCTTTATTGCTGTGGATGATGTCAATCATTGGGTAGGTCATCTGGGCCGCAACCGTCATACGAAAACTCCCAACCTCGATCGCCTGGCGAAGATGGGAGTGGCTTTCACCAATGCTCACTGCGCCGCACCTGTCTGCAATCCGTCACGCACCGCCGTGCTCTCCGGTCGGCGGCCTGATTGGACGGGCGTGTATGACAACGGAAATCCATTTGAGCCGACGGTGACAGATGTCAATGATCAGCGGCAGGCGGAGCGGCAGTCGTCTGCATATCCGCCACGGGCGACGAAGCCGCCAAATATCTTGTGGATCATTGTGGAAGACATGTCCGCTAACTTCGGGTGTTTTGGTGAAACAACTATTCACACGCCGAATGTCGATGCCCTGGCGGCTGATGGGACTCGATTTTCGCGAGCCTTTGTGACGGCGCCGATCTGCAGCATCTGTCGGTCGGCGTTGATCACCGGTCATTATCAGACGAGCATTGGCGCTCAGAATCATCGGTCAGGAGTTCCCGGGCATGAAATTCATCTGCCGGCTAGTGTGGATCTGGTGCCGTCGATCTTTCGTCGTGCCGGTTATCATACGAACAATCTGACGGTCGAGGATTTTCTTCGCAGTGAAGAAAATGCTCGAACGACGCCTGCGGTGAAGATTGCCAAAACGGACTACAATTTCGAATGGAACCAGCCGGCGACCTACGATATCGACCACTGGGCCGTGCGAGACCCCAGTAAACCGTTCTTTGTGCAGGTCCAGCTTCAGGGGGGCAAGTATCGTGGTCAGGGAAATGGCAAGCATTGGCCGGTCCGCGCTCTGAAGGATCTCGGATCCGTGACATCGATCGATGACGTGAAGCTCCCTCCGTACCTGCCCGAGGATTTTATTATTCGAGAAGACTGGGCGCAATATCTCGACACGGTTCGCTACACGGACATGGAAGTCGGGCGTGTGATTCAGCGTTTGAAAGATGCGGGTGAATTTGACAACACGATCGTTTTCTTCATGACTGATCATGGAATCAGTCATGTCCGCAACAAACAGTTTCTGTACGACGGTGGGACTCATGTCCCCTTGATTGTTCGTGGCCACGGCGTTGACATTGGGAAAGTGCGTGACGACGTTGTCGAACATATCGATCTGGCGGCAACTTCCCTTGGGTTTGCACGGATTCCGAAATCCTCAACGATGCCGTCTCAGGATATCTTCAGTGATGGGTACAAACCCCGCGAATATGTTTTCGCGGCTCGTGACCGAGCCGATGAAACGGTCGACCTGATTCGCAGTATCCGTGACACGCGCTGGAAATACATTCGCAACGGATTCCCCAGCCGACCCTACCTGCAACCGAACCGTTACAAGGACAATAAGCCCATCGTCAAAGCGATGCGCCGGCTGTATGCGGAAGGCCTTCTAAATGCTGACCAAAGTCTCATCATGGCGGCAACTCGGCCGCAGGAAGAACTCTACGATACTCAGGCTGATCCTTTTGAGCTGCACAATCTTGCTGCGAATCCTGCCGTCGCAGAACGACTCGTGAAAATGCGTATGGCTTTAATGGAATGGCAGCACCGCACAGGAGATCCGGCGGAACCTGAAAGCGAAGAGGTTTACCGGATAGAAGTGGGCGTTGCTCATCCTGAAGGCGGAAAAAATACGGAGAACGCCGAGTACCAATCCAACGTGGAATTGATGCTCCGATGGATGAGAGAACGACCGTTTGTGCAGTGACCGAAGTAGTAACCGAATTAGTCGACTCGCCACTTCTTCAGCTGATCTTCATCCAGTTCCACACCCAGACCCGGCCCGTCAGGAATCATCGCTGCGGGCGGGCCAAGATTCAGCGGCGTCGTGATTAAATCGGCTTCGTGATAAAACGGGCCGATGGTATCTGCGGGGAACGCGTCTGTGTCAACTTCCGAGAACGCGGCCGCAACATGCAACATTGCGGCAGTGCCAATCCCAAGCTCCAGATTGCTGCCGATGGTGCAGCGAAGCCCGGCCGCGCGAGCCACAGCGACGATATCGCCGGTCGCCGAAATTCCTCCATGCTTCCCCGGATAAATACTGAAGATGTCGACGGCGCGGTGAGTCGACAGCAGCCACGC
The DNA here is from genome assembly GCA_041688565.1 of Planctomycetaceae bacterium. Classification (GTDB taxonomy): domain Bacteria; phylum Planctomycetota; class Planctomycetia; order Planctomycetales; family Planctomycetaceae; genus SXXK01. The sequence continues at coordinate 23,444 of JBDNHX010000283.1, forward strand.
ATCCTGTAATGTAAAGATGCTTTCATCGGCCATGATGGGCGTTCTGGTGTCACGTCGAAGTTCTGCCATCGCCGTGTGATCGCCAGGGCCGATCGGCTGCTCGGCCAGCAACAGATTTACATCCGCCAGTTCCTGCAGGCAGTATTTCGCCTGCTGCAGAGTCCATCCGCAGTTGGAATCAATCGTTAATGGAATGTTGGGGCCGCAGACTTCCCGCACCGCACGCACGCGAGCAATGTCGCTCACCGGATCCAGCCCCGTCTTGACTTTGACGCAGGTGACGCCAAGAGCCAGATGCTGCTCGGCCATCGCTCGGGATCCGGCAACATCACGAGCCCACACAACAAGTTTAATGCGGACTTTGTCACGCACCTTTCCACCAAGCAGCTGATACACCGGCAGGTTCACCGCTTTTCCTGCGATGTCCCACATCGCCATTTCCAGCGCCGCTTTGGTGAAAGGATTCAACTTGACGACCAGATCCATTGCCCGTCGGATATTGGTGATATCGCGCGGGTCGCGGCCAATCAATGCCGGAGCCAGAATTTCGCGAATCACAGCAAGCGATGTCGACTGATTTTCGCCCGTCCAAAGGGCCGACACGGTAGCCTCACCAAGACCAACGATCCCCGCGTCCGTGAAGACTCGCACAATCACATACGGAGACGTGACGTGTTCGCCGTGTGCTGTCTTTGTCGTCATCCCTTTTTTCAGAGGCACACAGACAGGGATGGCTTCAATGCGATCAATCTTCATGACGTTACCTCTGGAGGAAGATGCTCAAGTAATGAACGCTCGTTAAACGCAATACCGTTCAATTATTCATAGTAGCAGCCACATTCCGTGTGCCGCAGCCGCAAGAAGAACAGTGTTTTCGAAGCTTGGCGGACGGCACTCGGAGTGTGCCTGCTACTTTTTGAACCGTATTTTCGTTAAACCCAGGTGTTTCTCAAAGCGTTGGAGTGTCGAAGGCGATTTGTATTTGTGACAGCGTTCATTGTGACAGCGTTCATTGTGACAG
>JBDNHX010000284.1:0-3814 GCA_041688565.1 Planctomycetaceae bacterium
CCTGATGTGGATGCATCGGTCTCCCGAGGAAAGTATGGGCTGGGACAGACCTTTGCGTTTTTGAAGGCCGTCCGTCCGTATCGCCGCGTGTTCGAGTCGGCGTCTGTCTTTCGCCTGGCGGAATGATAGTCACCATCGCATCTCAAATCTGCGAACATCTTCCTGCTCCTGAACGCATCGCATACGGTTGACGCCGAAAGTGACGGTGCCATTCTTTGCAGAAACTCAAAATCGACGTGCCCTGTCACCCGTGCTGAAGTCGTGGACGATGCCAAGCCTGTGGACGTCGTTATCAACGGCATCCCCATGACGGCTGAAGTCAAAGAGTTTTCCACAGGGTCATTGGGCTGGTATCTGAACGGCAAGGCCAACATCAAAGTGGACGAAAAAAACAGTCAGCGTCTAGATTGGGATGAACCTGACAATTGTCGGTTCCAGGGAGTTGCCAAAGGAGAATGCCGAGTTAATTCCAAATCGGGAAAACAAAGGGGACATTGTACTTTAATTAATAAGTAGCATGTCTCCTTATTCATCCGCTGGCGTACTGCGGCTCATGAAAACATATCGGCATCCTGCTGCATGATCACATTGCCTGTCGATTGTTCTTTGACCAGTCGAATGCAGCAATCCCCCAGCGCGTCGGCTTCTTCCTGATTGTGAGTGACATGCAGGATTGTCACGCCCGTGACCTTGTTCAGATTTCGCAGCAGGCCCTGGGTTGTCAATCGCGTCTCCTCATCCAACGCACTCAGGGGCTCATCCAGGAGCAGCACGTTGGGACGAAATGAGAGTGCTCGCCCTAACGCAACGCGTTGCGCTTCGCCGCCGCTGAGTCCCTTAGTACGACGCTCCAACAGAGGAGCGATCTCCAGCAGATTTCCCAGTTCCGCCACACGATCGGCCGTTTCCTTTGCGGGGCGGCGACGGACCTTCATGGCGAATTCGAGATGCTCACGAACCGTCAGCGTTGGAAACAATGCCAGATCCTGCGGCGTGTAGCCGACATTGCGATCGGCCGGTGACCAGCGCGACACATCGACATTGTTGATCAGAACTCGGCCGGAATGAATTGATCGCAGCCCGCAGATGGCTTCCAGAATCGTCGTCTTGCCGATCCCGGTTTTCCCCATCACAACAGCGTACTGCCCCGACTCTACTCGAAACGAAAGATCCTTGATCTGGAAATCGCCAATCCTGATTGTGACAGCAGAAAGTTCGATCATGATGACAAACCGGCTCCGATCCAGCGAAGCAGCAGCAGTACCACGATGGCCATGGCGACCATGACCAAAGACACCGCTACGGCTGCGTCCAGTTGTCCGACACTCAGTTCAAGAAACACGGTTGTCGAAAGAACTTCGGTGCGAAATCGAGTGGCTCCGGCAAACACCAGAATCGGACCGAATTCGCCCAGTGCTCTGGCCCATGCAATCGTGCCCGCCGTGATCATCCCTCGCCAGGCCTGGGGCAAGGCCACTTTCATAAAGGCCTGAGACCGGGTGCATCCCAGCGTCCGCGCCACATCTTCTGCACGCGGATTGATCTGATCAAAGGTGACTCGCATCGTGCGAACTGCAAAGGCACACGACACCGCGAACTGCGCGAGAATCACGGCGGGCCAGCGATACGTGATCGGGAATCCAACGTCCTCACGGAGCCAGGTTTCCAACGTCCAGTTGCTGTTCGGAAACAACCAGTTACTGAAAGGAAATGGCTGATGAAACAAAATGAGAAGACTCAGCCCCAGCACCAGCGGTGGGAGTACAATCGGGATATCCACGATCGTGTCGACAATCCGTCGCCCGGGAAATTGAAAGCGTGACAAGAGATAGCCCAGCGGCGTCGCCACCCACAGGGACAGAATTGCAGCAACACTGCACGTCAGAATCGTCAGCCGAAACGCGGCCTGAATCTCCGGCTTGCGCAGCGCGTTGAGAAACTCCTGCGGCGACGTGAACATCATGTCGGCCATCAACAGAAGCACGATCAGGAAAATGAAACACGCCGAGAGTCCTCCCATGGTCAGAAAGAACACCACGTCGCTGAATTGCCTGGTCCGGTTGGGTTTCAAAAGTTGAGCCCGTATAAAAATCTCTTAGTTTTCGAGCTTGTTGATCGTGTCTTCGATGGCCGGTCGCAGCATCGAACCGGCATAGATCGTCAATTCCGGTTCGTCCTGCCATTCCTCTCCGCCGGAGATCTTGAATCCATGCGTCTGGTAGTGTTTCAGGCCTCGATCACTGGCGGAAACATAACGAGCAAAATGCAGAGCGGCCGAGGGCTGCGTTGTTGACGAAATCACGCCCACAGAAACCTGCGAAACGCCTTCAGCCAGTTCGGGAACTTCAACAAGCTGCAGGTTTGGATAGGTATGCAGAACAGCGTCGTAGACAATCCCTGCATCCGCCGCGCCAACAAGCACATCGTTCGCCACATCGGTGACGGTTGTTCGGTAAGCGGCAGTGGCTTTGTCGAGCTGATCCCAAAGGCCAAGCTTTGTTGTGATTTGTTTTGTGAGTTTCGCTACGGCCGCAGCATCCGGATTGGCCTGGACTAGTCGTACGTCGGCCGCAAAGAGATCCGAAAATTCATTAATGCCTTTGGGATTGCCCTTCGCGACCACGATCCCACAATGCATCTTCGCGATATCAATGACTTCCGTAATCAGATGTTTGTCACGTCCGAGCTCCAGATAACTGTCATCCGCTGGCAGATACAAATCTCCGGTTCCGCTGACTTCAATCTGCGAAAGCAGCGACTGCGACGATCCGTACTGGATGACTACTCGGCGACCCGTCTCAGCTTCATAATCGCGGCGGATCGCTTCCATCACGGCTTGGTTACTAGCCGCGCAGAAGAGTGTAATTTCGGCGAATTCCGACGTTACGTGCTGCTCAACGGAACCCAGCGTTGCGGAATCAGGCTGCGCGGACGTCCGTCGAACGTCGCTGTTCATCAACACCCACGTCATACCGCCCAGGGCCAGCAGCGATGCCAGCATGGCAACAACTGTCTTTGACATAGAAAAGCCCTTGTTCAATGTGTTCGATGTTCATAATGATTCGGTAATGACAATCCGTCGACCGGCCAGTATGCACAAACGCCCACGATCCATTAGCGATCTGTAGATTGAGTGAGCTGCCAGGTAATGACGGGGTTCCGTTAAACGCGATAACTGGCTCGCGTGACGAAAACACATTAAGAACGCCTAACAAAACTGGGACTGGCTCGAGAATCTTGCCAAAAATGCTCAACAAAATGACGCAAGGAGGGTGCCTGTCCCACTTTTGTTAGAGCCTCTAAATCAACAGTCTGCTGAGCCACCGGAATGCGATGTCCCGGACTTCCAGCCTTAACGAAATGTGCAACTTCAAAACTGGCGCCTCGAGTTGGTAATTCAATCAGCGGCCGGTCTGGATTTTAACGCAGCCACAACCAGCACGCAACCAGGCGGGTCAGTCTCCAGCTGGCTTCCTGTTGCGAGTCCACTTGCAATTCCGGATGCTCGGTTCAATTATAAATCTTCGCCGAACCTGTGGGGAAAGAAGATTACCACCAGAATTCAGTCCGCAGGTAGCGGATGCCTTTGGTGATGAGCATGACACCGATGGTGTTCCAGCCTCGAGTTACTCGGCCGAAGCCAGTCATTCCGGATTTGAGTCGCCCGTCGGGGTTTCGGATCTGGCAGTGGACGATCACGGAGTTCTCGCCGGTTGTGGCTTTCAACGCGACAGGTGAAATGCCTTCGACCGTTGCTTCGAATGTTTCAAACGGGATCGCGCGAGCTTTCAATGTCACGGGCTGGCCTGGCTTC
>JBDNHX010000285.1:0-43297 GCA_041688565.1 Planctomycetaceae bacterium
CGCCGAGGCCCTGCCCTTGGCGCGCCGTGCCGTGGAAATCTACACCAAACTCGGCTCGCCCGACCTCGCCGAAGCCCAAGCGACGCTGCGGGAGTGCGAGGCGTGAATCAGCCTTGTTCAGTCACGAGTTGCAGAAGTCGCTCGGGCATCCGTTGGCGCTGGTGACCAGTCGCTCGTTCAATCCACTTCGGTGACATTACGATCGATGCGTTTGACATGCACATGTTCCACTGGCTGCACCGGCAGGCCGTTTCTGATGACCCACGACAAGTCTTCCCGGATCTCGTCGAGCACTTCGCGCAGACATCGCACTTCTCCGATGAGTCGATCGACGGACTCGGACAAGGAGCCGGTGTCTTCCGTCGCCGCCGGCGGCCTTGATGTGGATGCACGCTTTGCCATTGGTCAATACGATGCTACAAAACTGGCGATTCAATCAAACGGCGATCGGCTCAGCGGTGACCTGTCTCGCAAATCGTCGTTGTGACACACGACGGATAATCTCGGCACGCTCCAGAGATGGCGGATCTGCTGGCGGTATTGTTTGCATCGAGAATGGTTTGCTGGGCGTGCCGTCGATCAGGAGCCGAACGTAGGCGGTGTACGCGGCTGTGAAGGCTGCGTTTGTTCAGGTTGGTTCTTGGCCATGGATTACGGCTCCTGTGCTGTGAAGGAAAAGTTGGGAAAGTGCTCTCAGACATGGGCTTTCCGGAAGGAAAGACCTCCCACAGCTTGCCGCAGATCGTGCTGGCGGCGCAAGTAAGAACGCTCACTTGAAGAGCCCCGTAACCTTTCGATCACGGGGCAGGCCTGAACGGGCTTATGCAGCAAGGGAGACAGACGCCATCCGATGCTTTGCCGCTACTTATCTTCTGAGCGTTTCATTTTTCGTCTTCGGCGTTTTCGTGCATCCCGCACTTTTGATGCAGTTGCGTGGCAGACGAACGTCGCCACCGCTCGATGCCATTCGGCACCCAGTTCTTTCGGGCCGATGGTGGTCGGCGGGAAGCCTCGTCGTTGCATCCATGTGAGCAGCGCGTCCTGCAATTCATCGACTCGATCCCAGTCACGCTCGACGAGGGCTTCGAGCAGGTCTCGCAATGTGGCATCCGGATCCATGATTATTCCTCCAGTTCCGGGAGCATCGAACAGTCTCCCTGTGTGACAATGAGCATTTCGCTCAGGCGAAGCACTGCCGAACATCCGGCAATGCAAAGGGAGAGTGCCACGGATGACGGAGATGGAGCAACTTGATCCGCATACGGAGAAACGGTCGCGACTGGCGATCAAGGGACAGGGCGGGACGTCGCTGTTTCAAATGCGACGCGGGCAAATGGCCGAAGGAACGGCCCGGCACGGATTCGACTCAAAGAGAGAGACCGAACGTCGGGCTCGCCGCCGAGTTACCTTTGCCAGCAGCGACCAACGGGAGCGGGCCACAACCTTCCGAGCGGCAGCTCGAAACCGGGTCAAGGGCGATCCGTCCTTGTTTGTGTGCGACAACTTTGCGTTCTCATCAGAGGTCGTCATCACGAAGCGTCACACGCAATTCGGCAACGACCGCTATCAGGAAGGCGTGGCCGCTGCGATCGAACGGTGAATCGTTCGCTCCGACATCAAATTTTCTAGAAATCGCCTCGCCCTTCCATGTCCGGCTTGGTATGCTGTTGGCATGAGTACGACTCTCAATAAAGAAGCCGATGTCCTATCCCGTTTGGAGGTATCGCTGACTCCGGAAGGTGCTCGTGATCTCCTTAAGATAGAGTTCTCGTCGCAAGACCGGGAACGAATGAGGGAGCTTCTGGAAAAGGCAAATCAGGGCACGAGAACTCCCGACGAGGAACGAGAAGCCACTGATTTTGAACGCCTTGGCCACGTCTTTTCCATGCTCAAATCCGTCGCCCGCCGTACGCTCAAACACACCTAGCATATGAATGCTTCACTTCGAGATCAGGTTCGGCAGCGAGCCAGGAAACGCTGTGAATACTGCCAAGTGCCTGAAGATTTCGACACGCTCATGTTCCATTGGGACCACATCATTGCGCAGAAGCACCGCGGCCTCACCGTTTTGTTGAATCTCGCTTGGTCGTGCTTTGGATGCAATAATCAAAAGCAAAGTGATATCGCTGGTATTGACCCCCAAGGGAAAGCCGACGAAATCGTCCGATTGTTCCACCCCCGCAATGACGACTGGAACGAACACTTCGCTTGGGCCGGTCCGGAACTCAAAGCCAAATCTCCAATCGGGCGTGTCACGCTTTATGTGCTCGGCATCAACCTTCCGCACCGCGTGGCTTTCCGTCAGCTGCTCATTGATGAAGGCGTATTTCCGCCTGCCGACGCATAGCTGCCTCTGCATAGCTGGGTATGATATTGTCGGTATCGCATGCTTCGATTCGAATGCGACAAGTGCGGCGCGTGTTGCAAGGGAATGCTGATCGTTGAGGCGGATGATCTGGATGTGCTCCGGGAGCCACGGCGGATTAACGGCAATCCAGAGTGCTGCGGCAAGTCTGTCGAGCAGATGGTGTCCGAGATCCAACAGCAGGGGAAAATCGTTCTCCTTGCCTGCGGCTCGCCGTGTTCGTTCCTCGGAACGGACAATCGTTGTTCGATCTATCCGACTCGCCCGAATGCCTGTGTCGCGATGCAGGCCGGTGACGAACAATGTCAGGATGCCAGGCTGGCTGCGGGATTGGCTCCGTTGTTGCCCGTTGCTGCAATGGATTGAATGCCGGAAAGGAATGACGTGCCACGTTTTGCATGAAGGATTCCCGCTGCTGGACAGCTGCATATGGTGATGCCGGAACTGCACGTTGTTTGTTCCGGCCTACGTCGGACAACAGCGAGCTTCAGAAAAGCCCCGTATTCTTGCAAATACGGGGTGGCCTGAGCGAGGTCAGGCACAGTGGTGAGGTGGCCGGTTATTGTGAGGAAGACTTCCTTCCTGGTTCCGGCGGTACTGACAGGATCAGTTTGTAGACGGCTCGTGTGACGGCTTTGTCCCACGGATCGCCCATGCCAAATGGTGTGGTGAGAACTGTTCCCGGAGGTGAGTTTCCTGCGTCGAGCCATGCCAGTAGACTTGCTGCTTGGTCTGCGGCTTCGACAAGGTCTCCGTCTCCGTACGGGGTCGTGAGGCATGTCCAGCAGAATTGTGCGTCCATCAGTGATCTCCATTCAGATTCGTTGCGGGAGTTCGCCGATGCGAATCTTCTCTGGTTTCATTCGTTCGACTGACCACGCTGCGGCAGATGACGGCAGCGATCGTTCGGTGCCAGTCGGCACCGATTGATTCATCTCCCACGACAATGGGTGGAAAACCTCCTTTGCCGAGCCATTCGAGTAACGCTCCGGCAAGCTCTTTTGCTTCGTCGTGGTCGTTCTGTTTCAGAGCATCCAGCATGTCGGTCCAGGTCTGTTGTGGATCCATCAGCAAGTCTCCTTTGTGCCTGTTGTTTCAATGAGCGGTTCGCTCAGGCGAAGCACTGCCGGAAATCGACAGTGCCCAGGGAGATTGCCACGACCCGACGCGGCAGAGCAAACGGCATCAGAACAAGTGTTGTTGCGTTGCGGGCGATACAGTCTCCAAAATGGTCGTGAACCCGATTTCCATCTCGTCATCTCGCCGTTTTGGTGGTAGCATGCGGGTATGGAAGCTGTCACTCGCAATGTCCGGGACTTGGATGAAAGCGACCGTTCCGTCATGGAACGCGTCTTTGGCCACCAGCTGCGCGAAACACAGACGATCGTCCTTAATCTCGTGAACATCGACCGGAATATTCCAAATTCCGTATCAAGTAGTCCGATGCCCGATGTACCGGACTACTGGAAGATTTACGACGGGCTTTCCGACGAAGAGATCGACAAACTTGATGGCGAAATCCGCCAGCGGGCAAACTTGACCCGTCATTTCGAGTAGAGACATGGTCCCCTCTTTGCTCGACACCGACACCCTGTCCGAAATCGTCAAACTTCGCAATGCGACGGTGGTGCAGCGAGCCCTGAGCTACTCACGCATGGTTGGTCCGCTCCGTTTCTCGGCGTTTACGAGATACGAAGTGCTTCGCGGCTACAAGAAGCAAGGGGCCGGCATACAGCTCGCACGATTTCACGTCTTCTGCCAGAAGTCCGGAATCCTGCCAATCACGGATTCGATTTGGGATCGGGCGTCCGATCTGTGGGCCGAAGCGCAAAATACCGGATGTTTGATCACTCGTTGACCCTTGCCCAGACCGTCTCGCCATGACCCCACGTACAATGGTCACCCGCTGCGTATCAATCTCCATCAATGGCGGCAGTGTTTGCAAGGAAAACGGCTTACTCCGCATGCCGTCTATGAGGAGGCGGACGCAAGCCGTGTATTTGGGAAGGCCGGTGAGGTTTTCGGGGGTGATCTGACCTGGGTACTTGCCGATCTGCTCCGCGAGCCGCTGTGCGTCGTCGCTTCCGACCTGGAAGCCGACAATCGAACCGACGTTGCCGAAGACAGCGTCGGACGTCTCTTCATCCAACTGCGACAAGTACTGATGAGCGACGATCAGCGACAACCGAAACTTGCGGGCTTCACTCAGGACGGACGCGAAACTGCCGGTGGTGAAATTCTGGAACTCATCGACGTACAGATAAAAATCTCTGCGTTCCGATTCCGGAATATCTGCTCGTGTCATGGCGGCCTGCTGGATGCTGGTGACCAGCAGGGCTCCGAGCAGCGTTGAATTGTCTTCGCCGAGTCGTCCCTTGGATAGGTTCACGATCAGCACTTTTCCGTCGTCCATGATTCGGCGAAAGTCGATGGCTGGATTCGGATGAGTGACAATCGCCCGGATCGTGCTGTTCACGACGAATGGTCGCAATTTGTTCTGGATGGCAGCGACGGCCTCTGTTCTATAATTGTCTGACCAGCTGGCAAATTCATACATCCAGAAGGATCGAACAATGGGGTCTCGAATGAGCGGCACGAGTTGTTCGCGGTATGGCTTCTCGCCGAGCAATTGCATCACGGACAGCAGATTGCCGCCCCGTTCGACGATCGCATAGACAGCATTTCTGAGCGTGTCCTCAAGTCGCGGCCCCCAACTGTCGTATAACTTTTTCATGGCGCTTACCGCAGCCGACGTGACCTGATCAATCCGAGAAGCGTCATGGCAGGCCAGCGGATTGAACCCCACGATCTGGTCGCGATTGCCAGCGTCGAAAAGAATCACATCGTTTGTCCGATGGCTTGGCACAAGAGCCGTGATGGAATCCGCTAGATCGCCATGCGGATCGATCAGACAGAGTTCCCTGCCCGATTGCATATCCGAAACGAGCATGTTCTGGAGCAGCGTGGTCTTCCCCATGCCCGTCTTCCCAACAAGATACAGGTGCCTGCGTCGATCTTCATTTGCCAGTCCGACCGGACGACGATCATCGCGAAACAGTGTCCGACCGAGGATCACCACATCCTCTCCTTCTGAGCAGAGAGCCGACGGAGCTTCCAGCTCCCGAAACTCGCTGGTCTGCATTCGCTCAGCTTGCGTCGATTCCGTGGGTGAATGCCAGAGTGTGGCGAGTTCTTCATGTGACAGCAGAAACATCGGCGAACGACGACTTCGCTTTCGTGTTGGCTTCGATACTTGAAACGTGGCGAGCCTCGATTTGTGATCCAACCCGCTGCTCGTCTTCCGCAAGCTTCAGCATTCCCTGCGGATAACTTGCCACCAGTGGTTCCAGCACGGTTTCTCTGTCGATAGGGTGACATTCGATGAATAGCCGCCGGTAAGTGATGGCGACCCACGGTACCGGCGGCTAGCGCCTTGCCGCTCACATTCGCAAGAGCCAGCCGACGCACAATCTGCTCGACCATCACCACGGAGCCATCGACAATAATGCCAAAGTCCAGCGCACCGAGGCTCATCAGGTTTGCCGGAACACCTGCCACGTACATCGCGGTAAACATGAACAGTGCTGACAGCGGTATCGACGCGGCCACGATCAAGCCAACTCGGAGATCGCCGAACAGCAAGAACAACATAACGATCACCAGTACAGCGCCACCCGTGATGTTTTCGCGTACCGTGGCGATCGTGCGATCCACCAATGCCGTCCGGTCGTAAAAGATGTCGATGACGACACCTTCGGGCAATGATTTTTCGATCTCCGACAACCGCTCGCGAACACGCTGCGCCACGACTCGGGAGTTTTCACCAATGAGTAACATGGCCGTCCCGGTGACAACTTCGCCGCGACCGTCACAAGTCGCCGCGCCATAACGAATTTGCGGTGCGAAGCGGACATCAGCCCCATCGCCGACTGTAATCGGAGTCCCGTCACTGCGACTGTCCACGACGATTGAGGCGATCTCGTCCAAACTCGTGATGAGTGCTTCGCCACGGACGAGCTGCTGTTCGTCTTCGTGAACAATGTAACCACCACGTTCGTTCCCGTTGTTCTGCAGGATTGCAACGAACAACTGAGTCAACGAGACGTTGTAGTTGAGCAACTTGCCGGGATCGATTTGGACCTCGTAAGTCTTCAGTTCTCCGCCGTGTGTGTTGACTTCGATCACGCCGGGAACGCTACGCAACTGATAGGCGATTTGCCATTCCAGCACAGTCCGCAATGCCATCAGGTCGTGATGAAATCCGGGAGCGTTGCGGAACTCAAAATGATAGATTTCGCCCAACCCCGTCGCGATCGGTCCCATTTGCGGATCGCTAATGTGGTTCGGGATTAGATTGCGAGCTTCCTGTAGCCGTTCGTTGATGAGGTTCCGCGCCCAATAGATATCGGTCCCTTCTTCAAATACGACAGTGATGGCGGCAATTCCGGGCAACGACAGCGAACGAATTTCCTCAATACGCGGCATTCCGCTGAGTGATGTCTCCACCGGGAATGTGATGAACTGTTCCACTTCAACCGGCCCGAGTCCCGGCGATTGCGTCAACACCTGTACTTGTACGTTCGTGAAATCTGGCACCGCGTCAATCGGTAATTTAGTCAGCGACAGAATGCCGACTGCGATCAGCAGCAGCGTTGCCAATATGACAACGAACCGATTGCCCAAAGAGTATTCAATCAGTCGATCAATCATAAGCAAAACGAATCTGGGTAGGCGAAAGGTTTCGCCGCGAGAGAACGCAAAGTAAGCCAAAGAAAACTGAGGACAGTAAATAAGAGGGGAAAAAATCAGGTAAGATCTCGTGGCAATCGCTTAACGAAACCAACACTCTGTGTCCTCTGTGCTCTTTCGCGGCTATTAATTTTGCTTCGTAAAAGGAAAAACAAATGGATAACATTTCAAATGATGACATCATGCGTTTATGCGACACCGTTCGTCAGACAGGTTTTGACTTACGGGCATACTTGGGCCACGGGCACTTGGAGAAGGTCTACGAAAATGGTTTGGCACACCGACTCCGCAAGCAAGGTTTTCGGGTCGAGCAGCAAGTAGCGATCTCGGTTTTGGACGAAGACGGGACTGTTCTTGGTGAATACTTTGCGGATTTACTCATCGAAGGATTTCTCATCATCGAATTGAAAGCCTGTAAATCCATCGCGGATGAACATATCGCACAAATACTCGGTTACCTCCGAGCTACAAGACTTGAGCATGGATTACTCATCAACTTCGGTGCACCAAAATACGAGATCAAAAAATATGTACTTTCGAATCATTGATTCGGGGTATTGCCGCGAGAGAACGCAGAATACGCAAAAGAAGTCAACAGTTTGAAAATGTGTGTTTTCGATTCGTCCGAGCCTTTTTGCGATCTTTGCGTCCTTTTGCGGCCATTTAGCCACTCGACATCACAATGCCGTTAATCCTCATCCGCGAATTGATCGGCGAGCATCTCCGACTTCAGAAAGAACGCTCCCTCGACAACAACCGATTCCCCTTCGCGAAGACCCGCAGTGATTTCGGTTGAGCCTTCGCCCGTGCGGCCCGTCTGCACATTGCGTCGCTCGAATTGGTCTTCGCCAAGATGTACGAATACAAACGGTTGATTCGCTTCAACCAGTATCGCATCGGATCGAATCAGCAACGCATCGACCAGCGTCCCCGTCACCCGCTGCGACTGCGGCAGCGTTGTTCGGGCGACCGTTGCGAGCTGAATCCCGGCGACTTTCCACTTTGTTTCGGCAAACTTGACCACGCCCGAAGCTGTGACTTCGTGAGCTGCCTTATCTTCCGCCGCAGTTTCGCCTTCCGCTGGCGACTTAGATGCGGAATGGCTCCACACATACCACCCGGCGACCAATGCCACAGTCGCAATGACAAGCGTGCCGATTTTGACAATGCGGGATTTGATAGCTGGCCTCGCGATGGCTGGAATTCAAGCAGATCGAAAAACTCTCCGTCCTGTGGCTAGGGTAGCTTGTTCGCAAGTCAGCAAGATGACGCAACGATTACAGTTTCGTCATTATGTTTGGACGGAATTCTTTGTCCCGAAACCAGCGATGATGTCGCATTAGAATCCTGGTGGGGATGAATTGAGAACTGCACCTGGAGCGGGTGCCTGTTCATCGCCGAAACCTGGCGCTGGAGCCGGTTCGTCGTCACCGTGTGGTTCGATACCGACGTCATAGCACAGGTGGTGCAGAATTGCTTCAACATCACTTGATTTTTCGATGATTTCACCGGAGCCAACCTGACGTCTGTGATTGCCGGACCCCGGTCGCAATTCCCCCTGCACATGATGCAGCAGTCCGTCCATTTGAGTGACGTGATGTCGAATTGCGTCGTGGTCACCCTGGTGCTGCTTCGCATGCAAATATTTCGCAGATTCAAGCAGTGAATAGGCTTCTCTGTAAGTCTCCTGAAATCCGGGGTTGTGCTGGTAGTTGTAGAGCATGTCCGGGCATAGCGCTGGAAGCCCCGCCTGTCGCGGCGATAGCCGGCGACGCTCTGCCCATGAAGTGTGGCAGGCTTTACGGCTGTCCCAAGCCGTGTTGACGCTCGATCTCTGATCGCCTCCCGCTCCCCTTTCGGTCGCCTATGCCGGCGATCGGTCGGCGGTCGCGCGGCGGAACCTTTCTTTCCTCCGCCTCGCGTCGACTTCGATCGATCCTGCGCTTTTTTTTTAGTTGAATGTTTCGACGGACGGCTCCGCCGGTCCTGCCTGAATCGTCAGGTATTCTTCTCAAAGCAGACGGGCGATAGCCCGTTCGTCTTTGCCTTAACAGAGAGTCCTTTGAAAGACGCTTTGTAGGGCCGGTGCAGGAGCGTGAGAGATGGCGTATGGAAGCCATGAACTGGATCTTCCATTCCCCAAAAAGATCCGGCCATCACCGATAGTTGGTCCGGCAAACGCCGATAGTTGACGGGAAAAAAGGTCCGGCGATCACCGATAGTCATCATCATGTCAGGCGGGGGTGGAATGTTGGTCCAGTAGCCAGACACTGAAGTCCGGAAACTCGAAATGTTCGCGCTCCACTTTGCCAGTGGCAGCGTTGCGGGCTGCGTCCTGGAAACGATGCGGCTCTACGGTCCGGTAGAACTCCAGGAACGTTGGAAAATATGCCTGGTAGTGTGACAGCCCCTTCGGTTTGAGTTCTTTCGATCAGCCTAGGTCCACGCCATTTGGGCATAAAGCCGGTGGGGATTTTTTTGCAGTGCCTTGACGGAACAAATCTCGACGCAATCAGCGTAGGCAGAACCACGACTTTTGCGCAGCCCAGAGTGCGGCGTAGCGGAGTGGACCGTCGCACTCGCGCCCAAGCAGTAGCGGAAGCCGCCAGGGCTTTCGGCGATTCACGCCTGATCCGCTACGCGGCGATCACGGCCGACAGCGTTGCAGGGTTAGTATTAATATAGTCACAACCTGAGCCGCGAGGCGCTAGCCCAATGGCAGTCGATTTGCACAGTGTCGTCTTTCGCTCCGCGAAAGAAACGCAACTTTTGCGGAGCAAAAGGCGACACTGTCGCAACGAAATTCGCAAAGTGAGTGCCATTGGGCACTAGCCGCGGGTGTTTTCGTTGTGTTTTCGAGACTTACCCGCAGCTAGCGCGTTGCTGCTCATTAAAACAACCGCCCCTCAGGGCCGAAACGCCAGGCGCGTTCCGCTACGTATTGGAGCCATTCCGTCAGATCATCGAAAATCTCTTCGCGACCGGGTTCAAATTCCAGAGTGTGACGAGCGCCGGGATAGGTCAACGTTGTCACGTGCGACGAACCGAATGAGTTCACTCGCTGACGAACTTGCGCGTTATCAATCACGGCATCGTCGCCCGCCAGCATCAGCAGTGTTGGTTGATGAATTTTGGCGGCGTGAGTCGCTGCAATTCGATCAAGCTCCCGGCCAGCGTTCAGAAAACTACTCGTCACCGTGTGCAATGCCAACGGATCGTTCGCGATAAATTGCTGCCACGCCGGGTCCGCCGTAAAGAGGCTTGGGGCCTCCAAAGGAATTGGGATATGCCGTTTGAGGATTTCAAAATCGCGAGCAAAATTCAGCTGCAATCGCTGCCACAATGTCGGTCGAATTCTGGGTTCCAGCCCGGGATAAAGCAGAGCCAGTCGGTCGAATTCTTCGGGATACATCGCCGCCGCTGCCGCCGCCGTTTTTCCACCCCAACTGATGCCCAACAGAATCACGGGCAGTTGTCGCCCGCTGGCTTCAGTGCATTCCGCACGCGCCAACTGGCCTAGAGTCCGAACGTCGTTAATCAGTCGCAAAGCATGGGCTGCATGTCCGCGTTGAGCCCCATTTAATCCCGATCCCCGACGGTCGGCGAAGTAAACACTGAATCCCGCTTCGGCCATTCGTCGCGAGGAATACTCGTACCAGCCGGAGTGACTCTGAATCCCATGCATTGCGATCACAATGCCCCGACATTCCGAAGCCTGAGCACTCGGCGCCCAATGGCGATAACGAATGCGGTACCCGTCGGAAACGCAGAACTCACGCAGAGCTGGTTGAATCACCGATGGCTCAATCATCGAGGCACGATTTCTTCAACAGCGCGAGCAAACGCCCCAAACGCGCCCTGATCGAAAAGGACAAAGCGAACCATCGCCGGCTTCTGATGCCATCGCACAAAATCCATCGTCGTCTTGACGAGATTCGCAGCCGCAAGGTCCAACGGATAACCGTACGCACCGGCACTTATCGCCGGAAACGCGATGGTGTCGCAATTGTGTTCCACAGCCAGCTTCAGACACGCTCGACAAGCAGACGCCAACTGCTCGGCTTCACCCTGACGCCCGCCATGCCAGATCGGACCCACGGCATGAAAAATATACTTCGCCGGAAGATTTCCTGCGCCCGTCATGACCGCATTGCCCGTGGCGCAGCCTTCGGGATATTTCTCGCTGGTCTCCTTCATGATCTCCGGGCCACCGGCGTCATGAATCGCCCCGTCAACACCTCCTCCGCCCGCCAGATTGCTGTTGGCCGCGTTCACAATCGCGTCGACATGCTGCTGCGTAATGTCCCCCTGCACAAGTTCCATACGACAGGGGCCGAGCTTAATAATCATTTCAGTTCCAATGTGTTGTTCACCATTCGCAGTCATCGCTACACTGTGACTGTCCCGCCGACTGGATTCAATCCGGTCTCTCAACTTTCCCTTTTGATCAGCCAGTCTGATCAGGAATGCCGGTTCGATGCTCCGAATTCTGACGATTCTCATCGCCGCAGTGTTCGCTGATGTTGCAAATGGGCAACAGGCAATCCAATTTGAAACTTCGATCCGTCCGCTTTTTCTGAAACACTGCGGCGAATGTCACGGACCGAAAATTCAGAAAAGCGGCCTTCGTCTTGACGCTCGCCATACAGCGTTCAAGGGTGGCGACAGCGGCCCGGTGATCGTGGCGGGGAAAAGTCAGGACAGTGAACTGCTCCGCCGTATCACGACCGACGTGGCCGAAGAACGAATGCCGCCGGACGGGGCCTCAATTCCCGCCACGGACGTTGATCTGATCCAGCAGTGGCTTGATGCCGGAGCCGAGTGGCCTGAAACCGAATACGACCGCGATGCCGCGATCGATCGCCGCCTGCAGCACTGGGCCTTTCAGCCGCTGAATTTTGTGCCAGTGCCCGAGCTTCAAGATGCATCGCTGCCAACCAGGACCGCAGCCAACACACCGTTGAATGCGATCGATCATTTTGTTCGTGAGAAGCAACTTTCGGCCGGGCTGAGTCCTAACGCTGAGTCCGATCGACGGTCTCTTATTCGGCGACTGACTTTTGATCTCACCGGGCTTCCCGCGTCCCCGGAACGCATTGCCGCTTTTGTCGCTGATGAAAGTCCGACCGTGTGGAATGATCTGATCGACGAAGTGCTTGCAAGTCCCCGATATGGCGAACGCTGGGGACAGCACTGGCTGGATGTGATTCGGTACGCGGACACTCACGGCTTTGAGGTCAACACGCCTCGCGACAACGCATGGCCGTACCGAGATTATGTGATCCGAGCGTTCAATGAAGATAAGCCGTACGATCAGTTTGTCCGCGAACAGCTGGCGGGCGATCTGTTCTTCGCGGACGATGCTACCGGGTTCCTTGTCGCTTCTGCCGTTCTTCTGCCCGGTCAGATCGGTGCCGATGAAGAATCGAAACGACTGGCTCGCCAGGATGCTCTGGATGAAATCATCGTGGGCACCAGCAGTGCGATGCTCGGCCTGACCATTGGATGCGCGCGGTGCCATGACCACAAGTTTGATCCGATCACGGCCAAAGATTATTACTCGATGCAGGCCTTCTTTGCCGGTGTGGAATACGGTGACCGGCCGATTCGCGACGCTCACTTCCTGCAGAGGCAAAAACAGGCCGTGGAACTCGGAGAACAAATCGCTGCGTTACAAAAGACTTTGCAATCCCTGGAACCGCTTGCCACGCCCGGACGAACATTGCTGCTGGATGAAGCAGACATGTCTGTGGCGACCTATCTGAAGAAGGAAAACGGACCCGGGCAGAATCCGGCCGGCACGAAGCCGGGCTACAAAGACGAGACCGGTTCGGTCAGTCGAATCGGAAACATCAGCGGCGGGCAGTACACGTGGTGGAACAACGTCGCCGGGGAAGACGTGATGACGTGGAATCCGAAAGTGGCCGGCCGTTTTCAGCTTTGGCTGTCCTGGGGAGCCCACGGAAGCGGCGTTCATACCCGCGATGCCCGCTATATTCTCGATGCCGATGGCGACCTGATGACCAGAGACGATCAAAAAGAGCTGGCCCAAATTGATCAGTATTACCTGGCCAACGTGAATAAAGGGGAAACCGAAAAAGTGCCGCTCTGGAGTGGCCTGCGGTCGGTCGGCGAAGTCGAACTCAAGGCCTCGTCCCGCATTCTTCTTCGCGGCGGTGAAACGGGCAGCGGAATCACTGCGGATGTGATTGTACTTCAGGAACTTTCTCCAACGGCGACGGAGGGCCAAACAGTGCTGCCTCTGTTGCGTGCCTCCGTGCGGTCTGAGCAGAACACCGAACGATTCCGTCCGGTTGCGGCAAAATTTGTTCGCTTCATCACGTTGGAAACGAGCAACAAGAATCAGCACGAACCGTGTCTGGATGAACTTGAGATTTACTCTCCCGACTTCGACGATCGCAATCTGGCCCTCACTACCAACGGCGTGGAGGCGACGTCTTCGGGCAACTCGTCGGAAACCGGAATTCATCAGCTGCCGCATATCAACGATGGGCTGTATGGAAACAACCACAGCTGGATTTCCAACCAATTGGGCGGCGGCTGGGTGCAGCTGGAATTGCCTGAAGTGACCACGATCGATCGCGTTGTGTGGGGCCGCGATCGCAATGGGAAATTTCTCGACCGGCTGCCTGTTCGCTACGAAGTCGCCACGTCCGTAGATGGTACGGAATGGACCATTGCAGCTCGCAGCGACGACCGAGTTTCCACGGGAACTCCCTTTGATCCAATTCAGACGCTGCTTGCCAATCAGTTGAAGAAAGCGGATTCGCCGACGACGGACATTAACAGCCCGGACGTTCCGGATTTGGCTGTCATCGTTGCCGAGCTTACGAATCTGCAGGCGGAAAAGACAAGGCTGGAAACGCCGCTGATGGTGTTCGGCGGCACGTTTCGTGAGCCGCACAAAACGTTTGTGTTACGCCGTGGTGATCCGGAACAGAAAATGGAAGAAACACTTCCCGAAGTTCCCGCGGTCCTCGCTTCGTTCACCGCTTTGCAAACGTCCGCACATCGACAGCCTTTGACAAGCACCACTGCTTTGGCAGAATCAAAGCCCGCGGCAGAACCGACCGCCGAACAGCTGCGACGGCTGGCTCTTGCTGACTGGATCGCCTCACCCGACAATCCGCTGACGGCACGAGTCATGATCAATCGAATCTGGCAGAATCATTTCGGACGGCCGCTTGTCGATACGCCAAATGACTTCGGGATCAATGGGACTCCTCCGTCGCATCCGGAACTGCTCGACTGGCTGGCGGCCGAGTTCATTCGTAGCGGATGGTCAGTCAAACACATTCATCGCCTGATTCTGCAATCAGCCACATACCGTCAGTCGAGCCGCATTGATCCGACATCGGCGGACATTGATGGCGACAATGCGTTGCTGTGGCGATTCTCGTCCCGTCGGCTGGAAGGGGAGGCCATTCGCGATTGTCTGCTGGCAGTCAGTGGTGAATTGAATCTGAAAATGGGTGGTCCCGGGTTTAGTTTCTTCGGCGCCCGCGGTGGGCTCGACGGGTTCCCGCCTCTGGAAGAGTTCACTCCGGAAGAAATGCGGCGAATGATTTATTCTCACAAAGTGCGGATGGAGCAGGTTCCTGTATTTGGGGCCTTTGACTGTCCCGACGCCGGACAATCAATGGCTCGCCGAGGCCGTTCGACGACCGCGATTCAGGCCCTGAATCTGTTCAACAGTTCTTTTATGACCGAACGAGCTGATAAGTTTGCTCAGCGTGTGATCGCGGAAGCTCCGGAGAATTCAGACGCACAAATTCAGCGTGTCTTCGAAGTGGCTCTGGGTCGCGCGCCTTCCGAAACGGAATTGTCGGCATCATCTGCGGTGGTGCAGGAGCATGGCTTGTCGACGTTATGCCGAGTCCTCTTTAACAGTAACGAGTTTTTGTTTATCCCGTGATCGCCAAACAGTTCGCTTCCGCAGGCATGTGCATCCCAGGGATCAGAATGGCTCAGCGCCTGATCCTTGTGGAAGGTGGATTGACCATTGTTGGTTCGTCGTGCCGATGACTTCTGTATTCTTCATTACCGTACTGCTGCTCCGGATTCATTTATGAAACCGTTCCACACTTCGCTCACTCACGCCGGCCGCAGTCTGCTTCAGCGACGCGATTTCTTCGCGCAGACATCTTCGTCACTGAGCGCAATCGCGCTGACTCAACTGCTGAATCAGCAGGGGCTTCTTGCGGAGGACTCTGGCAGCCGACCTGTGATTGATCCCAGCAATCCGCATGCGGCACGCCAGGCGCATTTTCCGGCGAAGGCAAAAAATGTGCTTGTCATCTTTTGTGCCGGAGCCTGCAGTCAGCTGGAAACGTGGGACTACAAGCCCGAACTGATCAAGCACGATGGCAAGCCGATGCCTGGCGGTCCGGCCGTGACATTTCAGGGGCCAGCCGGCAATCTGGCGCGACCGCAATATGCGTTTCGTCCGTACGGCGAAACCGGAAAAATGGTCTCGGACATGATCCCGCATCTGGCTCGGCAGGTCGACGACTTCGCCTTCGTACACACTCTGACCAGCAAGACGAACACGCACGGACCAGCGGAAAACTTTCTCTCCACGGGCTTTGTTCAGGACGGATTTCCCAGCATCGGCGCCTGGGTGACCTATGCGCTCGGCAGTGAAAATCAGGACTTGCCGTCGTTTGTGGCGATCCCCGATCCGCGCGGAATTCCTCAGGCCAGCATCAACAATTGGGGGCCCGGATTTTTGCCAGCCGTGTTCCAGGGAACCGCTTTCAACTCCAGCCAGCCGATTCGAAATTTGTCTCCGCCTGCTTCGATCAGTCGGAATGCCGATGTGGCCGCAAGAGACCTCTTGAAGCGAATCAATGGAGAACATCTGCAGCGGAATCCCGGCGATTCAGATCTGGCTGCCCGAATCGCAAGTTACGAACTTGCGGCTCGCATGCAATTATCCGTGCCCGAAATCAGCGACCTGTCAACCGAACCGGACAGCGTCCTGAAAATGTACGGAGCTGATGATCCGACTGACCAGCTGAAAGTGGGTTACGCTCGCAACTGCATTCTGGCGCGTCGGCTGATCGAGAAAGGCGTTCGCTTTGTCCAGCTGTTTAACGGAGCCTACGCCAGTGCCGGTCGCCTGAATTGGGACGGACATCAGGCGTTGAAGGAACAGTACGATATTCACGGACGCATCATGGACCAGCCGTCTGCGGCGCTCATCAGCGACCTCCGTCAGCGCGGGCTGCTGGAAGACACGCTGGTGGTCTGGTGTACGGAGTTCGGCCGCATGCCGATGTTCCAGAAAGGCGCGTTCGGCCGCGACCATAATCCAAACGGCTTTACTGCGGTGCTGACCGGCGCCGGCATCAAACCGGGCGTCAGCTACGGGACCACCGACGAGCTCGGATTCAAGGCCGTTGAAAACGTGCTGTCCATCCACGATCTGAATGCCACGATTCTGCACCTGCTGGGGCTCGACCACACACGGCTCACGTTCACTCAAAACGGCATCGCCCGCCGCCTGACGGATGTTCACGGTCATGTGATCAAAGACATTCTCGTCTGAGCCCGCGCGGCAAGAAACAATTGTGCTTAACGTCGCTCGATCAATAGATGAGCCGCAAAGCGATAGCTGCGGGTGAGTGCCTTAAAAAAGTAATGAAAACACCCGCGGCTAGCGCCTCGCCGCTCATTTCATTCATATCGGACTGTTATTTATCGCGCGCCGCACACTGTGGGTCGTCTGTCCCAGACGAAAAACACCGACTGCCGCGATCACAATTTCTGACGAATACGCACCACGTCGTCGTAAACACGCCGCTCCCATTTTGACACCTGACCGTCGTCGCCGGTCACCGGGAAGAGATGCACAGGAGTCACTTCGATCGTCCATTCCTCCTGGGCTTCGCAGCGAACGTCGACTTCCAGATGTCCGTAATGTTTTCCACCGGAGATCAGTCGTCCTTGTTCCCAGACTTCAGGCACGTCGTCGTGAGCCAGAAATTTGCGATGCGGATTATCAAATCCAGTCGAAGGCCCTCGCAGCCCATCCCCACCGACACCGACGTCATAAAAGTGAATGGAGTGCGGCTTTTTGCTTCCATCTGCGGCCAATTCTTCGCCTTCCACAAACGAACGTTCCAGCATTTCATCATGGCCTGAGAACACCAGATCCACACCGTACTTCATAAACAGAGGCAGCAGGATTCGCATCGCGATCCCCGACTGGCCGGAGAACCCTTCCTGGCCGAACGGGATACTGTGAGGGCCTGACCCGAACATGGTGTGATGAAATTGAACAAACGTAAAACGGCTCTTCTGCTGAGCATCCGCCAGCTGAGTCTCCAGCCATTGATATTGCTCGGACCCAGGATTGAAATCCGGCGCGTTGCTGCCCTGCAAATTGTGATTAGTGTCAGTCGCCGTTTCATTCGGCAGACCGTCACTCGAATCCACACAGATCAATGTTACGGGGCCATAGTCGAGACGGTAGTAGCGACCCTTGTGCTTCGAATTAGTACTGTTGTTATCGGGCGTTTCAAAGTAGGTGAGAAACTTGTCCGTGGCGAAGTTTGCGCCCTCCGCCGAATATCCTCCACCCGGGCCGCCGTAGTTTTCATGATTGCCCAGAGCCGGAATGATCGGAATGCGGCTCGCCAACGCACCAAATTCACCCGCATTATGCTTCCAGAATTCGTCCCAGTCCCGCTGTTCACCACCGCATTCGACCAGGTCACCGACGATCAACAGCAGGTCAGGCTTGCGCTCGACGATCAGGTCGCAGTTGGCGCGATAGCCGGTCGTTTGATTGACAAGATAGTTGGTAACCCCGTCCGGCCGATTACTGCCTTTGGAAACGGGCCAGGCGACCGGTGGTATTGTGGAGGACTCAGGCTCCGTTTCAGAATCCGAATACACAATCAATCGAACAGCTTCGTCGGCGCGTACTGACGTTTGAAAAGAGGCCGTGTGTGACTGTGCCCCCTGGACCACGGAATAGCTGTACTCGGAAGCGGGCTTCAATTGGTCCACTCGAACCGAATGCATCCATGGCAGTCCCGGATGCAGACCGCCGGGCTCCTCCTTGAAAGGATTGTAAGCCAGAGCGGCAGCCTGAACTGGCTTCGATGTGAACTCACGCGGGCCTTCCGGCGTTTCGACAGTCAACGTGCCTGGCGTTGCTGATTCACTCAGCCAACGCACAGTCATACTGTCCGCGGTCGGATTCTGCAAATAGGGCAGCACACGAAAATCGGCGGCTTGAAGCGTGCAGAACGACAAGTACGCCACAAGTAAAACGGAAGAGCGCATCATGGCATTTCTGTTCAGAGTTGGCAGGCAGTCACGCCTGAGGCTCGACTGAAGACATAGCATGGGAAGAAACAAACACATCAAAACAAACCGGCTCTGGAGCCGGACCAATTCAAAAAGCGTTCTGCATGAGCAGGACGCCTCCATCATGCTTACGCGTTGCACAACAATAAAATACCGAGCATAAAGCCGTACGACAAGCTTTCAGCCTGTTTCTACATTGACAGGCGGAAAGCTGTCCTGCGAAAAACGGGAACTCATTGTCGTGCGTGAGGAAGCTGACAACCTGCAACGCAGTTTGCCAGCTTCGCTCGGCAAACGAAAAAGCTCGTTGTCCTGAAGACCACGAGCTTCAATTTGCTATGGCACTTTGTTGAGCCAGGCTATTGCTCCAGCGGAGCAACGGGCTTCGATCCGTCTGATTCCATCTTAAGATCAAACGTGTTTGAACCCGGTTTTACGTCGAACTTGAAAGCGGCATCACTGTTATATTTCGCAGGAAAACCAACAGCATTGGAAGCACCTGGAGGCCAGTCAAAACCCACAGTGTTCGGCCCCAGCTTGCATCCTTCCACGCCATCAAGATATTGCAGCGTGTATTTGCCATCTGCATCCGTGTTGCCTCCCGCAGCACGACCTACATCAGGCTTGAAGACAACATTCACTCCGACAACTGGCTTCCCGTCGAGAGTGACAAGCCCGGAAACCTCACCCAGTTCAGGCTGGTCACTGCTGCCGCCACATCCCGACAGCAATGTGAACGCCATACACCCCACAACCAGCAGGCTATTCTTCCAACAGTCGATCATTACTCTTAAGATCCTTAGCCAAATTTGAATGGCACCGCCTGCCACAATAGAGATTGTCAAACCTCGAGGTCAGTGCACCAATCACAGAGACACGAAAACAAAGCCCGGTGCGAGAAAAGCCCCGGGCTGAGAAAGTCACAAGCAAAGTCGCCAATTAGAACTCACCGATGACCTGACCGTCATTTCGACACAGCAGACGAGCAAAGGTCGTGGTTGCCCAAAGTGATGCGTCGGCATTTGGCGATGTGGACCTGTAATCGATGTTTTCGCTGATGAATCGAACTGATCCATCGCACAATACAAACTGAGCACCACCGACGTGTACACTACTGAAGCCACGCGGCTGATGGTCAGGATTTGTCGCTGACCAGTTAATCCCGTCGTAGCCAAGTCCGATTGCTCCAAGACCTGCAGTCTTCACGCCGTTGTTCGTGTCCTGGGGATTTACAGATGCACTGAATCCCACGACTGTGGCCGCACCAGCCATCACTTGCCCATACTTCCAAGCACGCTCTCCGACGAGAATGGTATTGCTGGTACCATCAGTAATGTCGCGAAAATTAATTCTGGAATTAGAAAAACCAACACCGAGAGGTGGTGTCGCGGATGTGCCTGGAGTTGCAGGGGGAGTTGTGCTGCTTCCGGTCCCTGCTGCCATCACGTAGTTTGATGACGCAATCGCGATCTCGTTCGAGCCGGTGCTGGTGACATTACGATTGTACCAGTTTGGCGCGCCCGCCAGCGTGGATTTGAAGTTATTCAGTGCGGGGCCCGTGTCAGACGGGCAACGAAAATTTGGCTGTGGTGTCTGCAAAGCAATAAGTCCGGCTGCAGTTCCGGCATTGATCTGAAGCGGCACGTTTCCAACATTCAAGGTAGAAAACAGATTCGCTTGTTCCACCTGAGGCAGAATGAAAGCACCCCAGCTATACAGACCCTGTTCTCCCGAGACGATCACGTTAGCAAACCGTGTGATGTAGCCCGGTGGAAACGTATTGTAGACGTCATGATAGTTGTGCATTGCCAGACCAATCTGCTTAAGATTGTTCTTGCACTGGGTTCGGCGAGCTGCTTCACGAGCCTGCTGCACCGCCGGCAGGAGCAGTGCAATCAGGATTGCGATGATCGCAATCACCACCAAAAGCTCAATCAACGTAAAGCCGCGACCGTTGCGGCGACTAATTCTTTCGACCATTCCAGCACTTCCATTCAAAAAAAGAAAACCCATCATGAATCAACACAAAAATAAGAACGCCCCATCACAGACTGATGACGCGTTTCACATCGCCATATCGAACACATTGTCGCGCAGTTCACAATGCACCTTAAGGCTAACCTAATTCTCTACCTCGCAGGAGTCCAAGGGCCTGTCTCCTCCGGTGCCCTTTTCAAAAAGTCAGCCGATTGCACAAGTCACAGACGCGTCGACCGAAGCATTTCACTCTGGTAATTTCGCCAAAAAAGACAGAATCTGAAAGATATCTTAAGATTTCATTCTGCCAAATTTGAAGTTCGACCAGAAATTTTGATAGCCACGTTTAAATATGTAACCACGATTCCAGAAATCCAGCTCAAAGGCGGAAAAAATTTCTCTGATGTCGAATTATGCATTGATGATTGCGATACACTTAACGCTATCTTCCAGAGGGTGAAAGTGTTTAGTTCTACTGCGTATTACTGAAACAATTCCCTGCAGTGTGGTGGGTGCTGATAGTTCTCCCGTTTGGGAGAACTGGCGTTCAAGCTGAACGTTTTGAAGTTGCGCGTTTTCAGATTTCGAATCTCGCGGCGGAAGGCTGGCGAGAGCTCGCCGATCGTTCTACAACACGGCCCCACCACGAACTGCGAATTATAGAAATCTGCCACTGCAAAGTCTGAACGGGAGACCCATCATGCCAGTCTGGCCCCAGCAGTTGTTTATCGACGGAACATGGTGCGACGGTTCTTCCGGACGCACATGGACGGTCACCAATCCGGCCACCGGGTTGCCTCTGGCAGAGATCGCGTTGGCCGAGCCGGATGATGTGGATCGCGCAGTGAAGGCGGCCCGGCGAGCTTTCGACAGCGGTGAATGGCCGCGGATGGATCCTCTTCATCGAGGCCGTTTGTTGTATCGGCTGGCCGAGAAAATTCGCGAGAACCTTGAAGACCTCGCGATGACCGACACGCTGAATGTCGGAAAGCCGATCCGCGACACTCGCAGTTTTGACATTCCCTGCTCGGCCGATCTGTTCGAAAGCTACGCAGGCCTGCCCGACAAGATTTCCGGAAAATGCTTTGGGACTCTGCCGGACAACCTGACCCTGCAGATTCGCGAACCGATGGGCGTGATTGCAGCAATCGTCCCCTGGAATTTTCCGCTCACCAATGCCGCCATCAAGCTCGCTCCCATTCTGGCCTGCGGAAACACGGTGGTGCTGAAACCGTCAGAAGTTTCGCCGCTGTCAGCGCTGATGCTTGCCCAACTGGCGCATGAAGTTGGATTTCCGGCGGGCGTGATCAACGTGATTCACGGGACAGGTGCCGAAGCCGGGGCCGCGCTTGTTCGTCATCCGGGCGTGGACAAAATCACGTTCACCGGACGGCATCAGACGGGTGCTCAGATGCTGGAAGCTGCAAAAATCGGAATGAAAGGTGTGATGCTGGAACTTGGCGGCAAGACACCGAGCATCGTGTTTCCCGATGCACCCATCGACAATGTGGTCAACGGTGTCATCACCGGGATCTTCTACAATCTGGGCCAGGTCTGTGTCGCGGGATCTCGCCTGCTTGTGCATCACAGCCAGCACGATGATCTGATGGAACGCATCGTGGCCAAGGTGAGTCATCTTCGCCAAGGTGACCCGACGGACGCGAACACGCAACTGGGCTGCCTCGCCACGCCTGCACACTGCGAAACGGTAAAGCGTTCCGTGGCGAAAGCCGAACAGGAAGGAGCCCGCTGTGTGCTCACCGGAAAGCGACCTGAAAACCTGTCCGATTGTTTTTATCCGCCGACGGTGTTCGACCACGTCACGCCTGACATGACGGTGGCTCGCGAAGAAGTCTTCGGACCTGTGCTGAGCGTAATGACGTACAAGGACGAGGCCGAAGCGATTCGAATTGCGAACGACTGTGAGTTCGGACTGATGGCCAACATCTGGACATCTGACGGGACTCGCGCTTTGCGAGTCGCTCGGCAGGTGAAAGCGGGCCGCATCGCGATCAACGGCGGCGGAGCTCTGCGTCCTAATGTGCCAGTCTTTGGCTACAAGCTAAGCGGCATTGGAGCGGAACTGGGTTTTGACGAAGCCGCACATGAGTACTGTACTTCCAAAGCAATTTTGTATTCCCTGGGAACGGAGAAATCACGATGGCCGGAATAATGGCTGCCGCGTCCGAATCACCCGTGTCTGGCTCCGACCCGCGGATTGGTCTTGCCATTGAGGACCTTGATACGCCGACGCTGCTTCTGGATCGGGCGGCCAGTGATCGCAATCTGGCGCGCATGGCCGGCTTTTTTGCAAACCGATCTTCAAAGCTTCGTCCGCACTTCAAGAACAATAAATGTGTGACGCTCGCCAAACGGCAGCTCGCGGCCGGTGCCGTGGGAATGACGTGTGCAAAGCTGGGCGAAGCGGAAGTGCTGGTTGACCACGGCGTGACAAACGTCCTGATCGCCAATCAGGTTGTCGGAGCCGCAAAGGTCCAGCGTCTTGTGGCTCTGGCAAAGCGAGCCCACGTGGCTGTTGCCGTGGATCATCTCGATCAGGCTCAGGCCATCAGTGATGCGGCCGTTGCTGCGAATGCTACTGTTCATCTGCTGATTGAAGTCGACATCGGCATGGGGCGATGTGGCCTGCCGCCGGGAGAATCCGTCGTTGAGCTGGCGAAGAAAATCCTGACACTGCCCGGCGTGCAGTTTGATGGGATTCAGGCCTACGAAGGGCATCTGGTCAATGTGATTGATCGAGACCAGCGGAGAACGCAGTCTCAGGCGGCCATGCAGCTGGCCGTGGAAACTCGTCGCCTGCTGGAGGACGCAGGAATTCCAGTGCGTTGCATCAGTGGCTGCTCAAGCGCCACATACGACAGCACCGGCGCGATGGACGGCGTGGATGAAATTCAGGCGGGGACGTACGCCACAATGGACCGTCAATATTTCCGACTCGCGCCGGAATTTGAAATCGCGATGTCGATTCTAGTGCGAGTCATCAGTCGGCCGGCTCCAGGCAAAGCGGTGCTGGACGTCGGAGTCAAAGGAGCCGGTGCAGAATTCGGTGTGCCGGGAATTCGCGATTATCCAAACGTAGTGGTTCCCTTCTTTCTGGCGGAAGAACATGTGGTCATCAATGACGCGCCGGAGTGGTCAATTGGCCAGGCACTGCATCTGATTCCCAGCCATGCCTGCACAACGTGTAATCTCTACCGAGAAATGGTGATTCACGAAAATGGCCACGTTGTGGATGTCTGGCCGATTGAAGCGTCTGGCCGATTAAGCTGAACCAGAACGAGAACCTCTCGGCTTGGTAATGGAGTCATTCTGGAAGCCCGGCTCGTCCGTTTTGAAGTTGGGCGTTTCTCACAATCCCAACCCGAAACGTCAGTGAGGGATTGAGTTTTGGCGTTTTGGCTGCGCTCCCTAAAATCCCTCGCTGACGCTTCGGGTTATGATAAACAGCCTTTCTTTTCGGCCAGATTGATCGCGCGAGTTGTCGAATAGCGCAACTTCAAAACTGACGCTTCGGGTTGCCGCTAAATCAACACCCAGCCTATTTCCAGTTGTGTCCCACTTTTCAGATCTCGCCAGCCCATTTATTTGCATGAGCAATTGCTGCCCGGTTCGATCGGGACACACTGCGCCTTCGTGTCGAAGTTCGATTCCTGTGGCAAGCCATCGTTGGAGTCTCAAAAAGAGTGCGTTATCGGACCCTGACTTCCGCTTGTGATGCGATAGACTGCTGTCAGCGATCTACGGATCGCGTTGCCAAAAGCCTTCGCGTTCTCACATTCCGACCGCTGGCCAAAGTCTGGTTTGTCCGAACCACAATCCGCATTATAGTCCCGTGAGACGCATGAAAAGTGTCGCCGAGCCGTTAGACTTTGATTCCGCTCGAAATTCCTTCAGCCATCTTCACGGATTACGATTGAAATGAACCTTAGGCAGGACACCCGTCAACTGGAACGTTTGCGATGCACGATCTTTGGGAACGCGAAGGAGGCCGCACGCAAGGTTGCCACAGAAATCGCATTGCTGATCAAATTGCGTCAGGCCGAAGGAAAGCACTGTGTTCTGGGTCTCGCCACCGGGTCAACTCCCACGGGGATTTATGCCGAACTCGTGCGGATGCACAAAGAAGAAGGCCTCTCGTTCGCGAACGTCGTGACGTTCAATCTCGACGAATATTATCCGATGCAGCCGGAAGATCTGCAGAGTTATGTCCGGTTCATGCGGGAACATCTGTTCAATCACATTGACATCAAGCCCGAAAACGCGAACGTCCCCGACGGGACTCTGCCGGTTGAGAAGGTTGCTGATTTTTGTCGCGACTATGAAGCGAGAATCGCGTCGTTCGGAGGAATCGACATTCAGATTCTGGGCATTGGACGCACAGGCCACATTGGTTTCAATGAACCGGGTTCCGACCAGTCGACTCGCACACGCATGATCACGCTGGACACTGTCACTCGCATTGATGCGGCCAGTGACTTCTTCGGGGCAGAAAATGTTCCACGGCGCGCCATCACGATGGGTGTGGGAACGATTCTGGAAGCCCGTAAAATTTACATTCTGGCCTTCGGAGAAAACAAATCGGGAATCGTCGCGAAGACCGTTGAGGGGGAGATGACACCCTCGATTCCTGCGACCTATCTGCAGCGGCATCCGAATGTGGAAATGTTGCTGGATCAGGCGGCCACATCCGGGCTGACTCGCATGCGTCTGCCGTGGCTGGTCGACAGCGTTGTCTGGGAACCTTCGATCATTCGCCGCGCGGTGATCTGGTTGTCAGAGAAGATGAACAAGGCGATTCTGAAGCTGACCGATTCTGACTACAACGAAGAAGGTCTGCAGGATCTGCTGGCTGAATACGGGGCGGCCTACGAAATTAATCTGACCGTCTTTCGGCATCTTCAGAGCACCATTGTGGGCTGGCCGGCCGGCAAACCGGCGCACGCCAAACGTCCGGGCGACCGGCCTCAGCCGTTTGATCATATCTTTCCGAAACGCGTGCTGTGCTTTTCTCCGCACCCGGACGACGACGTCATTTCGATGGGCGGAACATTGATTCGCCTGGCGAACCAGGAACATCAGGTCCACATTGCCTATCAGACTTCGGGCAACATTGCTGTGTTCGACGATGATACGCTGCGTTTCACGGAATTCGTGTCTGACTACTGCGCGGCATTCGGGCTGATGTCCGAAAAAATTTCGCAGCTGGACCAGCATGTCGAAGAATTTCTGAAGAACAAGCAGCCGGGACAGGTGGACAGCAAAGAAATTCAGCAGATCAAGGGTTTGATTCGCCAGGGCGAAGCGCGTGCGGGAGCTCGCTGCTGTGGCGTGGTGAACGAAAATCTGCATTTTCTGAACATGCCGTTTTACGAAACGGGCGGAGTCAAAAAGAAGCCGCTGGGTGAAGACGACATTCAGATCGTGGTCGAGCTGCTCAGGAACCTGAAGCCGCATCAGATTTACGCCGCCGGGGATTTAACGGACCCGCACGGTACGCATCGCGTCTGTCTAAAGGCCATCTTCCAGGCCTGCGATGTTTGCCGCAACGATGACTGGTTCAAGGATTGCGAAGTCTGGCTGTACCGTGGGGCCTGGCAGGAATGGCCAGTGCATCAGGTCGAAATGGCTGTGCCGCTCAGCCCGCAGGAAGTTAAACAAAAACGCAATGCGATCTTTAAGCATGAATCTCAAAAGGACCGGGCACTGTTCCCTGGTGCCGACATGCGAGAATTCTGGCAGCGCGCGGAAGCTCGCAATGCCGACACCGCCCGTCGGTATGACAAATTGGGTTTGGCAGAATACGAAGCCATCGAAGGCTTCGTTCGCTGGGACGGCGTCTGGGGCCTGAACGACTGAAGCTCGGTCGTTGAATCATCACAGCAGACCAACGGCGATCCAATCGCTGACGACCATTTAATCGCGGTGTTGCCCCCACGCTTTACAGGGACCGGCGGGACTGTATCCTGCCGAACTCCTGTACAGAATCTGAGGTGACCATGAATTCACGCAACTCCAGAACCGGCCTGATCCTGTTTGCCGTTTATCTGCTGTTCTACGGCGGTTTTGTTTTTATCAACGCGTTTTATCCGGCCAGCATGGAACAAACGCCGATCGCCGGTTTGAATCTCGCTGTTCTGTATGGCTTCGGGTTGATCTTTGGGGCGATCATTTTGTCCGCCGTCTACGGACTGCTCTGCGGTGATGCATCCGGAACTGGCTCGAACGATGAGGAGCCAAAAGCGTGATCTACGAATCTTCCTGGCAGGCCGTCGCGATTTTCTTTGCATTTGTTGGCTTCACCCTGGGACTGAGCTTCTGGCTGGGCGGAAAGGCGAAATCCTCCGAAGGTTATTTTGCCGCCCACGGCCAGATTCCGTGGTTTGTCAACGGCATCGCCTTCGCCGGTGACTACTTGTCGGCCGCATCGTTCCTTGGCATCTGTGGCATGATCGCCTTCTACGGCTACGACGGATTTTTGTACTCCATTGGCTATCTGGCCGGCTGGATTGTGGCCCTGTTTGTTGTTGCCGAACCGATGAAGCGACTGGGTCGATTCACTTTTGCCGACGCCCTCGATTCTCAATTCAACTCCCGCGGCATCAAGCTGGCTGCCGGAATCAGTACGCTGGTCGTGAGCGTCTTCTATCTGATTCCGCAGATGGTGGGCGCCGGAGCTCTGGTGACTCCGCTGCTGGGATTTGATCAGTGGGTCGGTGTTGTGATGGTCGGGACTGTGGTCATTTTGATCGTGGTCACTGCTGGAATGGTGTCCACAACTTGGGTTCAGTTTCTCAAAGGTGGCCTGTTGGTGATCTTCAGCGCCATTCTGACCTGGATGATCCTTGACCGCGGCTTCACGGTGACCAAAGGCGGCACGGATGGTCATGAGTTCCTGACCATGAAGGTGTCGCCTGATGACCTGACAAATAACGATGGAACGATTGGCGATGTCGTCAATGTTGACGTTCTTCCGGCGGACAACGGCTGGGAAAAATTTGACAAAAACTTTGTGCGTCTGCAGAACCGTGAGACAAAGGACATCTCAGTCTGGCATGTTCGCGAACTTCCCATTCAATCGGCCAACAATATTGAGCTCTCGGAAGCTCAGACGCAGACTAAAACCGTGGACGGAAAGCGGCTGGTCAACGGTAAGCCAAAGGGCACAAAAAAGGGCGAACCTGAGCTACATCCAGTCGGACACATTGTTTCGCTGCCAGACGGAAAAACCGAAACCGGTCCGCTGTCGCCGATTGAGTTCCTTCGGACTCTGCAGAACAGCGAAATGATCCTGTGGAGAAACGAAAAGATCGCTCACATTGATAAGAGCGAAACAGTGGTTTACTTCCCCAAGTTGACGACGGGGGCGGAGGTGTTGCGGCCGGGTGAGCATCCGACGTTTAAGGGAATTCGCAGCGAAAAGCTGTTCGACAAAGTCAACTTTCTGTCGCTCATGCTGGCGCTGTTTTGTGGGACAGCGTCGCTGCCGCATATTCTGATTCGTTATTACACAGTGAAAGATGCCAGCAGCGCGCGAAAAAGTACCATCGTGGGAATCACGAGCATTGGTCTGTTTTATGTGCTCACGCTGTATCTCGGGCTCGGCGCCATGACCAGCGGTTCTCTGGATGTCAGCGATGAAAACATGTCCGCGCCACTGCTTGCCAAAGGAATGAACACATGGCTGTTCGCAGCGATCTCGGCTATTGCGTTTACCACCGTTCTGGGTACCGTCAGCGGTCTGATTCTGGCGGCCGCCGGCGCGGTGACGCATGACCTGATGAGCAGCACGCTGGGCTGGAAAATGACGGACGGCGAAAAGGTGCGCATCGCAAAAATGTCGTCAGTTGTCGTCGGAGCCATTGCGATTGCTCTGGGAATTCTGTTTCAGAAGATGAACCCCACGTTCCTCGTTGGCTGGGCATTCAGCGTTGCGGCGTCGGCCAACCTGCCGGCTCTGGTGATGATCCTGTTCTGGCCCAGAGTCACTCGTCAGGGAATCATTGCCGCCATCGTTGTCGGAATGGTTTCTTCGATGACCTGGATTCTGCTGAGCGGCGAAGCGTATTCGAAGGTCTACGGACTCGACGCGGCGGATGCGATCATGCCGTTCAGCCAGCCGGGAATCGTCACCATCCCGCTGGGCTTTCTGACTCTGGTTGGGGTCTCACTGCTGACCACTGGAACAAAGAATGCCGTCAAGGGCTGATCAGTTCCGATTTACCTGGATTGTTTGTGCGGGTAAGGTCTGCTTATGCCACGAACCTCCAGAGCATCTCGCGGTGGCTTGGTTTACCATGTCCTCAACAGGGGCAATGGCCGCAACGACGTCTTTCACAACGAGGACGATTCCGCTGCGTTTGTGAATCTGATGCGGGAGGCTCACGAGAAAGTCTCGGATGCGGTTGGCTGGGTTTTGTCTGATGACAAACCATCTCCACCTGCTGTTATGGCTGCATGAGGATGGAGACCTGACTCGCTGGATGCAATGGCTCATGACGTCACACGTTCGGCGTTATCATCGGCACTACAAGGGCAGCGGCCATGTCTGGCAGGGCCGCTTCAAGGCGTTTCCGGTTCAGTCGGACGAGCACTATCTGACGGTCCTGCGTTATGTCGAACGCAATCCGCTGCGGGCCAACATGGTCGACCGACGTCAGGACTGGGAGTGGTCCAGTGTGAAACCAACCGCTCGGAACGGCGCCGACGGATTGCGGTGTGACGGACCGATTCTGAAGCCCGCTCAGTGGACTCGCCATGTCAACGGTGTGGAAACAGAAGCCGAACTCAAGTCTCTCCGTCACAGCCTTGCTCGGGGTACACCGTTCGGTGATCCTCGCTGGCAGGCCAGAACTGCAGCACAGCTCGGACTTGAATCTTCCCTTCGTCCGCGAGGAAGGCCAAAACGCCCTGATAAGTAGAATGTCCCCTTTTTCTATCCCCTTGCCGTGGTCGAATCACAATACGTTCGCTCGTGCCAGGCAAGCTGCGGGGCGGGTGCAGAACTGGCCAGCCTTCAAACGAGTTCCCGAACGGCGGCGAGCATTTTTTCAATGTCCTGCGGCGTCGTGTACAAATGAGCGGAGACTCGCATGAATCGGCGATTGTTCCACGAACCCACAGGCAGCTCAATCTGATATCGATCACGCAGAGCCAGTTGCATGGCATCCGGATGCCCATGATAGCCGGGCTTCCAGCCATTGGACTGTGGCAGTTCGATCGCCACCATGCTGACAAAGTCTGTTTCGGCCGGTGTGCAAAACGGGCCGGTTCCCGGGATACTCAGCACTTCTTTTCTTGCATGAGTCAGCAGGGCATGCGAATGACTTCGAAAAGCCTTCAGACGTTCGTCATTGAAGAATTCGATGGCATCGGCGATCGCCAGCAGCGGCGAGGGATCGCGAGTCCCCAGCCAGTTGGTACGATCTTTCCATGACGCGCGGCGGCCCGCAATACTTCCGCCCCAGCTGACCATGGAACATCGGATCAATGACTGATGCCGAGGATGAACCCAAAGGAAGCCACTGCCGAATGGGGCACAAAGCCACTTATGACAGCTCGCGCAATAGTAATCGCAGCCCAGATCGTTCAGGTTGAGATCCAGCATCGCGACAGCATGCGGACCATCGACGCACACCGAAATCTTGTGGCGGCCAGCCATTTGGCAGATCGCTTTGATCGGCAGGATGCAGGCCGTGGCCGATGTGATGTGGCTCACGACGATCATTCGCGTTCTTGAGGTAATCGCGGCTTCAATGGCTTCCACCACGCCGGACGAAGTCGGTGGAAAAGGAAGTGTGGCGGTGACAATTTTTGCTCCGGTTTCCCGGCATTTTGCCTGCCAGATGTTTTTCACGGCCCCGTATTCATGATCGGTCAGGAGAATTTCCTCTCCGCTTTTCAAGGTCGTACTCGCCGCAACAATGTTCATCGCGAACGTGGCATTGTCGACCAGAGCCAGACGATCGGGCTGCGTCCCCAGAAATTGTCCCAGCACGCCGGCAGTGCGTTCCAATTCTTCTTCCATGTCCTGGCAGAAGAAACGCATCGGTTGCTGTTCCAGCCTTTCGGTCCATCGCGAACGGGCCTGTTGCACAGGCAGCGGTGAAGGCCCGAACGAACCATGATTCAAATAGGTGCAACCAGGTTCGAGCTTCCAGAATGAGGCCAGCGGAGGTGACTGTGCCATTGATGAATGTCCTGCAAAGTGGATCTGTCTCGGGCGAGTCCGAATTCAGGAACGGTGGCTTCGGTGGTCCGCTTATGGGAAAACAGACATCACGATACTTGTCTGGCAGCCACGAATCCTTCGCTGGGCAGATTGTCGCAGAATTGTGGCGGCGCAACAGAGTCTCAAAGATTTCCTCCGCTGGCGTTACGGGATTGGGTTCGCGATACTGCGAACTGCCGCTGGTACCAAGCCCTGTTGTTCTTCATGCCGCTTCATTCACAGTTTGTAAAATGCTCTTCTACGTTCGCCTTTGCTACACCTTTTTTCGCAATTCGTTGATTCGCGAAATGATGTTCCCTGCGAACTTTCTGATTCAGGTGGTCACGCGGCTGTTCTGGTTTGTCGCGCGGGTCGCTCTGTTTGCCATGATCTACGGTGAAGTGGATCAGATTCAGGAATGGACAAAGCACGAGTACTTCGCATTCATGGCCACGGGAATGCTGATCAATTCCATCGTGGAAGCTTTTTTTATGCCCAACTGCGCGGCATTCTGTGAAAACATCCGGACGGGAAAACTGGATTTTTCCCTGCTTAAACCCGTCGATTCCCAGTTTCTTGTCTCTCTGGAACGGATCAGTCTGGCCATGGTCAGCCAGATGCTGCTGGCCATCGCTTTGCTTGTCTGGGCTCTTTACCACATCGGTCATGCGCTGCTGATCGGGCAGGTGCTGATCTATTTTTTCTATGTGGGAGTGGCGGTTGTTTTTTTCTATTCCATGATGATCACCATGGCCTGCTCAAGCATTTGGTTTGGTCGGAATCAGGGCCTGTATGACTTCTGGTTCTACATCACAATTTTCGCACAGTATCCTCGCAGCATTTACGATGGGCATGATCCCAGTCGCGTGGAAACCGGGGAAGTCCTGCAATTCGCATTTTCGTGGCTGGTGCCCATCCTGCTGGTCGTCACCGTTCCTGCTCAGATTATCACGGGAACACTGACCGACTGGCGATTTGCTTTGATTTCCCTGATCGCTGCCGGAATCTGTTTTGTGATCTCCCGCCGCGTGTTTCTTTGGTCGCTGGATCACTACCGCGGAGCCAGCAGCTGACAGTGGGATCGCGGGCTCGCATTGATCAAACAAACGCCGAGCTTCAAGCCGAACCAGTCCGCAATGCCGCCCAGCAGCGATGAAGACACAAAATGGCACAGCCATACACAGATTCAGAGTGCCGATGTCGGCGGGGTGCCGGTGGCGAGCGACGATTTCGATCGCGTCATTGATTTGCATTCGCAGCGTCACGGGGTGCGTGGCAGTGGGTTCCCGCGGAGACTGAACAGGCGTGTCGTGTTCTGATATTGCGAACGATCGTTCAGCCGCTACTTTCGGATTATTCGATTCCCCCTCGTTTTGCGTTTCGGCAAAAGACGCCGAAAGCAGTCAATCAGGCAAACTGCACATGAGTCTGACGGCGATACAAGAAGGCAGAGACGCCGCTGAAGCCCTGGGGCAAGGCCATCCCGCGGGACGAACCCGCAGCAACACGGCGAGTCAACGCAGTGCGCGTTTGTTATGTGTTTTGCTTTATCCTGCGAATTCAATTTCGCTGTTCGAAACGTGAAGGAAATCACTTGAACGCTTCAACGACAACAGTCCGCCGGTCTGCTACTCAGGAATTACGAGGCTTCCGCAGCTTCATATGGATGTCCATGCTGATGTCCCTGGGTGTTGTGTTTTTCGGGATGCAGCTGATGATGGTTGGCCCGCTAAAGGGACGACTGGATTCAATTCAGGCTCGCATTGATTCGTCCGAACACAGCATGAACAAATTGGTCGCGGCACGAGATTCCGTGTTCAGAACGAACGACCTGCTGACGGGCCTGGAAGATCAGACAGCCCGTCTGGATTCACTCAAGAAGAGCGTTTCAGAAATTCAGTCATTGCGAGCCAGTATTGAACAGGAAGCTGATGCCTCCACAGTGGCCATGGGTGCGATCGACAAAGTGTCGGCTCTGAACGACCGAATCATCAGCACTCAGGAACAGACTGTTAAGGCCTCCACCCAGCTGGCTGCCATTCAGGATCTGCAGAAGGCCATTCTTGAGGGTGCTGAATCCACTGAAGTGGCCGGCAATTCTCTCGAAGGTCTGGTTGCCCTTCAGAGCCGCCTGATTGCAGCATCCAACGGCTATGAAAAAGCCAGTGAGGGTGTGACGAATCTCACCGACCTCACTCAGCGAATGGTGGCCCAGTCTGAAGACGTCATGGTTGCCGCTCAGAAATTCGACGAATTCGTCGGCTTGAAGAATTCCGTTCAGTCGGCTGCTGTTGACATGGATTCCGCCCGCACCGGCGTGGCCAGTCTGGAAGCCCTGAAGCAGGAAGTGCTGACGACAACAGGCAACCTGCGGACTGCTCAGGAGAACGCTCGCACGCTGGTCGCTCTCAACGACAGCCTGAATGGAAAAGACCTGCAGTTGTCATCAGCCCGAGAAAATCTGGACTCCCTGCTGACTCTTCAGAGCAGCCTGAGTCAGCAGTCTGAGCAGGTATCCGCCGCCATTCAGAATCTTGAAATCATGGACGACTTCCGCACAGAAGTGGCTGTTCATGTTAAGTCGCTCGAAACCCTCCGCCGCACACTGGTTGAACTGGCCATGATGGAATCCACTCTGGGTCGAGTCGCTCATGTGGTTGAGCCGCTGACACAGATCGGCAACCTGCGACGCCTGGGCGAAGAAGAAGTCCGCGAAGCCGCACGAGTCATTCTTGATCGCCGAATGACTCGCTTCTCTCAGACGGATACCATCACGGAAACCGGGTCGACCACAGCAGCAGAAGTCACTGAATCACAGGTTCTGGATGCCGAAGAACGACCAGTTCCTCTTCCACCTGAAGCTCGCTAATCATTCGCAGGTCAGACAAAATCGGAAGCCCGGCATCTGCAAAAGATGGCGGGCTTTTTTTTATTTAGCCGATGAGCCACAATCGGCGGTAAATCGTTGCGACATTCCGCGACGTTCAAGCTCGGCGTTCAGCACGCTTTGGTAGTGAGCCAGGCGAATTTTAGCGTCGTCCAGAGAACCTCCGAATGATCGCTTTTCGTCCAAATAAATCAGCGGCACCGCAAACTCCTGAATCTTCCAGCCCAGATCCACGGCCTGCACCCAAAGTTGCAGCGGCATCGCATAACCCGTGTCGGTAATGTCCAAGTCCACCAGCGCGGGGACTCGATACGCCTTAAACCCGCAGAAGGCGTCGGTAATCGATAGCCCGAGTTGCTCGTTCAGGCACGCCGTAATGCTGGCGTTGATCTGGCGACGTTCAATGGGCGGAATGCTGTCGCCGGAGAACGCGCGCAGGTATCGCGAACCTGACACCATGTCCACCGGTCCATCTTCGCCATGCACCATCGCGGCAATTTCTTTGACCAGCGAGGGCTGATGCTGACCGTCGCAATCCATCGTCACCAGCACATCAAACGCATTTTCAAGTGCAAAGTCAACGGCGGTCTTTAAAGCCCCACCATAGCCACGGTTGGGCGCATGATGGACCACATGAATCCCGAGAAAGTTTTTCAGCACATCGGCCGTGCCGTCGGTCGATCCATCGTCGACGACCAGAATTTCCTTCGTATGATGCTGCAGCTCGGATAGAACTGCGGCAACATGCGACATTTCGTTGTAGACCGGCAAAGCGGTGAGGATGCGAGTTATCATGATAGCCATCGTAGGGTGGCCAACTTTGATGTCAATCTGCACTGCTGGAATCTGGTTAATTCCGGATCTCACTTTTTGCGTTGATGGAAATCATGCCGAACCAGTCCGGGCAGAACGTCTGCGTCGAGTGATGCGATTCTTCCGGCCCGAAGCAGATCCCAGGCAATGGCGGCCATCGCCGCATTATCAGTGCAAAGTGCCATCGGAGCGATCAGCAGATCAATGCGTTCCTTTTTGGCCATTCTCTGCAATTCATCACGCAGCAACTGATTGGCCGCGACACCGCCGCCGACGCACAGACGGGAGTATCCCAGCTGGCGAACGGCCATGCGACATTTAACGACCAGCACTTCCACAGCCGCTTCCTGAAACGCTGCTGCCAGATCGTTCACCCGATCAGGCGGGGTTTTACTCAACTGATTCGGCCCCGGAACACCGCGCGCCGCGTAGAGCGCAGCGGTCTTCAGCCCCGAGAAACTGAAGTCCAGTCGACCGCTATGAATGAGCGGTCGCGGCATGTTGAACTTCCTTGGATTACCGAGCTTCGCGGCCTGCTGGATTGATGGCCCGCCCGGATAGGGCAGATCGAGAATTCTGGCGACCTTGTCGAAGGCCTCGCCTGCCGCGTCATCCGTGGTGCCGCCGATCAGCTTACATTCTGTTGCCGAGCGGCAGTCATAAAGATTGGTGTGACCGCCACTGACGACGAATCCCGCGCACGGATAGATCGACTGGTCCTGGCCCATTCCACACGCGTAGATATGAGCCTCCACGTGATTGACCGTGACCAGTGGAATCCGCAGACTCATGGCCATCGTCTTGGCCGCGGTCAATCCGACCAGAAGAGAACCAACGAGCCCCGGTTCTGTCGTTACGGCAATGGCACTCAGATCACCCGGCACACAGCCGGCTTCTCGCAGTGCAGCCTGAATGACGGGCAGAATTCTTCGCACGTGCGCCCGCGAGGCAATCTCCGGGACAACGCCGCCCCATTCCTCATGCAACTCAAACTGCGATGCAATGATGCTGGAAAGAACCGCGCCGTCTTCCCGTACCACTGCGGCTGCGGTTTCGTCACAGGAAGATTCGATCGCCAGCAAACGGCGTTGACCAGAGTCCATATTCAGGCGACCAACTTTCGGCATCAACCTTTTGTGATCACGTCTTTGCCAATCCATGGGCGAAGCACTGTGGGCACGACCACACTGCCATCGGCCTGCTGATAATTTTCCAGAACAGCGATGATAGCACGCGCACAGGAAATAGCCGTACCGTTCAGAGTCTGCACGAACTGAGTCCCCTTTTTGTCGGGGCTCTTGCAGCGAATGTTCAGCCGCCGAGCCTGGTAGTCAGTGCAGTTGGACGCACTGGTCACTTCGCCGTACTCACCACCGTCACCACGGCCCGGCATCCACGCTTCGATATCAAACTTCCGATACGCTGGGCCTCCAAGATCGCCTGAGGCGGTATCGATGACTCGGTAAGGAATGCCCAACGCCTGGAAGACTTCTTCTTCGATTCTCAGCACTTCCAGATGCAGAGCATCGGAGTCCTTCAGGTCGGGACCGGTGTAGCCAAACATTTCCACCTTCGTGAACTGATGCACGCGGTAAATCCCGCGACCAGCGCGGCCCGCGGCCCCGGCTTCAGTACGAAAACAGTGCGACAATCCGGCATACTTCAGCGGCAGGGCGGCAACATCCAGAATCTGATCCTTCTGAATTCCCCCCAGCGTGATTTCCGCCGTCGCCACAAGGCTTAAATCGCTGTTCGCAACCGAATAAATCTGAGTCTCGTTGCCGCGTGGATTAAACCCGATCCCTTCAAGCACCGTGTCGCGTGCAAGGTCCGGCGTTGTGAACAACGTAAACCCTTCGCCGCGCAGCTTCGTCAGCGCGAACTGCACCAGCGCCATCTCCAGCATCACGGCGTCGTTTTTCAGGAAGTAAAATCCAGACCCGGCAACGCGAGCCCCCGCTTCAAAATCGATCAGATCCAGGTGGGCGGCGATCTCGACATGATCTTTCGGTTTGAAGTCGAACTTCGGTTTCTCACCCCAGACTCGCAATTCAAACGCATCACCTTCGCCACCAATCGGAGCCGACGGGTGAGTCATATTGGGGATGCGAATCTGTTCTTCGCGAAGTTGTTCTTCGATCTTCTTCTGCAATTCTTCGGTCTGGCCGACCTGATCACGAAGCAGCTTGCCCTGTTCAACAAGAGGCGGACGTTCGGCGGCCGACGCTTTTGGAATTTGCGCAGACACTTCCTTCTGCTGGCGTCGCAGTTCATCGCCTTTCGCGATCAACGCGTTTCGCTCATCGCGAAGGCGAATCACCGCATCCACGTTCACTTCAACGCCGCGTTTTTTGCAGTTATCGACGACTTCGTCACGATGATCGCAGATGAACTGCAGATCCAGCATTGAAGGAACTCCTGACGGTGTTTCGTGGACCGAGCAATGATGCTCGTGGTTGAAAACGTTTTTCAAATGGACGATCAGCGAGCCCGTCAAATTGAGAACCGCTGATCTGGCTGAGACTTCGACAACATAACTTTGACCTGCCGGGCACTCACAAAACCGGGACAGGCACCCTCCTGTGTCGGGTTCTTCAGCGTTTTACGGCATGGCCGGGAGCCAGTCCCGGTTTTGTGAGGCGTTCTTAGTTGTGCTGCGTCTGCCGAAGCTTACTTCTTGACCTTTGCCAGTTCGCCCCACAGGCAGGCACTGGCCAGCGTTCCGCGATGAAAGTCCACAACGTGAATGTGTTCATCCGGGCTATGAAGGTTGTCCGAATTGCGGCCCCAGCCGAGCAGGAGCGTATCGATTCCCAGGATCTGTTTGAAGCTTAGAACCACCGGAATTGAGCCGCCTTCGCGGATCAGAACGGGCGGCTGCCCGAAAGCCGTTTCGACAGCCCGGCGAGCGGCCGTCAGCCATTCGCTGGTCGGATCAAAGACGAATGCTTCACATCCGTGGAACCGCTTGAATTCGAATTCAATTCCCGGAGGACAGTTGCTCTTCAGAAACTTCTCCAGCGCGTCCAGGATTTTTGTCGGGCTCATCTTCGGAACAAGCCGGCAGGTGATCTTCGCGACGGCTCGAGAAGGAATAATCGTTTTGGGGCCTTCTCCCTGATATCCGCCCGAGATGCCGTTGATGTCGCAGGTCGGGCGAGCTGTCCGACGCACAAGAGTCGATCGGCCAGCTTCACCAAACGGAGCTGAACTGCCGACTTCTTTCAGAAACGCCGGTTCTGAAAATGGCAGTGCGGCATACTGTTCCTGTTCAATCGTCGTCAGCTCAAGCACGTCGTCGTAGAAGCCCGGAATTTGAATGCGACCATCATCGCCCACCAGCTTCCCGCACATTTTTGCGAGCGCGTTCACAGGGTTCGCAATGCTGCCCCCGTAAATTCCGCTGTGCAGATCTTTCGACGGTCCTTTCAGGCGAACCTCCGCTGCCACGATGCCTCGCAGGCCGCAGGTGATCGCCGGGATTCCGTCAGCATACTGACTTGTGTCGCTCACCACAGCAACGTTGGCCTTGAGCAGATCTTTGTGTGTTTCCAGGAAGTGGTCGAGATTGGCGCCGCCGACTTCTTCTTCACCTTCGATCAACACCTTCATGTTCACCGGCAGTTCGCCGTTAACTTTGACCCACGCTTCGATGGATTTCAGGTGGGTAAACAGCTGGCCCTTGTCGTCGGTGGCGCCGCGAGCAAACAATTTCCCATCGCGAACCTGCGGCTCAAACGCGGGTGTCGTCCACAGATTCAATGGATCGGGTGGCTGAACATCGTAGTGACCATAGACGAGAATCGTCGGCAGTGACGGATCATGAAGCCGTTCGCCATAGACGATTGGATGGCCCTTCGTCGGATAAATCGTGGCTGTCAGTCCGGCTTCTTCCATGGACGACCGGACCCATTCGGCACACGCCTTCATCTGCGGTGCGAACGCACTGTCCGCACTGACGCTGGGAATGCGGAGGAAGTTACAGAGCTGCTCCAGCGAGATGGGCTGCTGCTGGCGGACAAAGTCGAGCACGTCTTTCATGAGTTCACGCCTGAAAGAAAGAGAAAAGAAGCATTCACTTAAGCGAGAGGAAAAGCTTCCACCTGCAAACTACGCTGCGTCGGTCCGAAGGTAAACGCCCGGCCGCTCAACTGCGATCAACAGAAACGAGAACGATCAGGAAGTCGCCGGGTTGTGGCCTTTGGCCAGCTCAGCTTCCCATTCATCCAGTAGAGGCCAGTCCACAGCACACGTTCCAAAGTCCGCCATGTGCTGGTACTTGTCCAGCCGATCGATGGCCGATTGAAGCAGCTTTGAATCATTCCTAAAGGCTGGTCCGTGGCTGGGCAGCAACCATTCGACGCTGCTTTTCTGAATTCGTTTCAGCGAATCAATGAAGGCCGGCAGATCGGAGCCGTGATGCGCGTCGATACTTCCGACGCAGCCGTCGCGGAAGATGTTGTCGCCGGAAAACAGCAAATTCCCAAGTCGAAACGACAACTGACCGACCGCGTGCCCAGGCGTATGCCAGACCTGGACCTTCAGCGTGCCAAGTTCCAGAGTTGTGCCTTCGTCGACTTCCTGATCAATCACGAAGTCAGGCATCTCGATGGAAATTCCCTGCGCTGGAATTTCGGCGAATGAAGCGATCCGGTCGTTGCCTTCCAGAATGGTCTTTGCATCCGGATGGGCAACCAGTTTCGATCCTGGCAGCAGTTCTTTGGCTCGGTGAAAACCCTGCACGTGATCGGCGTCGGCATGAGTCGCCACCAGATACTTGCAGTTCGCGAGCGGAAAATCCATCTGCCGAATCAGGTTAATCAACTCTTCAACGGTGTCTGTGTATCCGATATCCAGCAGCAT
The DNA here is from genome assembly GCA_041688565.1 of Planctomycetaceae bacterium. GTDB lineage: Bacteria > Planctomycetota > Planctomycetia > Planctomycetales > Planctomycetaceae > SXXK01. The sequence continues at coordinate 39,223 of JBDNHX010000285.1, forward strand.
CCAGTCGGTGCCGGAGAAGATCAGATACACACAGCAACCGAGTCGGCGTCGCGCCTGAAAATTCAGTTCGATTACGTTAGGAAAAAGCTCACGCCGATCGAGCATGGGGGGCCGCTCACGAGTTGTAATGAGAAAATGGACTGCAGAAAGAAAACATTTCCTGAGACCGTCCTATGATTCTAGGTGACTCAGCCCGCTGCGGCAACGCACGCACGGCCGCTGGTTGAACTTGATGACGGCCATGAGCCGTGTTACAAGCGAAAAGTCAAGGGTTCAAACTGGCAGGCGGATTTCCAGCACCGAATCGATCTTGCAGGCCGTCTCCGGGGGTGCGCGACAATTAGCAATCTGTCGAAAGGTGTTATTGGCAACATTTTGATCTCGCCCCGTGCCAGCTCGCCAGGCAGGAGCGCAAGATTTGGAATCAGCGACCGTGAACGAACGCAAGGCCGCCCCGGTTGGCTCGCCCAACCGGAACGCAAAGTTTAGCACGATGAAACATGAGCAACGCTGCGAAACCTGGCTTCCTGCCAGGCAAGCAGACTGTCGATTTAGTCACAATCGTGAGCCGCAAGGGGCTAGCCGCGGGTGTTTGCCGTGGGTGTGTCTTTATACTCACCCGCAGCTAGCGATTTGCGGCTCACCACGTCGACATCCTGCAAGCTGGCAAGGGGCGGAGGTCCGGTCCAGCGGTGCCCGTCATCGAATTTTGGAACAAAAAATACCTCAAAAAAAATTCCCGATTTTCCAAAAACTGCGGTTTGTCGCGAACCCCACGCCGTCTCCGCCGACCGCGGTCAATCTTGACTTGTGCCACTTTCTTCCAGCTTCGAATTTTTTTGATCACTTTGCCCGCCTGTCACGACCGTTCTGATCGGCTGGGGCAAATTCCACAGGCCAGTTCCAACAACAGAGAACCTAATGCGATTCCTGATCACCAATGATGATGGTTATGATGCTCCCGGCCTTGCAGCTCTTTATCAGGCTCTTTTGCCGCTTGGGGAAGTCACGGTCGTGGCTCCTTCCACTTGTCACAGTTCCAAAGGCCATTCCGTCGACACGAAAAACGCCATTCGGCTCGAACGAAAAAACGTAGCCCCGTTCGGTGAAATTCGAATTGCGCACGCGTCACCCGCCGACTGCATTCGCTTGGGTTTGTGCCATGTAATGCAAACACGGCCTGACTTTGTCATCGCCGGAATCAACCCGGGCGCAAATCTCGGCGTGGACCTTTTTTATTCGGGAACCGCCGCCGCTGCGCGTGAAGCCGCCATTCTGGGAATCCCGGCGATTGCGTTGTCCAGGCTGCTTCATTCGGACTTTCCGGTCGACTGGAATATTCTCTCCCGGCACGTCACTGGAGTTATCCAGACCATGATGGCTGAGAAATATCGATTGCCGACAGGCCACTTCTGGAACGTCAACTTTCCCGCCGTACATGGGGAGAACTATCCAGGAAAAATCAGCTTCGTGCCGCATGGGACCGAACCTCATGCGGTCTCCTTCAAGGTCGTTGAGAGCTCCGAGAACAGCGAGTTACTTGCCTATTCAGCCGTTTACCGCGACCGTGGCCGCTCCGCTGAGTGCGATGTCCACCACGTCTTCACTGACCACCTGACTGCTACTCCTGTTGGGCCGTCTTTAACGTCTGGGCCGTTCGAGTATCTTCACTCCTCAGTTTCTCTGCCCGACGCATCTTGCGCTGATTGACAGTAAGCATGGAGGTTGTCAGCATGCACTTCAGCGTCGCAGACTGGGAGATTTCGGATCGGTTTTAGTCGATTACCGGGCAAGTCTCCGCCCTATTCTTCGCTCAAGCCAGCTATTCGGCCTCTTTCGCCGTCCAACACGTATGTACGAGCATCTGACGATCCTGAGTGGCCGTGCAAATCCGGATCTGGCGAAGGAAATCGCCGGATATCTTGGCATTGGGCTCGGCCATGTCGATGTCGGGAATTTTCCTGACGGCGAAATCAGCATCAAGTTGAATCAGAACATTCGAGGCTGCGACGTTTTTCTGATCCAGCCGACCTGTCCACCTGTGAATGAAAATCTGGTGGAACTGCTGGTCATGATTGATGCCTGCCGCCGCGCCAGCGCGGCTCGCATTACCGCTGTGATGCCTTATTTTGGATACGCAAGGCAGGACCGTAAGGATTCCGGTCGAGTTCCCATTACGTCGAAGCTGATTGCCAACCTGATTGTTCAGGCGGGCGCTCATCGCGTTTTGGCGATGGACCTGCACGCCGCGCAGATCCAGGGATTTTTTGATGTTCCGGTGGATCACCTTTACGCGGCCCCGATTCTGGACCGGCACTTCGCCTCCATGGCCATTCCCAAAGAGGAACTGGTCATCATCAGCCCCGATGAAGGCAGTATTAAACGCACGCTGCAGCATCAGGATCATCTGGGCGGGTCGCTCGCGATCGTCGATAAACGCCGGGCGAATGCTCTGGAAACCCGTCAGGCCAATTTGATCGGGGGCCCGATCGAAGGCAAGACCGCTCTGATTTTTGACGACATGATCACCACCGCCGGTTCCATCTGCGGCGCGGTGGAAGTTGTCCGCTCGCACGGAGCCCGTCGGATTTTCCTCGCTGCAACCCATGCCGTTCTGTGCGGCCCTGCGATAGAACGTCTGGAGCGTGCCAATGTGGATGGAATCGTCGTCACAAACACATGCCCAGTTCCAAAGCCGCACCGCTTGCTGAATCTGACTACCGTGTCCGTGGCTGAACTGCTGGGTGAGGCCATTCGTCGCGTGCATCGCAACGAATCTGTCAGCTACCTGTTCGATTGATTTGTCAAGCCACCGGCCCAATCCAAACCCTGGAGTGTGATGACCCATGGCATTCCGGCGTCACAACATCCACATCGGCTTTAGACGCCTCGCCGAACGACCCGACCAGCACTGCTGCTCACAAAGTTCATGGCTAGAAAACCTCATGGTCTCCGCCTCATGTCACGGATACCGATCCCGCAAACACATAATCCGTGACGGTCAGACGATTTCACTGCAATTCAGGACCGGAAGGCTGGCGCTTTCTCAGCCCAAAAGAATTCCCGATGGGCCTTTTGGGCCTTTTTCTCGCCGAAAAGAGAGGTAGATGGCAACTTGCCTTCCTGCCATAATCCCGCGAGAACTCACTGAAAATATGTTGTGTTTAACCCGTCGAGAAAAACAATTACGTCAGCCAATTCGATCGCCAACGCGTCGGTTTGGAACTAAGTGAATGTCAGTGTTGGACTCAGACTCGCCAAAACTTTACCAACAGAACGTCGGCTTCAAAAAGACAATGAGCGATTACAACCTAACACACCTGAAACAACTCGAAGCAGAAAGCATTCACATCATCCGCGAGGTTGTGGCGGAATTCAAAAATCCCGTGATGCTGTATTCCATCGGCAAAGATTCAGCTGTCATGCTGCAGCTGGCTTTGAAAGCGTTTTATCCTGCCAAGCCTCCGTTCCCGATGCTGCACGTCGATACGACGTGGAAGTTCAAAGAAATGATCACTTTTCGTGATCATTTCATCCGCGAGGAATTGGGCCTTGAGCTTCTTGTGAACATCAACGAAGAGGGTCTGAAGCTTAACATTGATCCTTTTGACAACAGTGAAAAGCACACCGAAGTAATGAAAACCGATTCGCTGAAAGCCGCTTTAGACAAGTACGGCTTTGATGCGGCGTTCGGTGGAGCGCGTCGCGACGAAGAAAAAAGCCGCGCCAAAGAACGCGTGTTTTCATTCCGCGACAAGAAGCATCGCTGGGACCCAAAAAACCAACGCCCGGAATTGTGGAACATCTACAACACCCGAGTCAATAAGGGTGAGAGTATTCGCGTCTTTCCGCTCAGCAACTGGACAGAACTGGACGTCTGGCAGTACATCCATCTCGAAAACATTCCGATCGTCCCCTTATATAGAGCAGCCAAACGCAGAGTTGTGGAGCGCGATGGCGTGCTGATCATGCTGGACGACGATCGTTTGAAACTTTTTCCCGGCGAGGTGCCCGTGGAAAAGATGGTGCGATTCCGAACACTCGGCTGCTACCCGCTGACCGGCGCTGTGGAATC
>JBDNHX010000286.1:0-15294 GCA_041688565.1 Planctomycetaceae bacterium
GACGACAAGACCTACACGCCAACCGATCTGTTGCCGGTCTGTCGATCAACTGGAATTCCTCTGGTTTACGATGTGCATCATCATCGTTGCAACCCAGATGAATTGAGCATCGAAGAAGCGACCAGGCAGGCACTTACCACATGGAACAGGGAACCGATGTTCCACATCTCCAGCCCCATTGAAGGCTGGGATGGTCCAAAGCCTGAGCGGCACCATGACTTCATTAATGTGAATGATTTCCCAAAGTGCTGGCGACGGAAAGCCATCACGGTGGAAGTGGAAGCCAAAGCCAAAGAAGTGGCCGTGGCAAAGTTGCTGACGGAACTGAAGAATAAGAAGTCCGACGCCACGTGGTTTGTGTACCTGATGCGGTGTGCCGACAATTCGCTCTACACGGGAATCACCAACGATTTGCCGTGCAGATTGGAGCAGCACAATGCAGGAACGGCCTCTCGCTACACTCGCAGTCGTCTGCCAGTTGAGTTGGTGTATCATGAGCCACAGGAAAGCCAAAGCCACGCATTGAAACGTGAACTGGCGGTCAAGGCATTTTCCCGGCAGGAGAAAGAGTCGCTGATTCGGGCAGCGGGGTGATGACGAAAGAAGCTGCCACGGCGAAGGCTTCATGTCTTTGTCGTTGTCTCGCCCTTGCTGCTCGAAAATGCTCGATAGAGCAACACGTCGTAGACGATCTTCAATCCTCCAGCCAGGAAGAACGGCACACTCATCAGTCCGGTGCTACCAACTAGAATAATTGCCAGCATGGGCGAGATCGAAGCGCCGACCGACCGCGCGACCGCCGTGACCCCTGCCGCTGCGGATCGTTCATCCGGTCGCACAACAGCCATTGTATAGGCCTGGCGGGTCGGCACGTCCATCTGTGAAATGCTGAACCGTAGTAAGAGCAGACCCACGGCCCAATACACGTTGGGCATCAGAGGAACCAGGATCAGCAGCACGTTCGATGGCAGATGCGTGAAGACCATCGTGTTCACCAGCCCGATGCGTCGAGCCAACCAGCCAGCAGCCAATGCGGACACGCCAGCCAGGAGATTGGCGAACAAGAAGATCGTGCCAAGCATCGCTGGGTCGAGTTGAAATCGGACGTGGAACCAGTAGGCGATAATGCTCTGAATCACGAAACCGCCGCCGAACGCATCGAGTGCAAACAACAGCGACAGTTTGAAGACGACCCATCGGGATTCGTGAAGCCCCAACACAGTCTTAATGGGCGTGGAAGATTCCTTGCCAATGTTGGCTTCGATTGCCGGAGACAACAGGGTAAACCCGCCGATCAACACCAGTCCGATGCCTGCGTAGGCCAGCAATACCGGGCGAAAGGCCGCGGCTCCAATGAAGCCGAAGTGCTGTGATGCCTCAGCAATTAATCCACCCGCCAACGCTCCGAGGGCGGTAGAAAATGAACCAACGAGGTTGTACCAGGCGAACACATCGGTTCGTTGTTCATCACTGACGATGTGTGAGAGAGCAGCCTGCTCCACGGACAGGAACGGCCCAATTTCGTTCCCGCTGGGGCTAATGACGCCGATTGTGGCAGCAACCAGGAGCAAGAACATGTTGCCGGTCGAGACGAAGACAATTCCTGCCAGCACCATCAGAATTGCGCCGGCGATCAATGTACGCCGACGCCCCAGCCGGTCAGCCGTTGTCGTGAGCCAAAGGGAGATGGCTGTGTCTCCGGCCAGGGTGAGAGTCAGCAACAGCCCGACTTCCCAATCTTTCAGACCGACTTCGACCAGGTACAGGACCAACACGACCGAAAGAAGGCCGTAGGCGAACATCCTGGAACAGCGAGTCGCAAACAGCAGCCGCCCGTCTCTTGTCAATTTCCCTCTAACCTCGTTGCCGCTCACTGGAAGGCCCCTTCAGACTTCGCTGGCGGAAAAATCGCCCAGCACCGGCACGATCACGATCACTGTCGCGTGCAGAATACCGTGGACGGTTTCAACGCCAATGGTGATGCACCAAACAAGGAAGGCTCGAAAAAGGAACATCGCCTTCACTGTTTCTTCCAGGACAACGCAGCAGCTCCGATGAAAATGATCCATTCGGTCGCTGCAAGGGCGAACGTCGTGGTGGGAATGCCGTTGTACAGCATAAAACTCAGGGTTCGGAAAGCTACCAGACATCCATGAATCAGCAGGCACAGGAACAACGGGAAAGCCACGTCTGAAGGACGCAACAACGGCCACAGAAAGGCCAGACCAATCGCCAATTGCAATCCGCCGTAGACAGTGAGGAATTCTGATTGTCCTGAGCCAGTCTGGAGGGAAAATCCCACCGCTCTGGATGTTTTGTCCGGCATCAGGGCGCACCATCCTGCAAGGACAAGATACGCTGCTCCAACGATTGCCAAAAAGATGCGTGCCATAGGAACTCGCTTTGTCCTGAACGGTGATGAGTTTTCTTGATCCGGGGTAACAATCAACCAGAGGGTTCATGATGTGACTTGCCGAGCCTCGACACCAATGCCGCTACTTCCTGATCCAGATGTGGAGTTGCTTCATCCGGGCCGCAGCAGTCAAGATCGTGGCAGTCAAGATCGTGGCAGTTGAACTCATTCTCATCCAGTACCTGCCAATTCACATTCGCTCAACAAGTCGATTCATCTGCTCGGACACCCTCTGGAAGTTCCTGCAAACGTTCAATGGTGACGATTTCATGGAAGAACCACGGTTCTTCTGAATTCCTGCGAAACATCGCACACTTTGAAGGGTATTTCGTTCCGTCATAATCCTTCCACTCACTGAACCGATAGATGTCGTTTCGCCAATCGACACGGTCGAGTTCATATGTCGTCTTGTCGAAATACATGTCAATCGCCGGGTCCACGCTAACCGTGACTTGAAGGCCGGCCAATTCCTTTTCGTTGTCAGTCACGTCAGGGATGAGTTCAATTTTGGATTTTGGGTCATTGAGAACTCCCAGAGTCCACGCCCATGCCGTAATCTTTGCTGGCTCCTGGCCTCGTTCACTCGTTCCGATCCACCACGAGTTCGGCGGCTCAACCACTGAGACCCGCGAAGTACCCGGTGATACTCGTGCTTTTCCAGCGTTGTAGAGTTCTTCCATGCGGAAAAGCCTGAGCAGTTTGTCTTCACCGCCTGCTGCCGCAATAACCTTGCCGACAAGTTCCTTCTCAGGTGAACCTGCAGCATCGTCTGCAACGCCGGGAATGTTCGAAGCCAGCACAGTCAGCGATACTGCGAGACAGCAAAGAACACGGCGACATTTGGTGTGGTGATTTGGATTCATGACTGATGTTATCCTGCTTTTCGGAACGGCAATTGTTAACGGGTAGTAATCAACGGACAGCCTCATTCAATCTGCACGCTGTATTCTTCATTGATCCCAGAACATGGTCAATCAATCTCGAATCATCGAGCGTTCCCTCACCGCTTTCTGCAAGCTTCGGAGCAATACTTGACCTGCTCCCAGACCTTCGCCCATTTCTTCCGCCAAACGAAAGGCCGGTTGCAGGTGGGACAAATCTTCGTCGGCAGGTTTGCTTTGTTGTGAGGCATCTCACTTCAGCAGCGTCAGCAGCAGCACAACTGGCGACTCCGCCTTGATGCTGTGCGGAGTTTTGGCAACCATCTGAATCCATGTGCCCGGCTTCCCTGCAACCGATTCATTGCCGACCGTCAGTTCAGCTTCGCCTTTAATGATCTGAATGATCGCTGGCAGTGGAGCAACGTGTTCTGTGAGACCGCCTCCAGCAGCAAATGCGAACAATACAACTTTTGTGTTGGCGTCATCGAGCAGGACAATGCTCTGCTTACCGGATTCCGGTGGCTGGAGTTCGTCGAGGAGTTGCCGGATTTGGAAGTTGTCAGGGTGGCTCATTCGTTGGAATCCTTTCACTTTTGGTATTTCTCTTTGAGCCAGTTTAGTTGAGATGAGGTCAGATCAAGCAGCTTTTCAGCGGCCAACTGAAACTCGTCATTTCCTTTGACCCAGTCACTTGGCTCAAACAACACGAACTGAATGGCGGTCATCATCACCAATCGTTGCAGTTCCTCTGGTCGAGCGTTCTTGAATTTTCCAGAACCGAACGGTGACCGATGAACGTCCCTCAGCAAGGTGTCAACATCCCCCTGCAAATCCATGATTTCCAACAACTTCTTGCATACCAGACGTTGTGACTTGATGGCGTCATTGATTTCTTCTTCAGAATGGCTCACCGATTTCCTCCATCTTGAATTCTATTGGTCAACAATTCACAACAAGAAGGCACAAAGCAGACAGTGCCACGGGGACCATATTGATCATGTTACTTGTTCCTGACTGTATGTTGCAGGCCGGTGCATTGCATCATTTGATCGGCAACGTCCTGACGAACTGTATCGCCTGATCTATCCAATGAGTCAACTGATGATCGCTGTCGATACCATCAGGTTCCACCATCACCCAGCCCTTCATAGGCCTGCCTGTGATGTCGAATTCCTTGACGTACTCTTCCTGCGATGCGGCTTCATAAGCATCCTTTCCGACACGAGCAATCAGGGAATCCTTCCAGACTCCAACCAGCAGATTGCCATTCAGCAGGAAGCAAACGCCGCCGAACATCTTCTTCTCCGTGACTCCACGTTGGCGAGCGACGAGGTGGCGAATGCGCTCGACAAGTGATTTGGAGTAAGCCATGAAATTGTTTTCATCCGGCAATCAGTTGTAGTCCTGTTCCGGTTCCGCCCAGACTTGAGCATTCCCTTCTTTATCAATCTGGACGTGGATCGTATTGGCTCGGCAGCAGACTGGACAGTCCTCAACATACGTCTGGCTTGTCCCTTCGGTGAGATCCAGTGGAATAATGATTTCCTCGCCACAGGCATCGCAGACGTACCCAGCTTCTTCCTGCGAAGTGGCATTTTTTCCGCTGCAGAAATCCGCTGATGATCGCTCATCAGAGTTCAGCCACGGCAGCTTCTCGCCTGACGCCAGCAGGTTGCACGCCCACAGCATAACGGACAAAGATTCATCATCTGCCAGTCGATGATCCTTGCCGATTTCAATCAACGTCTCTTCTGACAGACCGCTGTTGGCAACAAGTTCTTCTGAGTCCGCAAACGGAATCAATTCATCATTTCGGCTATGCAGGATCATTGAGTTTGGCTTTAGCTTTTTGAAAGTCCCCCAGTTCTTCCATGCCGGGCACAGCAGTACCAGTGGCGTGTCGTCGGAGTTGATATTCAGAGCAACTGCACCGCCACGAGATGAACCGACAATCACGTGAAGCTTTTGCTCATCGTACGCGGCTTGAGCAGTACGAACCGCAGCCTCGAAGTCATCGTCATTGAGGGCTGGGTTGAGGACTTCGTGGCCGTGCTTTTTCAGGTACGTCGGTTTGACACCGCCAACGACGCTGTGCCAACCGTGGAGGAAGAGAACTCTCATCGCAGTCACTTGTCGCCCCGCACAATTTCGAGTCGTTCCAAATGTTTTCCTGGACTCTGGGATTGAAATTCCGAAGGAGCGGATCTACTGAGAACAGTAGAAAATATAGTCGAACTCTCTGCACACATTCGTTAATGCACTTTGGTCAATGGCTTTCGCCGTGCATCATCGACATGGGCGCTTTCTCGTAGCGGGACAGGTCGCCGAAGCGGGAAACGATTTCCTCGAAGATCGCACCTTTGGGAATCGCCTCTTCGGTTTCCATGACTTTTTGAAACAGGTCATCCGGCAGAACTCGCAGAGTGGTCATCAGTCCCTTCACCGACATCGGCCACATCGCTCGCATCCCCTGGACTTCCCGCCGAGACCAAATCGCCTGCATGAACTCCTCGCTCATCGACATCCCCTTCATCCCCTGTGGATAGCCGGGGACTGCAAACCCTTTGTCTCCATGGGTCGGATCGACGGCTGGTCGTGAATCGAGGTTCGCCAGGTACCGATCCACCTGGTCGTCCTTGCGAAGCCGGGGACCGACATGCTTGACCATGTGATTCATCATGTGATGAGTCATGTGGCAGTGGAACATCCAGTCCCCCGGATTGTTGGCGATGAACTCGAAGTTGCTCGCTTGGGCGATGCCAATAAGTTCGACGTTGCGGGGAACCCAGGCTGATCTGGGAATTCTGGCACCTTCATGTCCGGTGATCCAAAACGTATGTCCGTGCAGATGAATCGGATGATGTTGCATAGGAGCGAAGTTCATGATGCGAACTCGCACTCGCTCGCCATGCTTGACGACCAGCGGCGTGGTGAACGGGCCACTACGACCATTGATCGTGTGCCAATTCCAGTCCATTGACCATGAATCGCTGATCGTCTGGTTGGGCATGATGTGGAAGTTCTGGAAGATCAATCCAAAGTCTCGATCCACCGGAGGATTGAACACCTTGCGAGGATGGACGATGAACCAACCGACCATGCCCAACGCCTCCTGCATGGCGACGTGAGTGTGGTAAAAGAACGTCCCTTCTTCATGGACATTGAACTCGTAGGTGAAGGTCTTGCCCGGCTTGATCGGATTTTGGGTGAGCGTGCTGGCTCCGTCCTCCTGCACCGGCAACTCAAAGCCGTGCCAGTGGACCGTGGTGTCTTCCGGCAACTCGTTGTGAACCACAATACGGACTCGATCCCCCTGCGTGACCTCAATGGTGGGACCGGGCATCGACCCGTTGAACCCCCAGACCTTCATCGGGTAGCCGGGCAGAAATTCGCGAGTGACCGGCTGTGCGACGAGTTGAAACTCTTTGACGCCGTTCTTGACTTTGTATTCAAGTCTTTCAAGGTCCGGGGTTATGAAGGGAGCCGGGCCATCGGCGGGTTTCCGAAAGCCCGGAACAAGCTTGCCGAGGTAATAGTCACTGTCGGGGTCGTTTCCTCGGCTGGGATGAAATCTAGAAAACCCGTCGTATTCCGTTTCAACATGTGGAGGCACATTGCCTGTCGGATGAGGGACCTGCAACGGCTCGTTTTCGCCAGCCTGCAAAGTTTGCTGGAGTGCTTCTGACCCCGTAAGAGCGGCAGCAGCGAACAACCCGGTTTGCAGAAACTCTCGTCGTTGTTGGGTGTTTTTGTCGTTCATTATATTCTCCAATGAGATGCTTTGCGGAAGTCTGATTACCGGGGCTTTGGTATCGAGTCGATATGGCCCGGAGGAGTCGGATTGGAAGCGGCATCCAGTCCGTCTCTTAACAAGAAGCCATCAATCAGAATTTCCGCCGAGCAAAGTTGATGGAGGTTTTCAATCTGTTCCATCCGTCGCATGGTGTACTGTGTGTGAATGTCCAGGACATGTGGCCAGTCCTGCCGGTCGTCCCGGTAACTCTCAAGCACCTGCTCATAGGCCTGCTTCATTTCGGGCAGCACAACCTCCTCGTAATTCACCACTTTCTGCAAGGCCGTGATGTAGCGATCATATTCCTCCGACAATCGACGACGCAGTGTCATCTCGATTCGGCGAACCTCTAACCGCTGGCGACTCTGATCGGCTTCCGCTTGCCGGATCGTGCCCTGGTTGCGGTCGAAGAGAGGGACTTCCACCTGGACTTTGACGTTCGCCACTGCATCCTGGGCGGCAAAATTGTATCCCGGTCCACCGGACACCACGATGTCCGGCATCCATTCCACTTGTTCCCGATGCACAGTGATATGATCCGCTCGCAACTTACCGTGCGCAGCGAGTAGCTCTGGACTTTCTCGCAGCAACCGACCATAGGCACCATCGAAGTCGATGAGTTCACCAGTCGATATCAAACTACCAGTGATGGGTCGTTGGGCGAGTTCAACGCCCACGACTGCAGAGAGATCGAGGAACGCTTTGCGAACTCGATTCTCGGCAGTGAGGACATCCAGCTGGTGACGACGTAAATCGGCCGTCGCCTGATGAATGTCCACTTTGTTCGCCTGCCCCAAATTATGCAACTCCCTGGCAGTCACGAGCCGGTCTTCGGCAGTCTTCAGCATTTCCCGACGCAACGCAAGCAACGACTGAGCGGCCAGCGTGTTGATGTGCTGGAGCCTGACATCGTTGCAGACCTTGTACTGCTGCATGACCGCCAGATGTTCGGCGACCTTGCCCCGTTGCAGGTACTTGTTGCGGCTCAATTCCAGTTTGTTCGCAGTGACAAATCGCTGTTGTATTTCCGCTCCCTGGAACTCACCAGCAGTTCCCTCGGTTCCGATATTTTCGCCAACGTATGCCAGCATCGGATTGGGATATAATCCGGCTTGCTGAGCCTGCGCCAAGTTCGCCGAGATGTGCATATTTGCCTGTTGAAGCGTCGGATTGTTTCTCGATGCCAAGGCAAGCAGCGTTTTCAGGTCATAGCTATCCGCCCCACTATTGGCGGACTCTCCCGTGTTCCAGCGAATCACTTTAGTCGGTGGCGGAATGATTTCTGAAGCCGGACCGATCAAGGTCGTGTCAGCGACTTCGGACTCCTGAAAATCGACCAGTTTGATGGAAGTTTCTTCACGTGAGATGCTGACCGAAGCAGTTTCATCGCCGGCTTGAGACGCAGGAATTAGAGTCGCATCATTCTGCATTGCAATTCTTGTCGTCGGACTTGTGGCACATCCAGCGGTCAGTAACGACGAAAACAAAAAGCAGAATGATTGACGGGATGAATTCCGCATTCTGAAACCTCACTTCACGTGTACACACCTCAGCCTCGCAAGACGCAAGACGAACGAATGTAAAGATTGGAGAAAGTGCCACGATCCGATGAAGTCCTCGACAGAACCGGGGTAACCTCTTTTCGCATTCTGACCGTCAGAACGGTTTTTCTGCTTTTGAACTACCGTTTGTTCCGGTTAGCTAATTTGCAGAAAATTCATTTCACCAAGTGGGCAAATTTCCAGTCTTGGCCCGCTGTTTGTTGAAGGTTAGCGGCTTCGGTAGAGACATCGACGATCAGGGGGTCATACGAAGACTCCTGATCCGAAATTTGGTTCATGGTGCGGGACAGTCAGCAGTACCCAGATCAGACCGACAATGATCAGTTGTCGTTTACTATGTTCTGTTTCTGCAACGCCGAAATCGAATCACTTGACATCGGGCCGGGATTTCGAGGATCAGGTGCGAGTCCTCTGGACACCGCATTCCATTCCAGTCCCATTTCCTTGGCCTTTGCGTTGAACAGGATTTCGGCGTATCGGCTGCGGTAATAGTTTCCGGTGCAGAGAAAGAGAACTGTTTTCATTGGAAGTGCTGAGCAAGACGGATTGGTCCAGAAGGATAGTGGCAGTTGAACTCATACTCATCCAGCACTTGACAATTCACATTCGCCCAACAAGTCGAGTCGTCTGCTCGAACATTGTAGTTGCTGTCTCTGGCTGTTCAACAACAACGATCCAGGCATGCAAAATAGCCGTCTTCGAAAGGCTTGCTTGTGCGTGCTCTGTGAATGTGAAAGAACCTGACGGAATCCCAGTTCTTGCGCTCGTTTAGTCGTTCCAAATCCACCAAAATTTCGACGACTCAACCACTGAGACCCGTACAGTGCCCGACGTTCATGTCGCGAAGTTGCTACATTGCGGAGCGGATGCTGGAGTCTGAAGGGAACACTGTCGCAGGCGATGGCTGCCGTCTCCGTATGATGTCGCGTTCTTTTTGAGAGTTGCCGAATGGACATGCCACTGGACTCAAGCCGCGAGCGTCGCTTCCGTGGATCAATCCTCGTTTGCCTGTGGACCGTCAGTTTCTGCAACGTTGGACTTTTCCCAGTTGGCATCGCGGGATTGGCTGCGTGTCTGCATAGGATCAGCAGTCCCGTTCGAGCGGATGAACTGCAGAAGACAGAATCTCCTGTGGATTCTGCAGTGGAGTTCACTGTCGAAGGCGAAAAAACTCGTTCTACCCTAACCGGCCGAGTTCTCGTGGAGGCACTGGTTGGCGGCGTTCTTCTTGAGGAGCGAAGTGGACGCATCCGGCGGTTGACACCCGGAGTAATTGTGTCTCGCAAGAATACGGAAATGCCGTTCGCCCCCCTGACATCGGATGAGCTAGCCGCCGAACTGCTGACGCAGGTCCCCGCGGGATTTGAAATTGTGCAGACCGACCACTACGTCATCTGTTCCAACTCGTCCGAGGAATACGCCGAGTTCTGTGGAAAACTTCTGGAGAAGGTTTTCGTCGAGTACTTCAAGTTCATGACCGAACAGGAAGTGCCGATCAAAGAACCGACGGCAAAACTTCCGATCATCATTCTGGAGTCAGAGGCCGACTTTAAAACGTTTGCCGCGAGTCAGCATCCCGAAACATCGTTCGAGAATACTCCGGGTTATTATTCCATTCGCGAAAATCAGATGCTGCTGATAGACCTGACTCGCGATCGGTCGATTCGCTCAGCCTCCGCCATTCGAAAACGTCTCGCCGAGCAGCCGCTGCAGGTCGGCACGATGGTTCATGAGGCCGTGCATCAACTGGCCTTTAATTCCGGCCTGCAGGTACGGATGGCCGATAACCCGGTCTGGTTCTCCGAAGGCCTGGCTCTGTATTTTGAGCAGATTTCGCCGCGATCTTCGACCTTGTGGACGAAGCCGGGTGTTGTGAATGCGCGGCATCATCCCGAGTTCGTTCGCTGCACAGAAGCCGGCGGGCCTCAAATCCGTTTCAACGATCTGATGCGATCGGATGCCGTGTTTCTGGATGCTTCGACAGTGGCCGTGGCGTATGCGGAGAGCTGGGCGGTGACGACGTATTTATTCCGGCAGCAGAAGGCCGGCATGAAATTGTTTCTGGCGACTCTTTCCCAACGAAAGCCGCTGCAGGCCGTGACACCCGAACAGCGAATTCAGGAATTCACAGCGGCCTTCGGAAAATCGCCAGACGAAATGGAACGCGAAGCAGTCTCCTTTGTACGGCGACTTCGCGTTCCCAAATGATCCAGAGAAAAGGAAGTTTGTTATGTCATGGTTTACTGAAAACCCGTGGCCTTTGATTCTACTTTTGTCCGGTGCAACGGTCGTCATGCTGATTCTGGGCGGCAGCAAAGGACGCAGCGTCGCGATTGTTCTCGCGTTGCTGGCCATTGCCGTTTACTTCCTTGAATCCTCGATCGTCACGTCCGGCGAACAGATTGAAGGGAGTCTGCAAAACCTGCTGAAGGGATTTATTGCCGAAGACCTGGCAGCCATCGATCAGCAGATTGACGATGACGCGCCGGGCCTGAAGGAAAAAGCAAAACAGGGCCTGCAGCTGGTGAATCTTGACAAGACTTTTCACATGCAGGACATCGTGGTGATGGTTGAGGAAAACGGCCAGAAGGCTATTGCTGAACTGCGAGCCAATGGCAGTCTGACCGTTGAAAAAGCCAACATGCCTTATCACGCAGCGACTCGCTGGCGAACCCATTGGAAGCGGGTCGGTGATCGTTGGAAGCTGGCCGAAGTGCATCGGCTGAACTCGGTCACGGGCGAGGAAATCGGAGTTCTGGATGCCCAGTGAATCGACGAAACTGCTCAGCGTTCCTGATCACCTGGTGGTGACAGCGGCGAGCCTGCAAGCGGGAATCGACTTCATTGAAAGTCGACTGCAGACTGCCATGTCGATCGGCGGATGCCATGTGCGCATGGGGACTCATAATGCCGTGCTGAAACTTGGCGAAGGGCTGTATCTGGAGGTGATTGCGATCAATCCGGACGCACCGCGGATTGATCGCGCCCGCTGGTTTAGTCTTGATCGCCTGTCGGCTGTCAGTGAACCGCAGCAGGCCACTTGGGTGGCTCGCACGAACAATATCGAAGCGGCGATCGCGGCAACGGGCGACTGGGCAGGGCCGGCGGAACCCATGAGCCGCGGGGCGCTGGAGTGGAAACTTACGATTCCGCCCGATGGAAAGATGCCGTTTGCCGGTGTTGCTCCGGCGATCATTCAATGGGCTGCGACCAGTCACCCCACCGAAAAAATGCCGACTTCAGAAGTGTCGCTGGTCGAACTGCAGATGGTGCATCCGGAAGCGTCGGAGCTCAATCGGCGACTGGCTGAGATCGGCTTCGAGCATAGCCAGCTGATCCCACCCGCTATTTCAGGAAAATCCCCGCGGCTCGCAGCGACGTTCCGGACATTGGCCGGCGAAGTACGGCTCGGATGAGACGAAAACGATCCGTTCCAGCCAAGCCTTACAAAGCCCCCGATTTCAAATCGCCAATCGCCAATCTGCTCATCCGGCCCAATTCTTTGCGTGACTACTACTTCTTCTGCCAGCGCTGCCATTCCAGGCCCGGACGTTCCGCACGGAACTGAACGATTCGCTGATGGTCAACTTCTGTCACATAAACGGTCTTTCCATCGACGCCGCCAAAGCACAGGTTGCTGGGCTTCGTCCCGAGCACGTCAATTTCTCGGATCACTTCACCCGCGGGCGAAACAACGGCGACCGTTCCTTTGCCGTGTCGAGTGATAAAGAGATTGCCGTCCACATCACAACGCATTCCATCAAATCCGAAATCCGGAAACTTGATCAACAGACGTTTGTCGGCGAGATCACCGGTCTCTGTGATTCGGAAGGCCCAGACGTTTCGCTGCCCGCTTTCGTTTACATACAAAGTGTTTCCGTCGGGACTAACATCGATCCCATTGGTTGTTCCCATTCCTGATGCCAGTAGAGTTGTGGAACCGTCCCGGTCGATTCGCCACAGTTGCCCTGTGCTTTCGGCCCAGTTGGGATCGCTGGCGTAGAGCACTCCGGTTGCGGTGATGGCGAGGTCGTTTGGCTGGTTCATTTTAGGCTGATGAGCATGCACGCTGACCTTGCGCGTCGCCGGGTCGATCTTCAGAATGTTGTGTTCGGTGTAGTCGGCCACGTAAAGAAATCCATCGGCGTCAAAGCGAAGTCCGTTGCCAACACTTTTTCCGGGCAGGGTGACATAAACTTCGGCCTTGCCGTCCAGAGTCACCTTTCCGATCGTCTGCTGGCTGCCAAAATTCACTGCGAAAAAATTGCCATCTCGATCAACGGCAGGGCCTTCGACTCCTGGAGTAAAGCTGCCTTCGGCTGTGAACGGCTTTGCCACATACAACGGATCTTCAGCAAGGACCTGCGTCATCGAAACGCCTGCGACAAGCAAGAAAGCTGCGAACCTGAAACACAACATGGGCATGAGATTCTCCAGGAAAAATCAGTTGAAAACGAAAGGTGCCGAAATGATGAGGATGGAGGCGAATCGGCGGCTCGTCCGGTAAGAGACGGACGAGTTGCCTGAATGCAAATTCAGCGAATTATTCGGCAGCTCGTTTTTGGCGAAACAGCCATGGCACAAGCCCATCATTGTCCTGATAGGCGGGTGTCCAGGAGTTGTGTCCCACGTCTGGCATTTCCACATAGATCGGTCGACCGCCTGCATCGCGAAGCGCTTTCACGGCACTGCGACTGCGTTCGACGGGAACGGTCTGATCAGCGTCACCGTGCACAACCCAAACAGGCAGATTCCTGATGGCTGTGACTTTCGCAGGGTCAGCCGCACCACAGATCGGCGCGACGGCTGCAAACCATTCCGGGTGGCGAATCGCAAGGTCGAACGATCCGAAACCGCCCATCGACAGGCCAGTCAGATAGACTCGGCTCGTGTCGATCTGATCTTCTTTGAGAGTCCGCTCGATCATCTGCATCACAACCTGCAGTTCTGCACTCGGCGATTCCGGCATTTGCGGGTCAGACTTGCTGGTCCAGTCCACTTCCATCCATCTCCGTTCGGGATGGCACTGAGGCGCCAGAACATAGCAGGGAAATCGTTCGCGCCAGTGAGGCTGTGCCATCTGAGTCGGAAAATACAGCAGCTGCAGAGCGTTGTCTGTTCCTCGTTCGCCGGCCCCATGCAGAAAAATCACCAGCGGATATTTTTGATCTTTTTCAATCACGGCTGGCTTCATTAAACGGTAGTGGATTTCTTCTTCCTTGGATTCGCTGCCCGTGAAGAGGATCGATTTGTCTTCATAAACTGCGGTCGCCTCAACTGCCGTCGGAGCTGCCGCAGCTTCAGCGACTGGCGGCTTTCCAACGACATGATCACGCCACAGCCAGACGAGCGATTCCGGCATGATCGCACCGCCATGCTTGCCGCTGTGAGCACCGGTTCCACCGACAAATTTATGATCGTAGCCCTTGAACTTCAGGGCCTTCTCCATCTGAAGATTGGCGAGCCACCAGTTACCGTGCTCGTTGTCGAGATCATTTTCCCCATCCTGCAGGAAGACTCGAATCGGCTTAGCGGGCGTCTTGCGAATCATGGCTTCGTACGCATGACCTCCGCGGATGTTAGTGAAGCTTCCGATGTGGCTGAGCACTTTGCTGAACCATTCCGGGTGCTCCCAGGCGGCGGTGAATGCGCAAATCCCGCCACTCGACATTCCACAGATCGCTCGATCATCAGCGTGCTCTGAAATGTTCAGCCTTTGATCGGTGATCACATGCGGCAAAAGTTCCTGCATGACAAATCTTGCATACTGATCGCTCAGCGTGTCGTATTCAAAGCTGCGATTGCTGGCGCGCCAGCGACTTTCCGGAATCACGTCGCCCTTATGGCCGGGGTTAATAAACAGCCCAATTATCACCGGCAACTCGCCTCGATGAATCAAGTTGTCCAGAACAATCGGAACACGCACCTGTCCATTTTCATCAACGTAGGCATGCCCGTCCTGAAAGACCATCAGGCAGGCAGGCTGTGTTCCATCGTACTGCTTTGGAACGTACACGAAGAATTCACGCTTCGTGTCTTCGAAGATCGTGCTTGTCCACTCATGCTTTGTCACAGTTCCCTGCGGCACTCCGTCCTGGCGCTGGGAATCGGGACCCAGCTGATAAACATCATCCGGACTGACCTGTTGCGCGGAGGCGGTCTGCATCATCACGCAGACGGCAGTCAGCATCAGAAGGGAGATGCTGCTGTGAAAGGAAAGTTGTTGGTACAACATCAAAATGTCCTGTCTTCCTGCAAAGTCAAAAACAAACTGTGACTGGGGACTCAGTCAGAGATACAAACATCAAGGCAACTCAGCAACCCCACGATCCCCATCCGTCGTAAGCGAAAAGTCAGCATCATCCTTAATCATTGGTGACATGATCGCTGACCATTTTTCCGTATTGAGGAGCAAGCCCTTTTCCCGAAGTGCAGACTCTGTCCTGCGCTCCGATGAGTGTCAAGCCACCTGAACAAATGCTGTATTTTTCCAAGTCGCTTCGCGCCTCGTTCCGCGTCGATACTATCCGTTGGCGTTCGTGTGATTGCGGTAAGCCCCGAGTTGTTGTCGGCTTCACAATGCTCAGCGACGATTGGCTGAAATCACTGTCACAATGAACGCTGTCACAATGAACGCTGTCACAA
>JBDNHX010000287.1:0-62940 GCA_041688565.1 Planctomycetaceae bacterium
CGACTGCATCCGGCAGCTGCCGTTGTTTCTGGTCTCCCCCGGCTCAATAGGCCGGTTTAATACCGAGGTCCGTGAACGAAAAAAGCGAAGGTCGTTGAAACCTTCGCTCTTCACTGTTCACATTAAGGAAAGTCGGGAGAAATGCGAGCCTCCGGACTTTGGTCAGCCTAACGAGCGGCTGCGTCCCACCACCAGCGGCCTGTCTGCCCAACCGGGCTGGCGTTGACGGCAGTGCTCAGAACTACGGTTGAGACCTGAAAGTTCTCGGGATTTCGGACGACACTTCGCAGGTCACCGCGAATACCCCCAGCCACCTGGATCACAATTTCCCCGCCGCGATACGTCCGACTGCTGGCAGCCGTCATCAGCTCCGCAGGAACTTCCACTGCAGCTGGTGAGTAGGCTCCGTCCGTTGTGAAAACTTCCGGATGCCAGCCCGCCTGGCGATTTAAACCCATAGTATTGACGAGAGCCGTTGCCAGTCCCAGATCAAAGATGTTCTGGAGGTCTGCGAAAACGATGTCCTGACTGGCCAGTTCTGGCAAATGTTCTGTGAACAGCTTCGCAAACTCCGCATTGGCCCCGTCAGCTTTTCCTGTGGACTGACGCGAGCCATCCGCAGCGACCAGCTGGTTTTCGGACTGACACTGAACCGCACGTCCGGAGAATTCGAAAGCCTGTCGATCGGGCGACACCTGAATGGCGTCATATCCAACGGTCATCCACCATCGCAAAGCATCCATCGCTGCTCCGCGACGTTCGGCGCGGCTGAGCAGATCGAAGTAGCTTTTCATGCCTTTCGCGCCTTCGCGTTCTCCGATACCGATCAATTTCATCTGGTAGTCGGCATCCACGATCACGCTGGCAACGCGTGAATCTGCAGGGATTCCCTGCACGATCACGTTTTGCAGACCCAGCATGTCTTCCAGTGTTTGCGTGACCTTGCCAACATTCTGCGGAGAAAGCTTTGTCTTCGCCGCATAGTCACGAACGGCTTTCACCTGTTCGGGCTTTGGATCAATCGAACATAAAAAGAAGCCCGAACCGCCGGAAGAAAACGTGCGGCTCAGAGTGACAAGGTCGTCCAGTTTTAAAGTCGGGCGACCACTGACGACGCCAACCGTTCGGCCAGTTTCGTCCTGCTTCCAGTCGCCGGCCGGACCACCAATGACAATGTCACTTGTTTCCGGGAACACGAACAGGAACTGCACTTCGGTGAGCCCTGCCAGACAGGCAACGTCATCGGGAACGGGCTGACCAGCTTCGATAAGGCTCTTCAGGTGTTGCTCCAGACGAGGCAGCGAAACCAGACGCAGGTCCGACGCTTCGCGAACATCCTGATTTTGGTTGGCGGTCTTCGCAAGGTCAAAGGCTGTGACCAGGCGAGCATCATTGAGACCGCTGGCAATCGCCCCGGCCATGGCTGGAAGGCCAAAGAAGACGCCCTGTTGAAATTCGGTCATGCTCCCAATTTCGTCACCGTTGTCGATCCACAGCGCGGGAGGACTGGTTTGTTCCATGATCAATGTCATGAGCGACTGAAAGTCTGTCTGAGCACCACCGCCAGCTTCCAGCTTCGCACGAGCCTCTCCGGCTCGCGTTGCTGTGACGCGGTCTCCGACCTGCAAGGCTGCGGTTTGCAGAGCACTGGCCGCTTTCACTAGATCGCCCTGTTCGGCTGCCAGGCGAGCGTCGATTCGCAGCCGGGAGGATTCCATGATAGAAGACAGCTGATCCTTTTCACCGGCACGCGCCATGCCTCCGGACGAAACGACCACGAGGCCGCAGGCAACAGTCAGGCCCTTTTTAAGAAATCGGCGAAGCCGAGGGCTTGAACCGGAGACAACAGAATCAAACAGTGCCATCTGCATGACCTCAAAAGGAACCAAAGAAACTCGGCAAGGAATCTCAGGAGAAAGTCCGCGGAGGACTCAATTCGCGCAAGACACCGCCTACGGCCGAGAAAACCTATGTCTAGGATCGTCGCGTCAACAGCCAGCGTCAAGAAGATTCCTCTATTTCCAGGACACACATGTTCTCCTGATTAAGCACGCCGTCCCAAAAGGAACGACTGCCCCTTCTTCACCGCTCGCAGGAACCCAAAAATACCGTTTTTTAGGGTCATAACACTGCCAGACTGCAAAACAAATCTGACGCCACGAGGTGGTCTGCCGTGAATGGCGTGATGGAGCGCATGCGTCTGCAGTGGTCGCCTTCTCGCGCGATGGCTACAACTGCGGTCTGCTGACGAGAGCTGCCTGCAGCCAAATCGCCTCGAATGCCTGCCTGAAACCTGTCGCTCAATGCCGGATCTGCCCATGCCTGAATTGCCCGAAGTCGAAACCATGGTTCGCGGAATCCGACATCACTGCACCGGTCGCACCATTAAGGTGGTGGAATTCGTTGCGATCGAGCGACGTCCCATCTTTGTTTTCCCATCCCGAGAAGAAATTCTGGATCGAGTTCAGGGCCTGCGGATCCGTGCTGTTTTACGGCTTGCCAAACGAGTTGTCCTTGAAATCGACTCCGACGAGTTCTTCGTGATTGAGCCTCGCATGACGGGGCTGATGGTAATTTCAGATCCGCCCACTCGAGAGCACCGGCGAGTTGTCTGGCATTTTCGAGATGAACCCGGGCTGACCGATCGCCTGGAATTCTGGGACCGGCGCGGCCTGGGCACAGTGTCGTTCCTGAATCTCGACCAAATGGCGGCATTAAGGACCAGGGTTGGCCCGGATGCTCTATCTTGTTTATCAGCGGGCGGATGAAGAATGCCGGTCGTGCATGACGGCTCAGATTGAAAAAACCGTCCAGGCACAACGAGTGACATTTTTTTGTCCGAAGTGCCAGAAGTTTCGGAAATAAACTACTTCCGATACGTAGCGTTCTGCACTAAACCCGTCTCTAAATAAATGTCACCAGACGTCTTCGACATTACCCGTCGCCGCATGAACAACTCGTCCCGGGCCAGTCCATTCAGGCGGGTTTTGCAGAATTCTCAGCCAGACGCCAAAGCCTCGAGCGATTCCTTCCAGCGAAAGGTGGTTTCCCAGTTCATCGTCATGCGAAATTTTTTCCGCCTGCCAATACACGGCTGGCGGCGAATCGAAGGCCGAACAGACAGCCATGATGTCGATCTGCAGGCCCGACGGCACCAGTTTGCCATCGGCGGGTCCTCCGCAGACCTCTGTCCGTGAGATAAACAGAGAGACTTCCCAGACATTCGTGTCGGCATCATGATAAAAGTGACAACCAATCGGCGCAGTCACTTGTCGGTCAACAATGCCGCGAACGGCATCATTGACAAACCAACGTAACCAGGCGGGTGGACTCGTATTTGACTCAGAAGGCATTGAGAGCGAATTTCAATCGGATAAAATATCAGGCGAGCGGCAGAAAAAAATTCACCTGCTGTAAGACGGACATTTTTGTCTGTCGTGCGTTTCGACGGACTTGGAAGACCGTCGTACGGTAAAGTCTTATTTGCCGCTCGCCTTAGAGGCCGAAGTACAAATTTTGGCCACTGACGTGGATCATCCATAGTTGAGGGGAAGTGGGTTTTGGCAAATGGTGCGCCACGATATTGGCATGTCGAAAGAGATATGAGGATTCCACAACCTGAGATCCCGAAAGAACCGTAGCAGGGGGGAAACTCGACGAGACGGGAACATCCTCTACCTAAGGGTGCATACATTTCCATAAGAGCATAAGCAATTGACACGTATAATCCACGCTTTTTTGATTAGTGCTGCCGTCTTGCGGTGTTGAAAACTTTAAAAATTTTTTGCCGCCTGGTGCTTCGGCTTCAGGCTTGAACAAAGTCAGTTGACGCCTTTTGGAACCGTGTGTTCAAAAAAACAGTCGACCTTTTGCCATTGCAGTTGATCCTCTTTACAACCTGCTAATTCGATTCGATAAGCTGGCTTATCAGTTGTTTTCTTAAGTGGCTTCCCAGAATGAATCACAAACTGCAAACGCCTGCCACTCATTGGGTCGGCCGGTCGCTCGAATTTCGAATTCTGTTTTTTTGTGGCGTGCTGCCTGCGTTGCTGGTTTCGACCTGCTGCTTCGGACAGGCCCCACCGACGCCAGCCAAATCGTTTCGTGATCGGGTCGTCGATCGAGTGACGCTAAGCGACGGAACGCATCTTTGGGGCATGGCGCTTAGTACAAGGCCGATGCGATTGTTTATCAGGACGTCCTGGGTGCAAAATGCCGCGCCTGAATTCTGGACGAACAGCGTCCTGCCCGAACTGAAGCTCAGCAAGGATTCCACTTTGGACGCCCTTGCGAAAGCACTGCAGACAGAGATTGATCAAATTCAGGCCACAACGCCAGACCGTCAGCAGCGAGCCGGTCTGCTGAAGGAAATTCATGAGCGGCTGACTCAGCGGAATGAAGATCCGCCGGAATTTATCGTGCTTGAACTGCCCAAAACCCGAACGCGGGGAATGGAATCGCAGCCGCACGATCGACGAGAACTTTGCCGCCTGGCGATTCTGAACAATATCCCGGACTTTGAGTCTACGCACTGGAAATCAGTGACCGAACAGCTGCAACGAATTCCCGTGGCCGCACGTAAAACTGCTGCGCCCAATCCGCAACAGGACGAAAAAGAAAGCATCCAGCGGATTCTGGCGGCCGTTGATATCCGTCTGAATACGGCAACACGGCTTGTGCAGCAGGGAGAGAATGTGTTCGACGAGTCGGCTCAGCCCGATCTGGCCACGCTGATGACTTCTATGCTGGGCGGAAACGTGGAAAGTTTGCTGGGCGGGCTTCTGGGGGAAAGCCCCGGTCCGGTGCCTGCCGCAAAGAATGATTCCCTTTCAGACGCGGCGCGCGCTGTGGCGGACTCAAAGGATCACTCGACGACCGTTTTGACCGCGTTCGATTTTCAGCCGGAAGCGGGCTCCGCGACGGTGACACGTCGCATGTTTCGAAAGAGGCCGGACGGCCAGTGGAGCCTTCTGGTCACTGCAACAGGAGCGTCAACGATCGCCGACCTAAAGCCCGGACAGGTGGACTCAATTTCAAACGATCCACAGATCAAGGAGATTGCTGCGATGGTTGAAGGCCTGGGACTGGGCGGAGTTCAGTTTTCCAATGCCCTTCAACTCGGGGCCGTCGTGCGAAATGCGATGCAGAATGCTGAGCAGGCTTTCGAACAGGAAATTCAGGGCACGATCACCACACGCGCTCTCACCTCGGCGAGAAATGCGCCGGTGATTAAGTTGGCAGAAACAGCACCGCCGAAAGCTGCTCCCTGATCTTTGAGACCTCGCTGGCGGGTTGTTGATTTAACGTCAGCTACCCATCACAACCCGAAGCGTCAGCGAGGGATATGTTGGCAAGCACCCGAAACGCCACAAGGCAATCCCTCACTGACGTTTCGGGTTGTGATAACGAATAAATCCGCCAACATCTGTTCCGCAATTCAGCCCAGAACAGCCGACCGCAATGCACGCAGTTGCTCAACAGCGTCCTGTTGTGAAGCGGTGAAAATGGGAATTGTTCGCGTCAAAAAATTGGGCGGCTGAGTCCGCGACGAAACGCCAGAGAACACGTCGTGAAAAATGACTTCTGCGAATAATTTTGAGGTCGATGCCGTCTGCTGCACGTCGCATTCACCGTGTACACTTCTGGCGGAGCCTGCTTCCACAGAAGGCACGGACCGGTCGACGGGGGATTCGCCAGGAATCATCCATTCCACGGCGTCTTCAGGCAGGTCCTGGGCGATGGCAGCAAGATTCAGGGGCACCGACAAAGTCTCAGAACAACGCAAAGCCATCCGCAAGGGCCGTTTCTGAAGGTCTGTGTGAAGCTCCGTGATGGACTGCTGCAGCAGAGGATGAACCATGTCTGCGGCGATATCCAGCGCCGGATCCAGCACAAACTTTCGATACCACATGGCAGGATGCGGAAGAACAAGTCTGGAGTCGTCGATGGCCTCGTTACCGTACAGGCACAAATCAAGATCGAGCGTTCGTGGGCCCCAGTGGGTAGTGCGTCTTCGCCCGAAGGCTTGTTCGATCTCATGCAGTGTATTCAGAAGATCGTAAGGACTGAGCTCGCATTCCAGCTTTGCTGCGGCATTCAAAAATTCCTCACCGGCAGACTGGCCGACGGGTTTCGTTTTCTTTATTCCACTGACAGCGATGGAATGAATTCCAGGCCGGGACAGCTGCTTCATCGCCGCTTTGAAGACCGATTCGGAAACGCCGATGTTTCCTCCCAACGCAATCAGACACCGTACCATTCTATCCCGCTTATCAGGAAGAATCTCTTCCCGTCAATAGGCTTCTACTTGCGTCCTGATATTGCCCCACCAGGCACTTACGCCGCCGCCGGCCGAGGTGACGCCTGCGACGACGGCTACAAGAATCATTGCCAGCAGCACAGCGTACTCTACGGCTGTGGTACCACCTTCGGCATCAAGGAAACGTCGCACTTTTTTCAGGTTATTCATCCCGAACTTCCGCGCAGAGACAAAAAAGAACCAACCAATTCAGCCTAGGCCACAAAACCTGTGTGCCGTCTGCATCGCCGCAATTCGAGGGTGGTCTTCTGGAAACTGGGTTTCCGCCATCGACATCATCGACAAAAACAAACAAATCATCACCATTCGAAAAAACTGACGAGTTCTTGCCCTCGAACGCATGTTTGTTCCTGATGCTTCAGAGCGAAACTCTGTTTTTCACCAACGAACGCATTTCTTGTGGCCCTGTTGTTACTCCCTGGTTTGCCAGGCCAGATCAAACTGAGACCTTTATGCCCGGTTTTACACAACGCCTGCACCAACGCATTCTGGACTGTCACACTCCGGCTTTGGTGGGGATTGATCCTCGCTGGGAATGGCTGCCCGCGTCTCTTCGTCGTGAGGCTGAAGCTCGGTGCTCGAACAGACTGGAATGCATCGCGTTTGCATTCGAGTCGTTTTCCCAACAGCTGATCGACATCGTGGCTCCCCTGGTGCCGGCAGTCAAACCGCAGATTGCCTTCTTCGAACAGCTGGGCATTCCCGGTTTTCAGGCGCTCTATTCCGTCATGCAGTATGCTCGAAAGGCCGGATTAATCGTTATTGCTGATGCAAAGCGCGGTGACATTGGAACGACCGCCGAAGCTTACGCAGACGCGTGGCTGGCGGGCGAAGATCCAACAGCCGCTGCCTGGCCGGCCGATGCGCTGACCATCAATCCTTATCTCGGAACCGATTCGCTGGAACCGTTTGTCAAACTGGCGGCAAAACGCAACGCAGGCCTGTATGTGCTGGTGCGCACAAGTAATCCGGGCGCAGCGGAATTCCAGGATCGTATCGCGGATGGCCAGCCGCTGTACAACACCGTCGCCGCAACCGTTCAGAAGCTAAGTGAGTCCACTCGCACCGCGAACGAAACCTTTGGCTGCGTCGGGGCCGTTGTGGGAGCCACCTGGCCGACTCAACTGCAGCAACTTCGCCAGCAGATGCCGGCTGTTCCATTGCTGATCCCCGGTTATGGGGCTCAGGGAGGAACATCAGCCGACACTGCCGGCGCATTCAATCAGGACGGGCTGGGTGCGGTTGTGAACAGTTCTCGCGGGATTAACTTCGCCTGGCAGCGAAAACCTTATGC
The DNA here is from genome assembly GCA_041688565.1 of Planctomycetaceae bacterium. Lineage (GTDB taxonomy): Bacteria > Planctomycetota > Planctomycetia > Planctomycetales > Planctomycetaceae > SXXK01. The sequence continues at coordinate 7,614 of JBDNHX010000287.1, forward strand.
CGAACAGTTTGGGGAAGCTCGCTGGCAGGAAGCTGTTGAAGCAGCCACGCGCGACATGATCGCCGATCTGCAACAAAACACACCGGCGGGAAACTTGTAATCGACGGCCTCAGATAATCGTTGGCCTCATGAAGTCTGGCGGCTACCCGCGTGTCGAATCCATTTCCCCCGAAAAGACGGGCTTGAGCGCTCGGATTTAGTCGGTCGAATCACGCGCTGGTCGCAGCGAAAGTCGCAGACCGTCCACTTCAATCTCCTGAATCCGATACAGCCGCGGACTCTGACGCGACCGTCCTGTCAGGCTGCCGCTGAACAGAGGCAGACGACCGGAGCCTCTTTGATCATTCACCGCGACTTCATCCCGATCGTCCAGAGCCATCACAACACGAATCGCCGGAGTCGACGGATATTTCAATGTCATCCGGAATGTTGTCCCGACCTCTCCGTCACTTCTGGACTCAAGAGTCGGCGTAAAACTGACCTCAAGGCCTTCTTCAATCGCCCGATGACCGGCGTACTGAAACGTATGAGACCCATCAGAAATGGACGCTTCGGCATCATTCAGTTTCCAGCCATGGGCGGCAGCAACAGAAATGGCATTCATCTTGCCTGATGTACGCGGAACGGCCGTCAGCGTGGAAGCCAGATAAGTTTCCGCACCACGCGGCAAATCATTCGGCCCCAGCAGACGAGCACACAACAACAGACCGGGAATCGGGATTCGCTGCACAATGGCGCCGTCTTCCAGCAATCGCTTCAGGCGCGGCTTGTCGGCCGAATGAAAATACAGCGACACCAGCGCAACGGAACTCTGATCCGTTTCCAGACCATCATCCATGTTGCAAAGCAGCAGATCTTCCGCATCGCGATATTCCGAATGACGCCCCAGCACCCAGGCGCAAACAAGATTGGCTTCCCAGTTCCGAGTGGAATAATCAAACGCGCGAGCCGCTGTGCGAGGTGCCTCCGGGTCTTTCAGACTTTCCTGAATCAACGCCATGTTGGCCATGCTGCTCGCCAACATATCGTCCTGACGAAAATGGCCCTGCCCGATTTCTGAAAGGCGGTGAAACGTTTTCACCGCTTCGTCCGTGTTGCCCAGCTGCTGCTGAGTTCTCGCCACGTAATACCAATACGGCGGATAGCATTCCATAAAACGCTCCAGACGCGCCAGCATCCGCAGGCGACGCTCCGGATCCTGCTCTTCAAGTGTCTGCGTCAGCTGATCCAGATCCTGATCGCGCAACAGCCAGCGGTCCGGAATCTCGTTCTTGCGACTGAGCTTCCAGAAGCTGTCGAGAAAAGTCGAAGAGCGTGTCATCAAAGTTGTGAACTGCGTCTTCTCCACCTGCCAAAGATCAGAGTCACGTTTGATTTGTGTCGAACGATAATCCCACCAGCTGTTGGCTCCCGACTGAATCACGGATCCGACCTGCCCGGTCGCCGCCTGAGCTCCGATGACAAAAAAGTCGGTTCCGATTTTACGCTGAACGCCGCGTGTGTACTGTTCTCCAATCACGACGCGTTCACGATCACTGATCTCTACCTGACCGATCTCGTCCAGGATAGACCGATAGAGCGTGATCACTTCCGGATCATCAATCTGGTTGAGGTCCAGGTTGTTCAAAATCCGCTGCTGTTCTTCCAGCAGAACCTTCTTTGACGGAGCACGGCGAATTCGATGCAGAGCTGCCCGGCAATAGTTCAACGTCACAGCGGTGTTACGCCGACTGACTTCTGTCGGGGCAGCCGCCGACTCATCACTGCTCTGCCCGACTGCGATTGAACCGGGCACGAAAAATATCGCCACCAGAATCCAACGCCCGGAGCTCCGCAGCATGTCGAGCATGCGCGACTTTGAAACAGTCACAAGTCGACTGGAATTGTGTCTCATGGTTATCAGTCACTGATCAGGAGACATTTTTTCTGAACGAGCTTACGACGGTCTTCGCCGATTGGTCAAAACATCTGACCAGAACCATGCTCGATCTCAAAACGAAACGTCCCAAACCAACTGACGTCAGCTCTTCCATGAACCGCGCAGCAGAACTGCTTCTATGATTTCAGGAACGAGCGCCGAGACAACTGCCAAAACGATTCGTCCTCAACTTCATTCAACGAAAGCAACGTTTGTGCACTGCAGGTAAACACGGCAACCTGCAGGGCCCACCGAAACTCTTCCTGACCGGCAAATTTTGCCGATCACGCACATACACTCAGGCAACCGCTGAGGCACCTGAGACTTTCCTCTGGCAACGATCGCCAAAAAACCTTAAAGGCTTTCTGCTGAAACGGCGGTGCAGCGACTCACTTTCAATCACTGCATTCTGACACGGAGGTCTTCGATGCGCGACAACTTTCTTTCCTTCTCGCTTCCACTTATTGGCCCAGAAGAAATCGATGAGGTCGTGGAAGCTCTGAAGTCCGGCTGGCTCACCTCCGGCCCTCGCACAAAGCAGTTTGAGCATGATTTTCGGTCGACGGTCGGAGCGCCTGCCGCGCTGGCTCTGAATTCATGCACCGCCGGCCTGCACGTGGCTCTGAAAGTTTTGAACATCGGGCCCGGTGACGAGGTCATCACCACTCCGATGACGTTTGCCGCATCCGTGAATGTGATTGAACATGTCGGGGCGACGCCTGTGCTGGTGGATGTCGAACCCGATACGCTCAACTTGCAGCCCGATGCCGTCGAACAGGCAATTACGCCGCACACAAAGGCAATCATCGCGGTTCACTATGCCGGACATCCGGCCGAGCTCAACGCGCTGCGTTCGATTGCTGAGCAGTACAATCTGCATCTGATCGAAGACGCGGCGCATGCGGTCGGGGCAAGCTTTGATGGCCAGCCCATCGGGTCCGGAAACAACCTGACGGCCTTCAGCTTTTATGCGACAAAGAACCTGACAACTGGCGAAGGCGGCATGCTGACTGGTCCACCTGAACTGCTCGATCAGGCCCGAGTCATCAGTCTTCACGGAATGAATCGTGAGGCCTGGAGCCGTTACTCGGCGGGCGGCAAATGGGCGTATGACATTGTTGAACCTGGTTTCAAATACAACATGACCGATCTGCAGGCGGCTCTGGGGCTGGCGCAACTGCGTCGCTTTGACCGAATGCAGGCGCGGCGGCAGGCAATCGTTCAACAGTACAACAAAGCGTTTCAGTCACAGCCGGCGTTTCTGACTCCCGTCACACGCGACCACGTGACGAACGCCTGGCATCTGTATGTCCTGCGGCTGCGAACAACCGAGCTTTCGATTGATCGAAATCGGTTTATTGACGAAATGACGGCGCGCAACATTGGCACGTCAGTCCATTTCATCCCGATTCATATGCATTCGTACTATCGAAACAAATACAACTACCATCCGGATGATTTCCCCGTGGCTCACAATGCCTTCCAGAGGATGCTCAGTCTGCCACTGTCTCCGTCAATGTCGGATCAGGACGTCGCCGATGTCATCGACGCCGCCCTGGATATCCGCAGCAAATTCGGACGCCGGCGAGCGGCCGCGTAAGTCCAATGTCGAATGACCAATACCAATGACCGATCAACTGAAAACTGAAAACTGAAAACTTTACCACTTCCATCCGCTACTACCTTTCAGGTTCTGAATGCAGTCGGCCGGCCATTCTCCGCGATGAAGCTTGATGATGATCTCAGCTCCGAGCGCCCATGTCGCATCATGCGATTCATTGTCCAGTCCGGCCACGTGACCTGCCAAAAGCACGTTCGACATACCGATCAGCGGACTGTCCAGAGGCAGTGGTTCAACGTCGAACACATCCAGACCGGCCGCACGAATAGTGCCGGATTTCAAAGCTCGAATTAAAGCGGCTTCGTCGATCAGCGGACCGCGAGCCGTGTTGATAATCACCGCACTGCTCTTCATCGTGGCCAAAGATTTGTCATTAATCATATGCTTTGTCTCAGGAGTCGCCGGAGAATGCAGTGACACAAAGTCCGACCGCCTCAGCAGATCTTCCAGAGACACCAGCGTGATGCCATGCTTCTTCACAAAGTCCGCGGGTGCGTAAGGATCAAAGGCAATAACCGTCATCCCCAGCCCAATGGCTCGCGTGGCTGTCGCCTGGCCAATGCGTCCCAGACCCACCAGCCCGAGAGTACATTCCGAAATGCGTGGATACGGAATTCGCTTCCATTCGCCACGGCGCACTTCCTGATCGAGCGCCGGAAAGCCGCGGCCCAGCGTCATCAGCATTGCAATCGCGTGCTCAGCCACAGAATGGTGGTTACAACCGGGTGTGGTGGCGACGACGATTTTCTTCTCGTCACACGCCTTCAGATTGATGGCATCAAACCCAACACCGGCACGAGTCAGAACGCGCACCTGGGGAATGGCGGCAATTACGTTCGGCGGATAGGGCTCCGAACCGGCAATGACGGCGTCAAAGCCCTTCAGCGCCTCGATCAAAACGTCATTGTTCCATAGATCTTGGGTGCGATCCGGGACAAGGCATTCATGGCCGGCATCTGCCAGCATCTTAAAATGGGGACCGCTCTCAGCATTCAACGCTGTGCATAAAACACGTACCATGTGGGTTCCTTAATCTGTCATCTGCATTTGTTTAATGGTTAGCCGAAGGCGACTGCATTCCAGTGGACGCTTATCGGCGATTGCCGCGTTCCAATACCAGCCCCTGCGAAGCAATTCGGATTTCGTCATGCGGACCGTATCAGTCATTCTCAACGCCGACAATCAGATTAAGGTCACGCTCGGTTCCGAGTGCCGCGCGGGGGAAAGCTATTATCTCGGACTGCAGCCGAACAGCGAGAACGCCGAATTTCGGCCGGCATCCGGCACTTTGCAGCTGGTGAACGAGTGGATTCGCCTGCTGAGCGACCTGCCCGACGGCCTACAGCTTTTCCTGCCATTCGATTTTTCGGATGAATTCACTCGTTGGGTAACGCTGCATCGAACTGGTCGCATGGCAGAAGTCACGTTCGGGTGGGCCACGATTGAAGGCTGGGCGATTTCACCGGCCGATCTTTCCACCTACGCTTATGGCCTGCCGGGTTTCACGCCCGACGAACCCATGCATCTGCAGACCTTCTACCTGCCGCGACTGATCAGCGATCTTCGCCAAAGCCGTCAGTTGCTCGCCGCACAGGCTGAGTTCGAACGAATCCACCCGCCCATGGATGACCGCCAGACGACATGATGCAGTGTGATTTTCCGGTTCTTCGCGTGACTTGCCCCGGTGAATTCCGCCGTTTGGACTGAGCGACAAATCGGACTCTGCAATACCGCTGCTCGCCCTCATCGGTGCTCATGCCTTTCCGCTTCAAGCGTTTCCAGAAGTCCGTCCAGGCTCAACCGCTATTTGAGGCAAAACGCTGTAAGTCCCAGCGTCAACAGCCGTCCGAGTTGTCTCGCCAAGCCTAATTCTGACGACGAATTTCCGGACGATTCAACTCGAATCGATCTGTCGTTCGACAGTAAGACTGCCCACCAAGACGTCCAATCAGATCCAGCAGGCCAGGATCGGCAAACCCGGAAGAATCCAGGACACTCCCTTCCAGGTGAAGTTGCACAACGCGGCCCACAACAACATTGGCACCGCCTGGCCCCGGATCGAGGGCCAGATGATGCATCAGACGGCATTCCAGGGAAACAGGGGAATCCGCCAGGCGACACGGGCTGACAACTTTGGATGCAACCGTCGCCAGTCCCGTCAGCTCAAACTCAGATTCGTCCGCGGGTAACTCCGCCGAGCTCAGATTCATCGCCTCGGCGAGCTGAAAAGGGACGACATTGACAACAAATTCTTCGGTCTCAAGAATGTTTCGCAGGGTGTCCTTAAAGGTCCCGTCACGACGATTCGACGGGCAGAACACGATACTCGCCGGGCGAGATCCGGCACCGGTAAAGAAGCTGAAAGGAGCCAGATTGCAAACGCCTTCGAGGGAAACCGTCGAGACCCACGCAATCGGCCGCGGCATAATGACACGAATCAGATGCTGATAAAAATCGGCCGCCCGCATCTGCTGTGGGTCAAAATCCATGGCTGTCCCCCTCCTTCAGTTCGCTCAGGCCACCTTATCCAGTGCGATCAGGCGAGGAATCGCAATCCTCAGTCCAACCACGTCGCCACAGTGACTTTGAAGTTCGCCAAAGCTGTATCGCAGAAAACGCACTAGCTCTTCAGAAACCTTCATCCGCAGATACTCGTCTGCAAACACCGCCATTTGCCGATCGTAGCTCTTCTGGCTGCCAGTGTGCATATAGCACGAACCCTCAAACCGCCGGATGTCACCATTGAACTCAGGGCTGATGTGAAATAGCTCGTGGAACACAGTGATCAGCTTTTCTTCGAATGACAAATTCAGAAATCGCGGAAGGAAGAAGGTCAGGATATAAAGCGACTCCTGTCCCTGATGATAGACCCGCTGCACGGTCCACCAGCGCCCCTTGCGACGCTCGGTAACTGCGCCGTCTTCAAATCGCAGCGGCGTCAGACGAGCCTGAATTCCCCATTCAACAGGAGAACGAGTCTGCGCAAAGGTGACTGCAACCTGAGACATCCGCACATGGCGAAACTCGGGATGCCGAAGACAAATGTCCTCGCATAACGCTGCCATCGCTCGACAAAAATCAAAATAGTGCGCCACAGTTCCGATCCTTCGGAAGTGATCAAATCCTTTACACACGCACACCGTAAAAACAGAACGGCTTACAGACAAGACCAATCAGCGCAACAAAAAACCCCCGTCCAGAGAACGAGGGTTAAAAGTCATCCAATTTGTGTTCAAATCAAGTGCCGACCGCTTCAACAACAGGCGCTGATCGCTTGCGAGACTTTACTCGATCGTTGACGCCCACGAACTCGATCAACGCTCTTTGACCGGCATCGCCAAGTCGAACAGCGGCAAGCCGTACAATTCGGGTGTAACCACCATTGCGGTCCTTGAAACGCTCGGCAAGGTCAGAGAACAGAATATCCACAGCAAGATCGTCACGAAGTTCAGAGAACGCGCGGCGACGGAGAGTCAAAGCCGGCGCATTCGCCTTCACCCAATTCTTGCCCTTCTCAGATTCCCGCCACGCCTTCCACGCATCGGAACCCCGTTCAGCATCGCTGCCGAACTGAGCCGCTTCGGCACTCACTTTGGCGGCTTTACGCGCCATAGTGATCAACTTCTCCACGACAGGACGCAATTCCTTCGCCTTCGGTACCGTTGTGATGATACGGCCTGCAACCTTCGGCTGACCAACCTCACCTTCAACGACACGCACAGTGCGAATAAAACTGACAGCCATATTGCGGAACATCGCCTTGCGATGTGAAGCGTTACGACCAGGCTTACGACCAGAAACAAGGTGTCTCATGTCAGACACTCACCCATCAAAAACACAATGTACAAACGTCGTCCGAGCCGCCCCGAACCATCCAAACAAAACACTATTTCAACTGTTGATTTGGCAGCCGCATTCCCAGACGCAGATCAATACCACCAAGTCGCTCACGAACTTCTTCCAGCGTAGTCTCACCGAAGTTACGCACCTGAAGCAACTCATCTTCCGTCCGAACAACCAGATCGCGAACAGTGTTGATACCAACCGATTCAAGACAGTTAGTGGCACGCACCGACAGGTTCAGTTCCGCAAGACTTTTGTTCAGTTTCTCTTCCAATTCCATGTCGACTGGCGAATAGCCAGTGGCTTCCATCATGCCGCGAAGCCCACCTTCAGGACCAACTTCAGGTCCGGGCTCTCTGAACGTGATGAAACAATTCAGATGCTTACGCAGAATCTTGGCCGCTTCCACCAACGCCATATCAGGGGTGATGGTCCCGTTAGTCCAAATCTCAAGATTCAACTTGTCGTAGTTCGTCCGCTGACCGACGCGTGTCTCTTCGATGAGATGACGAACTCGCGTCACTGGCGAAAAGGCAGCGTCAAGTGGAATGATCCCCACTTCCGGCTCGTGCTGATACTGCTCAAAAGCAGCCACATAACCACGACCGTTCTCAACAGTCATCTCGATATTAAACGGAACATCATCCGTCATGGTCGCGATTACAAGATCCTTATTGATCACTTCAATCTGATCATCACAAATCACATCAGCACCGGTCACAACGCCACGTGTATGCTTCTCAATTCGCAGCGTCTTGCTGGAAGCGCTATGATTTTTCACGACCAGGGACTTAAGATTCAGACAGATATCAGTAACGTCTTCAACAACGCCCGGGATCGTCGTGAACTCATGTTGCACGCCCTGAATCCGAGCGCGTGTAACCGCCGAGCCTTCAAGACTCGACAGCAAAATCCGTCGCAGGCTGTTGCCGACCGTAGAGCCGAATCCGCGTTCAAAAGGCTCAGCGACAAACTTGCCATAACTACCAGTCCGAGTCTCGCGATCAACCGCAACCCGACTCGGCAACTCAAGACCACGCCAACGAATTCTCATAACCACCCCCAAAAACACACGACCAACAGCTGAACGTCCTCTTAAATCAGACACGGCGCCTTTTCGGCGGCCGACAACCATTGTGAGGCAGCGGTGTGATATCCTCAATGGACTTAATCGCCATTCCGGAAGCTTGCAATCCGGTGATCGCGCTTTCGCGGCCAGCTCCTGGGCCTTTCACACGAATCTCAACTTCACGAACGCCCACTTTGGAGGCCTTTTCAGCAACAATCTCGGCCGCACGCTGAGCAGCAAAGGGGGTGCTTTTGCGAGATCCTTTGAATCCGACGGTACCCGCTGTTGCCCAGCAAATCACATCACCCGCAGCGTCAGTCATCGTGACGATGGTGTTGTTAAACGTTGCTTTGATGTAAGCAACGCCCTTGTTCACATTACGACGGATCTTTTTCTTCTTGACTTTCGCCACGCTACTGTCTCACTCTAAATAACAACCGAAGCCAAACCAAGCACAAGAATTAGTGCTTAAGATCCTTGACGCCCTTTTTCCCTGCAACAGTCTTCTTGCGACCTTTGCGAGTTCTTGCGTTCGTCTTGGTACGCTGACCACGCACTGGCAAGCCCTTGCGATGACGAACGCCGCGGTAGCACTGAATCTCCCGCAAACGCCCAATATCCTGCTGAATTTTACGGCGCAGCGGACCTTCAACTGTGTAGTTCTTATCGAGGTGAGTCGTGATACGACTCACCTCATCTTCCGTAAGTTCCCCGGCACGAGCATGAGGATCAACCCCCAACTCGTAACAAATCTGAACGGCCAAAAACGGACCGATCCCGTAAAGGTAGCCAAGGGAAATATAAACCGGCTTGTTATTTGGAATGTCGACGCCAAGCACGCGGGGCATACTGTCTCTCCACTGCAATTTCAAAAACGACTAATTAGCCCTGACGCTGTTTGTGCCGAGGATTCGAAGAACAGATCACAAAGATCTTACCTCGACGACGCACCAATTTGCAGGCGTCACAAATGCGTTTAACGCTTGATCGAACTTTCATTGCATCACCAAAATCCAGCGACATTCGTCGCCGTTATTTGTCAGAATCCAGAAGGCCAGGATAATTTCTCATCACCAGATGAGAGTCCACTTTTTGTACAAGATCCAGAGCCACCGACACGATGATCAAAAGTCCCGTCCCCCCAAAGAAGCTGGCGGTGACAAAATCCTGAGTCATAGTATTAGACACGATTGTCGGAATCACGGCCACCACCGCAAGAAACGCCGCCCCAACGTAGGTGATGCGGAGCATAACCTGTTCGAGGTGACTGGCCGTTCTGACTCCAGGCCGATACCCGGGAATGAAGCTTCCACTGTCCTTCAGATTCTCCGCCATCTCCTTCGGATTGAAAGTGATCGCGGTCCAAAAGTAGCAAAAGAAGTAAATCAGAATGATATACGACAAGCTGTAGACAAACCCCTGCCCTGGCGAGAACGCCGCCCCGACTGAGGTCAAAATGCCGCCAAGCGTGGTGTCAGATCCGAAAGCCAGTCCCAACTGACCGAACAAAAAGAACGGAATCATCAACAGACTGGAAGCGAAAATGATAGGCATTACGCCCGACTGGTTAACCCGGAGCGGCAACCACTGGCGATTTCCACCCATCACCCGACGTCCACGAACATGTTTGGCGCTCTGGATCGGAATCCTTCGCTGACCCTGTGTGATAAAAACCACGACAGCAACAACCGCAACGAACAACGCCGCCATTACAAGCAAACGCTCAATACCGTACTGACTGCCAATTTGCAGACCGCCCGATCGGATCCCATCAACCCATTTACGAACAATCTCAGGCATTCGAGCCAGGATCCCCGCCATAATTAACAGGCTGATCCCGTTCCCAATCCCGTAGGCATCGATCTGCTCACCAATCCACATCAAGAACACTGTACCGGCAGTCATCAGGATCGTGCCGAACACCAGCCATCCGAAAGTGCTATAACCAGGCAAAATCGCCGCCTGTCCGTTCCCGCCACCTCGCATCGACCAAAGCAATGCAAAACTTTGCAAAACACAAACCACGACCGTCGCATACCGTGTGTACTCATTAAGTCGCCGTCGCCCGGACTCACCCTCCTTCTGCAAAGCCTCCAACGGAGGATAGACAGTACCCAGCAGCTGAAAGACAATGGACGCGGTGATATACGGCATAATGCCAAGTCCGAAAAGTGATCCGTTCTGCAGTTCAGAGGCCGAAAAAACCGAGACAACCTGGAGCAGTCCACCCAGACCGCTGCTACCACCCTGAGCGTTCTCCATCACCTTGCCGATGGATGCATGATCCATAAACGGAAGCGTGATATGGTATCCAAGGCGATAAACCCCGAGCAGGATCACTGTGAGAATGATCTTCCGGCGAAGCTCAGGGATGCGAAACACCGTCAACAACTTAGCAAACATCCGCTCCCTTTCTTCGAAGCAAAAGTCACGCGAATATTAGAAGTTGCCGACCACGATCCGCGTATACGCGCCGCCTGCCTCGGAGATCTTGGCTTCAGCTGAAGCAGAAAACCGATGAGCCGAGATTGACAGTTTCTTGGTCAACTCGCCGTCTCCGAGAACTTTCAGCTCATCATACTTGGAACGAATCAAGCCCTTGCTGGCAAGCAGCTCAGGAGTGATCTCGATGCCTGCCTCAAATGCGTCATTCAGCTCACCAACGTTCACAACCGCGACATCCGCCGCGAAGAAGTTGTTACTAAACCCGCGTTTTGCCACTCGTCGGAACAGTGGCATCTGACCGCCCTGAAATCCGCGACGTCGCGAGGAGCCCGATCGGCTGAAGAATCCCTTGTGACCACGACCAGCCGTCTTACCATGGCCAGACCCAGTACCACGACCAATACGCTTGCGAGCCTTGCGGGGCTCATTCCCCGACTGCACGTCATTTAAAATCACAGAGACACCCCTCGCAATCGCTCAATCTGCTCTCGGGTCCGCAACTTTTTCAACGCTTCCAAAGTCGCCTTAACGAGATTCAAAGGATTGGTTGAACCATACGCTTTTGTAAGAATGTCCGTAATACCAACGGCTTCAACAACCGAGCGAACGCAGTCCCCGGCGATGATTCCCGTCCCTGGCTTGGCGGGCAACAAAAGCACTCGCGATGCCCGGAATTGACCGATCACCTGGTGCGGAATCGTCGTTCCAACGATCGGAACAGTCATCTGTGTGCGATTGGACTGCTTAGTTGCCTTGTCCACTGCCAGAGGAACCTCTATCGCCTTCCCGTAGCCATAACCCACACGGCCATTGCCGTCTCCAGTTACAACTAATGCAGCGAAGCTGAAGCGACGACCGCCCTTAACCACGCAGGCACAACGTCGTATCTGTACGACTTTTTCGCCTGAATCACCTTTTACTTCTGCCGTCGACACCGGACACCTCAGCAAGCATATGCAGAATAATTAAAAATCAAGACCAGCTTCACGAGCAGCAGTTGCCAAAGCAGCCACTCGACCGTGATAAGCAAATGGACCGCGATCAAAGACGACTTTGCTGATACCAGCACTGACGGCACGTTGCGCAATCAGTTGTCCAACCTTCGCCGCAGCTTCCTGATCACTGCCCACGCCGCCCGGTCCAGCAACACCGGCATCAACCGTACTCGCCGCGACCAATGTTCGTCCTGCGACGTCATCAATGATCTGGGCATACATATGACGATTACTGCGGAACACAGAAAGTCGAGGTCGCCCATGTGCATCGCGAACTACGCGGTTGCGAACACGGAACTGCCTTCTTTTCTGCTGCATTGCAAGACGGGAACGAACGCTCATCGCTAAAACCCAACTCTAACAAACGAGAGAAATCACTTGGAACCAAATGCCTTGCCGGCTTTACGACGCACGAACTCGTCCTGATAGCGAATCCCCTTGCCCTTGTAAGGCTCAGGAGGACGAACGGCTCGAACATCTGCAGCAAACTGCCCACACGCCTGCTTATCAGCACTCTTAACGATCACGTGAGTCGGATCAGGCACCTCACACTTTACGCCGGCCGGTACTTCAAGAACGATCTTGTTTGCGAAACCGACCTGAAGCGTCAGCTTACCACCGGAGAGGTTGGCGTTATAACCCACACCCTGAATCTCAAGCTTCTTTTCGAACGGCTTAACTACCCCAACAACCATATTCTGAACAAGACTGCGTGTGAGTCCGTGCAATGCACGGCTGCTGCGCTTATCATCAGGTCGACGCACATGCACCGCCTCGCCTTCCAGGGCGACCAGCATTGACGGATGAACCGTCATGCCCAACTCACCAGCAGGACCCTTGACAGTAACCTTGCCGCCGACGATCTCGACCTTAACACCGCCTGGCACAGCGATGGGTTTTTTTCCAATTCTTGACATGGATTCAATCCAAAAATGCGACAACCACGAGAGGGAGCTCAACGTTGGCCAGTAACAGCCTACCAAACCTGGCAAACCAATTCGCCGCCGACGCCTTGCTTACGAGCTTCGCGATTGCTCAGAACGCCCTTGGAGGTTGTCAAAACAGCAATCCCGGTTCCCTGACGAATATCCTTCATCTCATTAACGGCACAGTAAACTCGGCAACCCGGCTTAGAAATGCGCTCGATGTGCTGAATGACGTGCTCCCCATTCGGACCGTACTTCAGGTTAACACGCAGCGTTTTTCCAGCGACGGCGTCCAGCAGTTCGTAATCCCATACGAACCCTTCGCGCTGCAGAGCCTCAACAATGCTCACCTTCATCCTAGAAGACGGCATATCAACAAATGGGCGTTCTACCTGAACACCATTTCGAATTCTTGTCAGCAAATCAGCTATCGGATCAGTCATCATAATATCAACTACTCTCGTTCTACCAGCTGGCCTTCTTAACACCCGGAATCAAGCCATCGAGCGCTAAATTCCTGAAGCAGATTCGACAGACCTTAAACTTGCGATAAACCGCACGAGGACGCCCACACAGCATACAGCGATGTTCAATCCTGCTGCTGAACTTCGGAACGCGCTTCGCCTTTTCAATCTTCGCTTTGCTTGCCATTGCCTAATCTCAGGATCCAGGGATCAATTTTCGTTCGTAACTATTCTTCAGTCTTGAAAGGCATTCCAAATGCCTTCAACAGCATCCGACCTTCATCATCTGTCGTCGCAGTGGTCACGAACGTAATGTTCATACCCTGTGTGTTTGTGACAGTCTCCGGATCTATTTCCGGAAACACAAGCTGCTCACTCAGCCCGTAATTATAATTCCCACTTCCATCGAACCCTTTCGGGCTGACGCCCCGAAAGTCGCGAACTCGAGGAAGGGCCAGCGTGATCAACCGGTCAAAAAAATCGAACATTCGCTGGTTTCGAAGCGTAACGCGACAGCCAATCGGCTGACCTTCTCGCAAACGAAAGCCAGCAACCGACTTCTTAGCGCGGGTTATCTGAGCCTTCTGACCAGCAAGCTGAGTCAGCTGGTCGGCGGCCTGATCCAACCGCTTACGATCATTCACAGCCTCGCCAACACCCATACTGACCACAATCTTCTGAAGACGTGGAATAGAGTGGATGTTCGTTCGCCCCAGCTTGGTCTGCAGCTCAGGCACAATACGACTGCGATACTCTTCCTTCAACCGAGACATGTCTGTTAACTCTTCAGAAAGTAACCAATTGAATGATCAGACCACTTCACCAGCAAGGCTGACGATCTTCATGTATTTCCGCTCTCGAAGTTCTCGAGCCACAGCCCCGAAAATTCGTGTTCCCTTCGGATTACCATCGTTATCAACGATCACGATGGCATTCCGGTCGAATCGAACGTAAGAGCCGTCCGCTCGCCGCGCGGCTTTTCGAGTCCTGACGACAACGCCTTTGACAACCGACCCAGACCGAATTGCACTGCCGGCGAGAGCCTTCTGTACACTCACCACCACAATATCGCCCAGACCGGCATAACGCCGACGAGTGCCACCCAGCACCTTAATGCAACGAGCTGTCTTTGCGCCTGAATTGTCAGCGACGTCGAGCAAAGTCTGCATCTGAATCATGACTTATCCCCAAACACTTCTTTGAACACGTCCAAACTTCACTCAACGCCAGCGCCGTCTCTGGAACCGACAACACGAACCAATTCCCAGCGCTTCAGTCGTGAACGCGGAGGACACTCCACGATCTCAACGGTATCGCCCTTCTTGGCGACGCACTGCTCGTCGTGTACATGACACACCGTTCGCCCCCGAATGATCTTTCCGTATTTCGGATGCCTCTTTCGGCGATCAATCTCGACCCTCAGACTATTCTTCTGAGGATCGCGAGCTACAACACCAACCAATGTCTTTCTCATCGCATCAGTACCAATCAAACCTTAGAGAGTTCACGCTCACGCTGAATCGTGATAATCCGTGCGATGTTTCTTCGAAGCTTCTTTACGTTCGACGGAACGTCATTCCGCTCGGTCGCTGCCTGAACCCGCAGACGGAACAATGACTGTTGCGTCTCCCGCAGTTCATGTTGCAGCTGCTCATCGGACATTTCTCGGATCGCAGACGGTTTAGACATTTCGACACCTTAACACAACTAAATTTCAGGTCGTCGGCCTACGAGCCGAACCCTTACCGGTAGCTTGTGAGCAACGCGGTTGAAACAACTACGGGCTGTGTCATGCGACACACCACCGAGTTCAAAAAGAACCGTGCCCGGTTTTACAACAGCAACCCAGCGATCCGGTTCCCCTTTACCCTTACCCATTCGGGTTTCAAGCGGCCTGGAAGTCACAGACTTCTGAGGGAATATGCGAATAAACACACGACCTTCACCGCGAACATACTGTGTTGCAGCAATCCGGCAAGCTTCAATCGTCTGACCAGTAATATGACCTGGATCCAATGACTGCAGTGCCCATTCGCCAAAGACAACAGTGTTGCCGCGAGTCGCCTTACCTCTTATACGCCCTCTTTGGCTTTTTCGATGCTTGACCCGCTTTGGCATTAGCGCCATCTGCAGTCTCCTCGTTCGAATAGTCGCCCAGATCAATCCACACTTTTACACCAATGATGCCCATCGCTGTCTTTGACTCAGCGAATCCGTAGTCGATGTGCCGACGCAAAGTCGACAGTGGAATCGAACCACGGCTGGCCTTCTCCTGTCGAGACATCTCGGCACCACCGAGACGACCCGACATCTGAATCTTCACGCCTTCAACTCCAGAACTCATTACCTCATCAAGAGTCTTCTTGATGGCACGACGAAAACTGCCACGCTTTTGCAGTTGCTGCGCAATCTTCATCGCCACCAAGCGAGAATTTCGATTCGGATTCGAGATTTCAACAATCTTCAGATCCATTCGGCGACCAGTCAGGTCCTCAAGTTCAGCTTTGAGCTTGTCAACTTCCTGACCTTTACGGCCAATAATGACCCCCGGACGGGCCGTATGCATATGCACCACAACCTGATCTCGCGTGCGTTCAATCTCAACGCGTGCAATCTCAGCAAATTCATACTTTGTCGATAAGAACTTGCGAATCTTATGATCCTCAAGAAGCAAATCTCCAAACTCACGCTTTGTTGCATACCACCGACTCCGCCAAGTCTCCATGACCCCGACGCGAAAACCAGTTGGTCTTACTTTTTGACCCATAACCGAAGATCCTGACCAAGCGACCAAAAAAAAACTAGCCCAGCTCGGGAGCCTCAACCGCAACATGAATGTGTGCCGTACGACGTCGAATCAAGTTCGCCATACCTCTGGCTCTGGCATGCACTCGCTTAAACATCGGGCCGCCGTCTACGCGAGCTTCCGAGATCTTCAATCGATCAGGACTCCGTACGCCCCGATCTTCCGCGTTGGCAATCGCGCTTTTTAGAACGCGTTCCAGAAATCGTGCTCCGCGGTTAGGCTCAAACGCAAGAGCATTCAAGCCCTGCTCGGCCGACATTCCTCGGATCATATCTGCGAACGGACGGATCTTCGTCGGCGAAATGCGAGCGAAGCGATGTATTGCACGTACTGCCGCCATGATTACTTCTTACCCTTAGAACCGTGCCCACGGAACGTCCGAGTCGACGAAAACTCGCCCAACTTGTGACCGACCATGTCTTCTGTCACATACACACTGATGTGCGCACGCCCATTATGTACGAGGAAGGTATGACCAATGAACTCCGGAGAGATCGTACAACGACGAGCCCAAGTCTTCACTGGCTCTTTCCTGCCCGCTGAGTTGAGTTTTTCAACTTTTTCGAGCACGCGAGGGTCAACGTACGGACCCTTCTTCAGCGAGCGACCCATTCAAACACCCTTCCACAAATCCAATGTCTACTTAACTTGACCATAACGTACCGACTTGCGACGACGAATGATTGCCTTCGAGGACGCTTTCTTGCGACTTCTTGTACGACCACCCTTTGCCAGCTTACCGCTCGGACTACAGGGGTGACGACCTCCAGAGTTTCGACCTTCCCCGCCCCCCATCGGGTGGGCAGTCGGGTTCATGGCAGTGCCGCGAACCCTGGGACGAATCCCCTTCCAGCGATTTCGACCGGCCTTGCCAATCACAATGCTACTGTGCTCAGAATTTCCAAGCACACCAATGGTCGCACGACAGCTGCTGGGCAGACGACGAACTTCACCGCTCGGCAAAGTGACCTGTGCCCAACGTCCTTCGCGCGCATTCAGCGTCGCACCGACACCCGCACTACGACACAACTGGCCGCCACGGCCCGGCTGCATCTCGATATTATGGATAACTGTACCCGCGGGAATTGAACCAAGGGGCATTGTGTTACCAATGTTTGGCTCAAGAGCAGCGCCACTCTCAATCGTATCGCCAGCCTTCAAACCTTCCGGAGCCAGAATGTAACGCTTCTCGCCGTCAGCATACTGAATCAGGGCGATGCGGCTGGACCGATTAGGATCGTACTCAATGTGAGTAACCGTCCCAACGACGCCATCTTTGTCTCGCTTGAAATCGATATGACGGTAGAGACGCTTATGGCCACCGCCACGATGAAGCGATGTAATCTTACCTTGATTGTTGCGACCACCACGCTTCTTATAGCGACTGGTCAACTCCTTCTCGGGACGCTTCTTCTTGTCAGTAATTTCAGCGAAATCACTGACCGAAGCGCCACGACGACCGGGAGTCACTGGTTTGTAGAATCGAATACCCATGGTTACGGCTCACATCCACACAATTAAATAATTGAAGACCAGAACCAGTCCTAGAAGAACGCTATACGATCTTCGTCATGCAGTTTCACAACAGCCTTCTTCCAGGATCGAGTCAAACCCATAACCATTTTATGGCGACGAGGCTTTCCTATCCGAGTCTGAGTCCGAACGGCAACGACCCGCACATCCCACAACTGCTGAACAGCAGCCTTGATGTCCGTCTTCGTCGCAAGCGGATGCACTTCAAACGAGTAAGCGTTAAGCTTCTCTGACAGGTGAGTACCCTTTTCCGTGACCAACGGCCGACGGATTACCTGATGAGGCTCAAGCGTAATACCAGAAGTAAAGAACGATGCCATCAGAACACCCAATCCCAGTGTCAAATCAGGCCTGTCGGCCAAGAATTCGATTCATCTCACCAACCGTGATCACCAGATGACGCTGTCGCAGCAGACTGAACGCATTCAAATCCGAGCCAGGCATCACCATCACACCATGAATATTGCGAGCTGACCGCCAGACATTCTGGTTCACACCATCGGTCGCAAGCAAGACAGTCTTCCCCTCCAGGCCAATCGCCTTCAGGAAACCGGCCACCACCTTCGTCTTTGGCTCGGAGCACTCCCAGTTCTTCAGGACAACCGCCTGTGAGTCCTGGAACTTACTTAACAAAGCCATCCGTGTGGCTTTCTGCACAGCCTTTTTTGGAAGACGATAATAATAATCCCGTGGCTTCTTGCCAAACGCATGACCACCGCCGCGACGAACAGGGGTACGAATCCCACCAGCTCGAGCGCGACCTGTCCCCTTCTGCTTGAACAGCTTGCGAGTACTTCCCGCAACCATTCCGCGCGACTTCGTCTGCACCGAACCAACACGGCGGTTGGCGAGATACATTACAACAGCATCATGCAGCAACTGCTTGCAGATCACATCGGAAATCTCCGAAGGATCAAAATCAAGCGTGCCACAATCAGCACCTGACATATCTTTAACTGGAACCGAAATCATGGCACCACCAACAAGTATCAAACACGATTCTTCACAGAACGACGAATCACCACATACCCGCCATTAGGGCCGGGGATTGCGCCGCGAACAAGCAGCACGTTTGTTTCAGCTTCGGCACGCACAACCCTGAGATTTTTAACCGTCACACGTTCTGAACCGTAGTGACCGCCCATTCTTGTCCCGGGATACACGCGACTTGGGTCAGCACTCTGACCAATGGAACCAGGCGACCGATGTACACGCTTCACACCGTGACTGGCACCGAGACCCGAAAAGTTATGTCGCTTCATAACTCCCGTAAACCCGCGACCGATCGTCACCCCAATAACGTCAACAAACTTGACGCCCTCGAGAGAGTCTGGCCCAACCACCTGCCCCACAGCAAACCCGTGATCAGCAGCCTTACACCTAAACTCGCGAATGAATCGCTTTGGCTCACATTCAGCTTTCGGCACAGCAACAGCTTTACCCTGCTGGCGACGACCACCCAACGCAGCCACGTGACCACGCTCGGCACGCGAGACTTTATTTCGTGGACGATCACCAAACCCCAACTGAACTGCGTCGTAGCCATCCTTTTCGGAAGAACGAACCTGCAGCACAACACAAGGGCCAGCCTCAATAACAGTCACAGGCACAATGACGCCATCAGCGTCATAGACCTGTGTCATGCCGATTTTTCGACCAAGCAATCCAACTGACATAGCTCCGCACCCGCGCGCAGAAAAATTTGAAAGTGCGGACAAAATCTGACCGCAGAGTTAAAACGACACCAGTAGCAAGAGACCAAAACTTAGGCGGTTGCCGTAGCCTTAATCTTAATATCAACCCCAGCCGGCAATGAGAGCTTATTCAAAGCATCCACAGTCTTGCCAGTAGGCTGAATGATGTCGATCAGCCGCTTATGCGTCCGAATTTCGAACTGCTCACGCGACTTCTTGTCAATGTGAGGACTTCGAAGCACCGTGTATCGCTCGATTCGAGTCGGCAGCGGCACCGGACCATGAACTATCGCACCTGTACGCTTCGCAGTGTCCACGATTTCCGCCGCTGACTGATCCAGCACCGAGTGGTCATATGCTTCCATCCGAATCCGGATACATTCTTCGCCAGCACCAGCCACGTAAACCACCTTCAGCAAACAGGTTACGCAAAACGAAACCAACAACCCGAGAAACGGGGAATCGCGGATGATAGAGTCCGTCCGCGTTTGTGTCAATCAACGTCGGATGAGAAATCCATTAGTTCGGCAGAAGACATTGCAAACTTCAGCTACATCATCTGTTCTGCCACGTTCGGGGGAGCAATTTCGTACCGGCAAGGCTCCATCGAATAGGATGCTCGACCTTGAGAAAGGCTGCGAACCTGATTTGAGTAGCCGAACATTTCCACCAAAGGGACTTCACACTGCAGAACACAAAGGTCACCCCGTCTGTCGGAATTGATGATGACTGCTCTGCGGGAATTCAGGTCGGACTGTACATTTCCCAGGAAATCCTCGGGGGTGACTACCTCTACTGACATGATCGGTTCCAAAATCGCCATCTTCCCTTCGCTCAGCACTTTATGAAATGCTTCGGAAG
This sequence comes from Planctomycetaceae bacterium, assembly GCA_041688565.1. Taxonomy (GTDB): domain Bacteria; phylum Planctomycetota; class Planctomycetia; order Planctomycetales; family Planctomycetaceae; genus SXXK01. The sequence continues at coordinate 27,789 of JBDNHX010000287.1, forward strand.
CTGCCATTCGGATTGCAACTTCGTTGGTTTCGCTCTCACGGAAATTGACATTTAGTATATTCAGCGAAAGCCCCATCATTGGATTGCCGTAGATTCCGCCACCTTCGGCCTCTTTTTGCAAACTTTCCAGAAGAATCTGGAGCAGTGCCTTTGGCAGAGCTTCCGGGGCGAGGCGGTGGCCCACGCTGACTCCTGCGGTTGCTTCGCTGACTTCTCTGGCCAGCACAGTCAGTCCAAAACTGATGGTTCCGGCTGGCATTTGCTTAGAAAAGTCCACATTGACTGTGACTTCGCCGACCAGTTTCTCGCGGTAGCTGACTCGCGGCTTATGAAATCGCACCTTTAGTTTAAAATCACGTTCCATTCGGTGCCGGATGACCTCCAGATGCAGTTCACCCATTCCACTGATGATCGTCTGACCTGTTTCAGGATTTGATTTCACTCGAAATGTCGGGTCCTGCCGTTCCAGCCTTTTAAGCGTGTCTTCCAATTTCTTTCGGTCATTGCTGGATTCCGGCTCAATCGCCATCGAGATCACGGTCTCTGGAAACACAATGGATTCCAGCGAAATTGGGGCACTTGGATCGCAAAGCGTATCTCCAGTGGCTGAATCGCGAGGGCCGATGATGCCGCAAATGTCGCCGGCTTCTACGCGCTCTACTTTCTCTCGGGAATCAGACTGAATGTGCCACAGCTGCGTGACCATTTCCTTTTTGCCAACGCGGGGATTTAACAGACGCGAGTTGCCTGTCAGAACGCCGGAATAGACCCGCGCGAAGTACAGATCTCCGTGCGGTTCCGCCTGAACCTTGAAAATCAGCGCACAGACGGGCTCTTTGACCGTTGCCTGACGCACTGCCGTCTCGCCCTCCTGCTTTCCGGAAGGAATCAAGCCCTCAACTGACGGCCTGTCCAGCGGACTGGGCAGAAAGTTTTTCACTCCGTCCAGAACCGGCTGGACTCCAATGTAGTCGAGCGACGCACCGCAAAGCACGGGCTGGATCTGTCCGGCCAGCGTGGCTTTTCGAATGGCGGAAATAGCCATTTCATATGAAACGGCGTCACCGTTCATACATGCCATCATAATGTTGTCATCAAGATTTGAGAGAACATCAAAAAGCTCTGCTCGCCACAGTTCCGCATCGTCTTTGTACTTTTCCGGGATGTCCTCCTCACGAAAGTCCTGCCCCTTGGTTTCCGCATCCCAGTAGAGCGCCTTCATAGTAAGCAGGTCAATCACGCCACAGAATCCGTCGGCATTAGTGGACTGACCGGCTCCGATCGGAATCTGCAGTGGAACGGGCGTTGCCGTCAGACGATCGCGAATTTGCCGAAGGACTCGGTCAAAATCAGCTCCGATGCGGTCCATCTTGTTGATCATGCAGATCCGAGGAACTTGATATTTGTTTGCCTGACGCCAAACGGTTTCGCTCTGAGCCTCCACGCCCTCAACTGCACTAAAGATCACCACCGCACCATCAAGCACTCGCAGGCTTCGCTCAACTTCCGCCGTGAAGTCGACATGCCCCGGAGTGTCAATAATGTTGATCGTGCAGCCCTTCCACTGGCAGGTCACTGCGGCCGAATAAATCGTGATCCCACGCTGAGCTTCCTCAGGGTCGAAGTCGGTGGTCGTTGTGCCATCGTCAACATTCCCCATCCGATGCGACGCGCCCGTGTAGTACAGGATTCGCTCGGTTGTCGTCGTCTTTCCTGCATCAATGTGGGCAATAATGCCAATATTTCGAATTGTTTCTATCGAGCGAGCCATGTTGGGGTAACCGTAAAAAACCGGGCTTTCGCAATGGGGAACGCCCGAAACACTGAAAAAACTGAGTTTCGAGGCGACACGGCAAACGTCAATGTGTTCACCCGGCTTCATCCGAAACACTACACCTCTGCCGCAAGGCCACACAGAGCTGTGGGATTATGACTCCGCCAGTGCGAGAAACAACCGAGGTTCGTTCGCACGACCGCAAGTTCCAGCCATGCTACCATGCCTCCACTCCGCCGTGACAGGATGCTCGTGCCGCCCTCGCCATTTCAAAAGCCCGAGCGCTCGATTGCGGCGGACGCCAGCCAATCGAATATGACGAACCGCATTCCGCTGGCCGAATCATGCATAGAGACATTGCACGTCGTCGCATAGTCTGTCAGAAACGAAGCCCACAGGATCAGCCAAAGGCACCAGCCGCCACGAAAGCCATGACTATTCGTCTCCAGTTCGGCGAGCGACACCTCGTGAATCCACTTCAGCGAAATCCGCAGTGTCATTAACGGAATTACCATGACCCAGACCAGATAAGGCAACAGTTCCAGAAAGACATGGGCCGCGACAAGAAAGTGAGCCGACACCCGCCGAATGACTCCGGCTCCCGCCTGATGAGTAATCTGCCAGGTCAAAAAATCGCTTCTGGGGATCCCGTGGCCATCAGCGAATTGAACGGGCCATAAGAAACAGGCACAGCGGGATGAGCAGGATTCCCCGGTGAAAGGCCCCGAGCCCAGGTCGAAGGCAGTCGATGTAGTTCACGATCGAGGAACACCAACGCCAGAAGCGAATGTAAATAGACGAGCGGCAGCGGTACGAATTCAACGATGTTTCATGACTGAGCGTCTCCAACAATTTATTGCATCAATGATGAACCGAGTTCGTATGAATCGAATTCAGCGTCAGACGTGCAACGTTGCCGCTGTGTTTGTGAAGACGCGACGGTTTGGCGGAGGCCTTGTCGTCTGGTTCGGGAACTGGTTTCTGTATCTCGCAGGCAGCGGGATCTGCATGTTTGTCAGAAGCCGTGACTGGATGAAATGGGAAGCGTATTGCGCCACGCTGCTGTATCCGGATCGGCCTGCCGTAAAATTCAGCTCGGGCAAAGCGGCCGTAGTGCCTGAAATTCGCGGCGTCAGTATCAGGCAGATGCTGAAAGCTGGTGACATAAATCTCCGGGCGTTTATTGCGGCAGCTCGTGAATTCCGGCGAGTTCACGGGATTCCATGCAGCGATTACAAAGCGGCGTTGGCATGCAGCGGGTTCGCGACACGGTCGTGGCGGCAGGTGGAAAGTGGATCCACAGCGGCGTGGAAAAAATCTTTCACGGTGATCGCGTCATCTCAATGTCAGGGCCCGAGGCTTCAGGAGCCACAATGCCTCACGGAGACCTCAGAATCCTGTGTGCTCACAATCCTCGAATTTGGAAGACGGCTCGTCATCGTGGTTTCGATCTTGTTCTGGCGGGACATCTTCACGGTTGTCAATTCGTAGCGTTTGAATTTCGCGACCGGTTGTATCCGGGAGCCTTCTTTTACCCCTACTGCTATTTGACGCATCAATAGCAATCAACAACCCTGGTCGTGAGTCGCGGCGTCAGTGATCTGATCCCGATTCGCTGGCGATGTCCACGAGAAGTCGTCTTGTGCTATGTGTGACACCGATCAGATCAACTCGCCACATGATTGATATTGCGGGCTCAGTCAAACCCGGCAGGAAGGCCGAGCGATGGACTTATCAGGCCAAAGCCATTCCGATCCGTGGTCGAGGGCGAGCGGTGGAATGATATCAATCGTCGTTGCAGTGCGGAGTGTCCTGCGAGGTCTGCCGCTCTTATTCCGGTCGAGACCCAAAACACCTTTGAGAATTGCGTGCATTATGGCATTCGACATGCTGCATCAGCTTCGCACGTCAAAACGACTGCCGCCTGATCGCGTCAGAAGTCTCGCCGTGTTGCTGGACTTCGGAGCAACTGTCAATGCCGCGTTCGATGGCAAGGCGTACTGTCAGGACGAATTCCGCAGGATACGAAAACTGCTGGACGCCGCCGGGATGAGCACGACCGTTGCTGATTATTGGACGCAACTTCAGCAACTGGAACTACGACGACCGTCTGCGTTCGGCGATCGTCTGCAGTGCCGAAAAGTGCAATTTTACCGCGAAGATGTCGTGCGACTTTCGCTTGGCGTTCTGACAGCGACAACGTTCGGATATGCCAATGTCGATGAGGGACTGCGGGCTGTTCGAACGGACTTTGATTTGCAGATTCTCTTTCGGATCGTCATGCAGCTTCAGATCATCGACGACGTCATGGATTTCGCAAAAGACAACGCCAGGCGATTGCCCGGTTTTCTGACAGCGTCGGAGTCATTGCAGGAATCATTTCACTTGACTCAACGGGCAACCCGCAGCTACGCCACGATAAAGGGGGCGATACTAACCGAACGTTTGTTGCCGCTGCGAATCGCACATTTTGTAGTTTCAGCGATCACCAGACTGGTAGTTACTCTTGGGCGTTGGCGGCAGCGAATCCGATTCGTACAGTCCGTGGCGGAGCATGTCTTCGGGCCGTAACAGCAACTGTTCCTGCGTCTGTTTTTCAATTGCTCGCGACGAACAGCGGACCCGTGTGGCAATTAGCACAGGCGAGTCAACGGCGACGATGTTCTTGTTCCTGGCAAGTTCAATTTTTTTTCGCAAATGCCCTCACCTATGTCAGACGCATCAAGCAACGTACTTGCTGAAGCCGATCAACCATTTCGCTTTTTGAAGCAATTCAACTCCGCAGAATTTTCGAAGAAGGCGTCTTGTCGAGATCGGCTTCGGCAATCCGATACACGATGGTTTCCCGGAGACTATCTGTCTTCCCTGTTTGCTCGGGAGCTGTGCGAGCGTCGGGCGTTGCCGTTTAAAGAGCTATTGGAGAGTTTTGAATTTTTCGCTTGCGTTCGAAAGCGGATTCTTTGCAAATCAGTTGCTGACTTGTGTTGTGGCCATGGGTTGGTCGGAATTCTGTTTGCGATGTTCCACCATGACGTGGAACACGTTTGCCTTCTCGACAGTGTTCGTCCCAGGAGCTTCGATCTCGTTCTTGCAGCGGCGCAGGCAGTGGCCCCCTGGACCGAAGCAAAGATCAACTATGTCGAAGCTCCATTGAACGAAACTCTCCACCACGTCGAATCGGGAACCGCAATTCTGGGTGTTCATGCCTGTGGTGGTCGGACCGATCAATGCATCACGCATGCAATCTCACTTCGCAGTACGATTGCACTTCTACCGTGCTGCCGACAGCATCGGCTGCACCCTTCTCCCGAGTGCCTGAAGAACGTTCTGGGTGCAGACAACGCGATCGACGTCGACCGCACCTACCGCTTACATGCGGCCGGCTATCGCGTTCACTGGGATCAGATATCGCCGTTAATTACCGACATGAATCGAGTCCTGATCGGCCGGCCGCTACCTCAGGTCGATAACGCGCCAGACGCATCAATAGACGCCACGCTCAGCAACTGACAACGATACTTGACGAAGAAAATGAGAGGTGGTAACGCAGACTGCAAACGGCTTCGCTAGTGTTGGCCACAAAGGGGCAAAAGGAGACGCAAAAATCACGCTGAATCTGGATGGCCCTGGGTTTCTTCGTATGAGTTTTTTGTCAGGGATCGGCACAATGGTATCCGAGAGCCTTGCCGCCAAGGAGGATCAGTCGCCAGGATGATGGGTCTGAACACAGTTGCCTGTCACCGGAGAAATATAATGAGCCGGCTGTCCGTTGTTTTCGGATTTCTCATGCTGACTTTTGCGAGTCTCGCTTTATTCGCTCAGGACTCGCAGAGGTCAGCGGCGCCTCCTCCCAACTGTAGTCTGGATGACTTTTTTTTTGAAGATGAGGTCTGGGCCAAAGTCGGAGAACGCACGTGTCTCCGATGCCATCATAAGAATGGTGATGCGGCTGATAGCGGCTTCGTGCTGGTTCGTTTGGATGAAGCCGGCGAGGAGAATGCAGACGGACTGAAACACAATCGGCTGGCATTTGAGTCGATGGCGAAGGCGATGGAAGGTGACCAGTCGCGGCTGCTGCTTAAAGTCTCCGGCAAGCTGGATCACGGAGGCGGCGAAGTGATGAAAGCGGACTCCACCGGTCTGCGGATCCTGCAGAGATTCGTCCGCCGTCTGAATCCGAACCCGCAGGAGCCAGCGGAACCGGATTTCTATGCAGAGTCTGTCGCTCGACCGTTCTTTGAGAATGTCGAAATGATGCCCGCGTCGCGACTTCTACGGCTAGTCACGTTGTCGTTAGCCGGTCGACTTCCCACCGAAACGGAGCTTGCTGGCGTGAAAGAGGGTGATCTGGCGGCTCTGGATTCCATTGTGGGTCAGGTTATGGAAGAGGACGCTTTTCACGAGCGGCTCAAGGAAGGATTTAACGATATCTTTTTGACGGTCGGCATTGAGGACAATGCGGAGACACTGTTGTCGTACCATCACTTTGAGAAAACTCGACTCTGGTATCAGAAGTGGGACTTCAGCAACCTGCCGGAAGCCGAACGCGAACGAGCAGGCTGGAAGCTGGCTGCCGTCTACCGTGACGCGCTTCTGCAGGAACCGCTGCGAATGATCGAGTACATCGTTCGCAATAACCGGCCTTTCACGGAACTCGCCACTGCCGACTACATCATGGTCTCGCCACACACGGCTCGCGGTTATGGCATCTTCGAAAGTATCAAGGACCAGTTCAAAAATCCCGAGGATCCGTTCGAGTACATCCCCGCGAAACTGCCCGCGATGACGGGACGCGATGGGAAGACTCAGGAGTCGGCGACCGGGCTTTATCCGCACGCGGGCTTTCTCAGCATGTTCCACTACCTGCGGCGATTTCCCTCCACGGAGACCAATCGCAACCGTCTGCGCGCCCGGATGTTTTACCAGCACTTTCTGGGCATCGACATCATGCAGCTGGCGCCGCGTTCGACAGATGCTTCTACGGTGGCGGCAAAGTATGAAGTCCCGGTGATGCAGGCCCCGGACTGTGTCGTGTGCCATCGCACGATCGATCCTGTCTCGGGCATTTTTCAGGATTTCGACTTTGAAGGACACGTGATTCCTCGAAAAGACGGCTGGTACACGGACATGTTCGAGGCGGGCTTCGAAGGCGAAGAAATGCCGCCGTCAGAACGCTGGCGAGCAACGCAGTGGCTGGCGGAACGAACGGTCAAGGATCCTCGCTTTGCGATCGCAATGGTGGAACACGTTTACTACATCCTGTTCGGACGAAAAACGCTGCAGCCGCCGGATGACATTGATGATCCTGTCTTCGGCGCTCGCCGCCGTGCCTATTTGGCTCAGCGAAAGCTGATTGAAACAACGGCCCGCGAATTTGCGGATAGCGGCTTCAATCTGAAGACGGCGTTTCGCAGTCTGATCGCTTCAGATTTCTATCGAGTTGACGGTTTGCATCTCGCAGCATCCAACCCCGATCGCGCGGCGGAGCTGGATGATATCGGCCTCGTAAGGCTGCTCAGTCCCGAGCAACTGGAACGCAAGCTCAAAGTAATCTTTGGCAAGGAATGGGGACGTCTCGACGGAGAAACAAAAATCCTCTACGGCGGCATCGACTCCATCTCCATCACCGAGCGCAACGCCGATCCCAGCGGCGCGATGGGTGCGATACAGCGAATCCTGGCTAACGACGTCGCATGCTATCACGTCGCTCGCGACTTTCGAAAACCATCGGCCGAACGGGCGTTATTTTCAACGATCGAACCGAGCGTCGTCCCCGGCGATGACATCTCAAACCTGCAGATTCGCCACACAATCGTTGCACTTCATCAGCGTCTTCTGGGCCACGAACTTGCGCCCGATCATTCAGACATCGAACGTACGTTCCAACTTTTCACCGGCATCATCGCCGACGCAAATGCTCAGGGTCGTTTTGAACCTCGCGAATCCTATTTCTGCGGCGGCCGCGAAGAGTTCCACACCGAAGACCCGCTTTACACTCTCCGGGGCTGGCGCGCGGTGGTGACGTATTTATTGAGGCAGCATGAATTCTTGTATGAGTGACGCACGCCGGACCGAGCGCCAGCGAGTTCCGGCAATTCAACCTCCTTGAACAAGCCGGAACTCGCTGGTGCTCGGTCCGGCCTACTTTGGAGATACTATGAAACGCAGCCATTTCATTCGTTTGTGCAGCCTTGCTGGATTGGGCTTTGCTTCGCCCGTTGGTTTGGATTCAATCCTTCGCGCGGATGCAGCAAAGAAGGCCGACAGCGAAGGCTATCCGGGACCGTACTACGTTGTCTTCAACGCGTCCGGAGGCTGGGACACCACGTATCTGATGGACCCGAAGGGCGTGGAAGGAATCAATCGCCTTTATCAAAACGGCGACATTCAAACCAATGGCGAACATCGTTTTGCGCCGACGGCGAAGCACATCGAGAAGGGGATGACAAACGAAGACTTCTTCGCAACGTATGGCAAGGAACTTCGAACGCTGAACGGCCTGGACCTTTCTGTCAACAACCATACGCCGTGTGCTCGGTACATGGCCACGGGGAAACTCGACAGCACCAACTACCCGACGTTTCCTGCACTCATTGCCGCCTGCAAAGGAGCTGAAGCACCGCTGGCGTTCTTGACTTTCGGAAATTACTCGGCAACCGGCAACCTGGTCCCGATGTCACGTGTGCCTTACCTGCAGTCGCTGAACCTGCTGGCGAAAGCCGACTTTGTCGAAGGCAACGAACGAACTCCGTATCACGATCCGTTTGTGTCAGACCGAATTGAAAAAGCTCTGCAGGAACAGTTTGATGCTCGCGTGTCCTCGGTCCGACTTCCCCGAGTTGAACGAAGTCAGAGCATGCTGTACTCCGCTCAGGTCAATTCCAAAGCTTTGCAGCGCGTTGTCCCGTTCATTCCTAAAGAATCGTCGAAGGAACGACTGTCGCAGCAGGCAGATATTACGCTCGCGTCTTTCAAGGCGGGTGTGTGCATCTCTGCAAATCTGTCGATCGGTCAGTTCGACAGCCACAACAACAATGATCCTGACCAGATGAAACTGATTCCCGAGTTTCTGGAAGGGATTGATTATCTTCTGCGAAAAGCAGAAGACCTGCAGATCCGCGAAAAACTTGTTGTGATCATTCAAAGCGAAATGGGACGAACACCAATTTACAACAGTGGCAATGGCAAAGACCACTGGTCCATTGGTTCCATCATGTTTCTCGGCGCGGGAATCACCGGCAACCGTGTGATGGGCCAGACTGACAATCAGCAGCAGCTGATTCCAGTGAATCCGAACACAATGGCGATCGATGCCGACAAGGGCATTCGTGTTCGCCCCGAGCATATTCACCTGGCAATGCGCGAACTGTCAGGTGTTCAGGATCATGCGTTTGCTCGACAGTTTCCACTTGAAGTTGCTGCGGCCGAGCAGTTAAAGAATTTCTGGACATAAGCAACCGCGATCGTCGGCACAGCATCAATTGCCACTGTTTCGGATCGACATCCAGTTCGGATAAGGTATATTCTCACGACCCTTGCGCCAGACATTCATGCTGAAAACGCGGTCCGGAAGACGGTCCTCCATCTACGCCTAAAACGGCAGAGAGCAAAACATGCGAATCAAAGCGGTGGCATTCGTTGTGTGTATGCTGGTCCTTGCAATGCCTTGCCAGGCTCAGACCCTGAACTCAAAACTGGCCGTTTTTCTTTCCGGAAAAGTCGGCTTGCGAGTTGGGGGCGGCGAATGTGCTCATGCGGCGACGGAAGGCCTGCGTGTCGCCGGTGCAGAATTCACCTCTGCAGATCTGGGACCCGACAGCCCTGCTCCTGGTGACTACGTCTGGGGAACGCTGATTAAAACCGTCTCAAACACCAACGGTACATGGGTCGATTCAAAACCAGCTTCTAAGCTGCAGCCCGGCGATATTATCCAGTACCGCAACACGAAGTTTGTGTATCCAACGTACAGCAATTTCTCCTCTCAACATACGTCCATCGTGGCGAATGTGAACGCAGCAGGCAGCCCAACCTTCGTTTATGAAGAGAACTTCAACAAGGTCAGAGTCCTTCGAAAAAACGCGATTAACCTGAGGAACCTGGCCAGCGGAACAGTTCGAATCTACCGTCCGAAGCGGCGAGGCAACAAAACCGGCCAAACCAAGTTCACGATCACCAACAACATGCCGTCGTCACAGACCATGTCCATCAATCTGGGAACCAGTTCTCTGGGTTCTTTCAGCCTCACTTCAGCAAACACTCTGACGAGCTATCAAATCCGCTGGGCCACTGTGACCGGGACTGCGACGCCTTTCACGCTGAAACTATCCACCGGTCAGAGCATCACTCTGACCAACGCCGGCGGTTACGAAATCTATAAAACCGCCTCCGGAAGTCCGGCCCTTCGCAAGCTGTCGCCGTAACATCATGGCTGCGACCGAAAATGCCGCGTCGCCATCGGCCCAGTGCGTAAGACGCAAAAAAACGTCAGCAGGAGTTAGCCACCTGCTGACGTTCAGATATTTCAGCTTCCTCCCCGGTCTTACCAGGCGAAGTGCGAGAACGCCTTATTAGCGTCAGCCATACGATGCACGTTCTCTCGCTTGTTCATTGCCGCACCTTCACGGCGAAACGCAGCGACCAGTTCTTCAGCAAGAGACTTGTCGACCGGGCGACCCTTACGGCCTCGCACAGCTTCAAGAATCCACCGAATAGACAATGCCTGCTGACGGCGAGGATTCACCGGTGTTGGCACCTGATAAGTCGCCCCACCAACTCGCTTAGAGCGAACTTCGATCGCCGGCTTAACGTTGTCAACGGCTGAAAGAAAAACGTTCAGAGGCTCTTCGTTTGGCAACTGCTTCTTCACCAGTTCCATTGCACGATAGAACGCACCCGTTGCCACACTCTTCTTACCGTCGTACATCAGACAATTGATGAACTTGGAAACGAGAAGGCTGCTAAAGCGAGTGTCATGCTTCAGCTGCTTGCGACTTGCCGTAAACTTCTTAACCATCGAAAGGAACTCTCAGTTACACATTATCAGAAAGCAATGTCTCGGACACCGAAATCACAGCACATAGCCGCACACGACGCAAGCAAAGTCAGACTGCTGACCTTGAAGGCTGCCGCGAAACGACCGTCTTACTTTTTCTTCTTGGCGCCAGCTGCTGCTGCCGCCCCGCCACCCTTTGGACGCTTCGCACCGTAGCAGCTGCGAGCCTGGCGACGGTCAGCAACGCCCAGCGTATCGAGAACGCCACGAATGATCTTATAACGAACACCCGGAAGGTCGCGAACGCGACCTCCACGGATCAGTACAATGGAGTGTTCCTGAAGGTTGTGGCCTTCGCCCGGGATATACGCCGTGACTTCTTTCCCGTTGGAAAGACGCACACGCGCCACTTTTCGGAGCGCGGAGTTCGGCTTCTTGGGAGTGACAGTCTTGACCTGAAGACACACACCACGCTTCTGAGGACATCCCTCAAGAACCGGGGTCTTTGACTTGGTAGACTGCTGTTTTCGGGGGTTCCGAATAAGTTGATTAATTGTGGGCATAAATCGCCAAACAAAACAAAAAAGCCAGAAACTAAAGACGCTCGACGCACTTGTTCCAGTGAAACGCGGAAAACGCGGCACTTTATCCACGTTCACCCTGATCGTCAACCTCGTACGCCGCCGATCAGTCTAATTCGCTGATCACAGCGGATCATCAGGTGTCAGATCTGCCAAAGACGGAGCCGAAGGACGATCGGGATCCACTCGGCGTGCCTGCAGCTCGGAATTCCCCAGTAGATCCTTGCGAGCAGCCGCCATGCGAGCCTTTTGCTCTTCCTGCTCCCGCAAAGCGGAATCATGAATTCGGACCTGTGCATCCTGATGCAGATGGAAGCCTGTGCCTGCCGGAATGAGGTGACCAAGAATCACGTTTTCCTTCAGACCCACCAGATTATCCACTTTTCCACCCAATGCGGCTTCTGTCAAAACCTTTGTGGTTTCCTGGAAGCTCGCCGCCGAGATAAAGCTTTCGCTGGACACGGCTGCCTTGGTAATCCCCAGCAACTGTGGGCTTGCTTTCGCCCGTTTCAGAGTGGTGTGCTTAATTGGACGGCTGACTTCCGCATTGACCGCTTCGATGTCGGTCAACAGAACTCTGTCGCCGATTTCGAAGTCCGACCCACCCGGATCGGTGATCTTACCCATAGACTCCAGGGAATCGTTAATCTTCTTCAGCTCAAATTTGTCGATCAGCAAACCTGGCAGCAGGTCCGTGTCGCCAACGCTGTCCACTCGGACCTTACGCAACATCTGGGCGATCACGATTTCGATGTGCTTGTCGTCAATTTCCACTCGCTGAGCACGGTACACGTTCTGGATTTCGTGCAGCAGGTATTGCTGCACTTCTTCCGGGCCGCTGACTCGCAGAATGTCCTGAGGCACCAATGGGCCTCGAACCAGCGCGTCACCCGCCTTGACCAGGTCACCCGGATGAACCTGAAGATCCTTACCGTGGGGAATCACGTGTTCGACTTCGGTCCCGTCTGCACCTTTCACGAGCACAATTCGCTTGCCGCGCTTCTTCTCAGCAGGGAATTCAACTTCCCCATCGATTTCAGCAACAACGGCCGGATCCTTCGGCTTTCGAACTTCGAACAGTTCGGTAACGCGTGGGAGACCACCGGTAATGTCCTGAGTCCCTGTGGACTCTCGCGGAGTTTTCGCAACAACCGTACCGGCCGAAATATGGCCACCCTCTTCTGCATCAAGGCTCGCACCTTCAGGCAGATAATAGAAGTCCAGGATCTTACCGTTGCCATCTTCAACGATCACCTGCGGATGCAGTCCCGCCTTGTGCTCGGTAATGGTTCGACGCATCGTGCCGGACGCTTCGCGTTCTGTGCGAATCGACTGACCTTCGACACAGTCTTCCAGTCGAACACGTCCGCCAACCTGAGCGATAATCGGAATCGAGTGAGGGTCCCACGTGCAAAGAACATCATTAGGCTTCACAGCCTGATTCTCAGCAACTGACAGAACCGCACCGTTTGGAACACGCTGCTTTTCAACTTCACGTCCGCGATCGTCGACGATGCTGATTTCACCGGTTCGACCGAGAACCACTTGGCGGCCTTCAGCGTTAATAACGCTTCGGATTCGAGTAAATCGAACCTGGCCTGCTCGTTTCGCGAACAGTTCGCTGGTTTCGACGTCCTTCGAAGCCACACCACCGATGTGGAACGTTCGCATGGTCAGCTGAGTACCAGGTTCCCCAATACTCTGAGCAGCAATGATCCCCACGGCCATGCCCATTTCAACCAGATCACCGGTTGACAGGTCCATCCCGTAGCATTGCTGGCAAAGTCCGAGTGTGCATTCGCAGGTCATCGGACTACGGACCTGGATTCGTTCCAGGCCCATCTCTTCGATCTTGCGAGACTTCTCCACGGTGATCATGTCGCCTTCGCGAACGATCGGTTCCTCAGTGATCAGGTTGACGATGTTCGTTCGGCTGACGCGACCACGAATCGAATCTGCCAGACCCACTTCCACCTTCTCACCGCGGTAAACAACACCGCGGGTCAGGCCCTTTGTGGTTTTGCAGTCATGCATCGTGATGACCATATTCTGACAGACGTCTGCCAGCTTACGGGTCAGGTAACCGCTGTCCGCCGTCTTCAGAGCTGTGTCAGCCAGACCTTTTCGAGCACCGTGTGTCGAGCTGAAGTATTCCAGCACCGACAAACCTTCACGGAAGTTCGACTTAATCGGCGTTTCAATAATCTCGCCGCTTGGCTTAGCCATCAGACCCCGCATGCCGGCCAGCTGCTGAATCTGTCCTACACCGCCTCGAGCACCGGAATGCGCCATGAGGTAGATCGGGTTGACGTATGCGCCTTCTTCACGCACGTCTTCCTTCAGCTGCTCCATCATGGATTTCGTGATTTCTTCACGAGCATGGGTCCAGATGTCCAGCACCTTATTGTAACGTTCCTGATTGGTGATAATCCCGCGTTCGTAATTCTTCAGCAGTTTCAGAACCTGCTTCTCGGACGCACCAATCACCTGTTCTTTGTTTGGCGCTGTTCGCAGATCGCTCACACCAAACGACAAACCGCTCTCGGTGGATGCTCTGAAGCCCGCACTCTTCATGCGGTCCAGAAGCTCAATCGTCTCACGACGCCCCAGTTCCAGATAGCAGTCAGAGATGACTCGGGCCAGATCCTTGCTGCCCAGCGTCTGGTTGTAGTACGACATTTTCTTAGGGAGAATGTCATTGAACATCACGCGACCCGGCGACGTTTCGATCAACCCGCCCTGACGGAAAGTCTCAGAACCTTCACCCTTGACGCGCTTGCCACGCGGCAAACGGAGGCGAATCGTCGCGTGACGGTTGACCTTGCCCTGCGCGAACGCCATGAAGACTTCTTCGGCTGAGGCGAACACCATGCCCTGCCCCGGACGATCGAGTCGCTTCATTGTAAGGTAATAACAACCCATCACGATGTCCTGCGATGCACTGATGATCGGTGCACCATTCGCAGGGCTGAAGATGTTGTGGGTCGACATCATCAGCGTCGTGGCTTCGATCTGGGCTTCCATCGACAGCGGAAGATGGACGGCCATCTGGTCCCCGTCAAAGTCCGCATTGAATCCCTTGCAGACCAGCGGATGCAGCCGAATCGCGTTTCCTTCCACAAGAATCGGCTCGAACGCCTGAATACCGATCCGGTGAAGCGTTGGAGCACGGTTCAGCAGAACCGGATGATTGCGAATCACATCGTCCAGAATATCCCACACATCTTCATCGCGACGCTCAAGCATGCGCTTGGCACTCTTGATCGTATCCGCGTGTCCAAGGTCCTTCAGCCTGCGAATCACGAACGGCTGGAACAGCTCCAGAGCGATCTTTTTGGGAAGACCACACTGATGCAGCTTCAGCTCGGGACCGACGACGATCACGCTTCGTGCCGAATAGTCAACTCGCTTGCCGAGCAGGTTTTCGCGGAAACGTCCCTGCTTGCCTTTGATCATGTCGGTCAAGGACTTCAGCGGACGATTCGACGAACCCAGAACCGGACGCTTGCAGCGGTTGTTGTCGAACAGCGCGTCAACGGACTGCTGCAGCATTCGCTTTTCGTTGCGAACGATGACTTCCGGCGCGTTCAGGTCAACCAGCTTCTTCAGTCGGTTGTTACGGTTGATAATTCGACGATAGAGGTCGTTCAGGTCGCTGGTAGCGAAATTTCCGGAATCCAGCAGAACCAGCGGACGCAGATCCGGCGGAATGACCGGAATGACGTCGAGCACCATCCATTCAGGCTTGTTCTCGCTGTCCCGAAGAGCTTCGACGATCTTCAGACGTTTGATCAGATCCTTGCTCTTCTGCTGACTGCCGGTCTTGGCGAGTTCAACGCGAAGCTCAACGGACAACTCGGCCAATCGCATAGACGCCAGCAGTTTCTTGACTGCTTCAGCACCCATGCCGATTTCGAAGTTGCCGTCGCCGTAGTCACGACGAGCCTGACGAGCCTCTTCTTCCGTCAGCATCTGGCACTTCTTGAGCGGAGTATCTCCCGGCTCGATGACAACGTAGTCCTGGAAGTAAATGACCTTTTCCAGCGACGTGGTCTTCATGTTCAGCAGCGCGCCAAGGCGGCTCGGCATGGACTTGAAGAACCAGATATGCACAACTGGCGCAGCAAGTTCAATATGCCCCATGCGTTTGCGGCGCACGCGGCTGTGAGTCACCTTCACACCGCAGCGATCGCAAATCATTCCTTTATACTTCATGCCGCGGTACTTACCGCATGCGCATTCCCAGTCCTTTTCAGGTCCAAAAATTCGCTCGCAGAATAAACCGTCGCGTTCAGGTCTGTAGGTTCGATAGTTAATCGTTTCCGGCTTTTTGACTTCGCCAAATGACCAGCTGCGAATGTCGTGAGGACTTGCGAGACTGATTTTCACAGACGCATAGTCGTTGACTCGATCAAATGTACCTTCGCTGACACTCACGCCAGAATCTCCTCTAAAGTGGAGGTTCAAAACAGCTTCCGCCTCAGAAGAAATTCTGAGGCGGTTTTCGCCATCTGTAATCAGAAATGCTTGCGGCCGCCCTGCAAGCAACGCTCGACCGTTTCACTGATAACTCAGTGAACAGCCTTCTCAAGTTGCAGGTTCAGACACAGACCACGAATTTCATTATTCAATACGTCAAAGCTTGCCGGCGTGCCGGCTTCCAGCGTGTTCTCGCCCTTGACCATACTTTCGTAAATCTTGGTACGACCTTCCACGTCGTCGCTCTTCACCGTCAGGAGTTCCTGAAGGATGTAGGCAGCTCCGTACGCTTCGAGAGCCCAGACTTCCATTTCCCCGAATCGCTGACCACCGAAACGGGCTTTTCCACCCAGTGGCTGCTGCGTAATCAGCGAGTATGGACCTGTCGCTCGGGCATGCACCTTATCATCCACAAGGTGATGCAGCTTCAGCATGTAAATGTAACCAACCGTTGTCCGCTGTTCCTGACGCTCACCGGTGCGTCCGTCATGCAGAAACGCCTTACCGTCTTCCGGAAGGCCGGCTTCTCGAAGAGCTTCTTTGACTTCGTCTTCGCCAGCTCCGTCGAATACCGGACAGATGGCTCGATAACCAAGCGTGCCAGCCGCCCAGCCAAGATGCGTCTCAAGAATCTGCCCTACATTCATACGACTCGGAACCCCCAGCGGGTTCAGAACGATGTCAACTGGTGTTCCATCAGCAAGAAATGGCATATCTTCGATTGGCAGAACCTTGGAGATAACCCCCTTATTCCCGTGCCGACCGGCCATCTTGTCACCGACAGAAATCTGTCGTTTTGATGCGACGTAAACCTTCACCATCTGCAGCACACCACTTGGCAGTTCGTCGCCACGCTTCATGCTGTTCAGGCGATGATCTTCGCGATCAGTCACGTCTTCGACAAGAATCCAGTTCTCGCGAACCACCTTGCGGGCGGCCGTCTTTTTCTGTGGACTCCGGATGTCCATGTCTTCGAAGTGGTTGTGGAATTTACGAGCGTAATCCGCGACAACTTTCGTGTCTTCCTGCTTAGAAAGTGGCCGACCATCTTGATCGGCGACCGGCTGCTCAAGAGCGGCCTCAAGGTCCGTCAGGAAAGTCTTGAATGCCGCGGCAATCGCAACTTCGCCTTCCTTCTCAACCTTCTTCAGGTCATCCTCAAACCGCTTACGCTCGATCTCAGAAAGACTCATACGACGAGAAAACTTCTCAGTATGAATCACGATGCCGCCGACACCACTCGGTACTTCCAGACTTTCATTCTTGACGTCTTCCCCGGCACGACCGAAGATCGCATGCAGAAGTTTCTCTTCCGGTGTGAGTTCAGACTTGGCCTTTGGGGAAACCTTTCCGACCAGAATGTCGCCCGGATTGACTCGTGTTCCGATCTTGACGACACCCGTATCATCAAGGTGACGAAGAGCTTTTTCGCTCACGTTTGGAATGTCGCGAGTAAACTCTTCACGGCCCAGCTTCGTCTCGCGAATTTCAACGTCAAACTCATCAAGATGAATCGACGTGTAAACGTCTTCCTTGACCAGTCGCTCGGAAAGAATGATCGCGTCTTCAAAGTTGTATCCTTCCCACGACATAAACGCGACAAGCACGTTTCGCCCGAGGGCCAGGGAGCCATCCTTAGTCGCTGCACTGTCGCACAGCACCTGCCCGGCTTTGACCTTCTCACCAACCTTCACGATCGGCTTCTGGTTCAGACAGGTTCGCTCATTCAAGCGAGTAAACTTACGCAGCGGGTAGCGTCGGCCATCGATCTCAATATTGCATGCGTCGACAAATGTAACTTTCCCGGCCTTCTCTGCTCGCAGCACCATTCCTGAGTTCTGAACAACGTATTGTTCCATGCCCGTTCCTACGACCGGACGCTCAGAAATAAGCAGCGGCACAGCCTGTCTCTGCATGTTCGATCCCATCAGCGCACGATTTGCATCGTCATGCTCAAGGAACGGAATCAAACCAGCGGAAACGCCGACCATCTGACATGGAGCAACATCGATATACTCGACCTCGTTCCGGTCGATCCACACAACGTCGCTCTTGGTTCGAGAAAGAACTCGCTCTTCAGCGATCATTCCGTCAACCACGAGTGTGTCGGCCGGACAAACCATCCCGGATGCTTCTTCGTCGGCTCGCAGCCAGACCACTTCGTCAGTGACCTTCGCGTTCTTCACAACACGATAAGGTGAAATCAGGAACCCGTAAGCATCCACTTTTGCGTAGATGCTCAGGCTTGAAATCAAACCGATGTTAGTGCCTTCTGGAGTCTCAATCGGGCAAATACGACCGTAGTGAGAAATATGCACGTCTCGCACTTCAAAACCGGCACGCTTTCGATTCAAACCGCCAGGGCCCAGAGCCGACAAACGTCGCTCGTGGGTCAACATCGAGAGGGGATTTGTCTGGTCCACTACCTGTGACAGTTCACTCCGGCCATAAAAATAATCGATGGCGGCGGAAACACTCTTCGGATTGATGAGCGTTCGCGGTGTCATCGCATCTACCTCCTTCAGGCTCATTCGCTCCTGAACGGTACGACGCAGCTTCAGGAAACCCTTTCGGATCTCATCGGCAGCCAGTTCATCAATCGTTCGCAGGCGACGATTTCCAAGGTTATCGATGTCGTCAATCTGCGCCGTAACATCACCGATTCGCAGGCGAACGATATACTTCATTGAGTTAATGAAGTCCTGCGGATTCAGAGTCATCTCGTCGTCAGAGATGTCCTGCTTAAACTTGCGATTGATTCGGAAACGTCCGACGCGCCCGAGTCGATAGCGATTGACGTCAAAGAATTTCTCCCGGAACAGATCGTTCGCCTTATCCAGGTTCGGAGGATTACCAGGCCGCAGACGCTGATAAATCTTCAGCAGCGCCTCTTCGTGCGTGGAGGTACCGTCTTCCGCAAGAGTCTTCAGGATCAACGGATCGCGAACCTCAGTAACAATCTCCACGCTCTTAATTCCAGAAGCAATCAGTTCCTCAGCAATCGTGTCGCTGATCTCATAGCCAGCGTCAACAATAAGCTCTCCCGCGCGCTCATGCTTAGCCGGGTAGACAACGTCTTCAACAGAGTACTTTTTCTCAAACTCAGAAGCAGTCGTCTTGCTCGAGATCTTAACAGTCTCTGTCGGGTAAAAAATTCTGATGATGTCAGCGTCAGAAGAATAATCCTTCGCCATCGCTCGCAACAAAGTCAGAGCAGAAAACTTGCCACTCTGGTCGATGCGAACGCCAATGGCCTCACGCTTACTGACCAGTAGTTCAATCCAGCTGCCGCGCTCTGGAATAATACGGCAAGACTGTGTCTTACGATCGCTGCTGGCAGACTCTTCCGCCATGACGAAGTCGACCCCAGGCGAACGATGCAGCTGACTAACAACAACTCGTTCAGCACCGTTGATGATAAACTCACCGCCGCCAACCATGATCGGAATGTCGCCGAGATAGACTTCTTCCTCGACAGGCTGTTCTTTCACAAGCCGCAACCAAACGCGAAACGGCATACCGTATGTCAAACGCAGTTGGCGGCATTCCTCCGGAGTATACCGGGGCTTGCCGAGCTCATAACGGACGTACTCAAGACGAAACTGCCCATCGTAACTTTCGATGGGGAATACTTCGCGCAAAATCGCTTCGAGACCAATGTCCAAACGATCGCGAGAGGATCTGTCAGCCTGCAGAAAGCGAGCGTACGAGGCCGTCTGAATCAAAGTCAGACCGGAAATCTCGTACTCTGCGTTGATTTTCCCGAAGCTTCGAACTTCGTCCTGGTCGATGGTACGAACAGACGGAATCGGCATACGGAACCCTGCCTTCAATCAAGAGAACCAAAAACGAACATGCGACCCAGACGCCAGCTCTCAGGGAGCGGTCAGCCTGACGGAGTACAACCGAAATTACTAAAGAAGCGCGCGACGAAAGGCACCTGCCGAACTCATCGACAGCTGCCTAGCTTTGTAAACCGACCGAAAGTTGGTATGCAACGTCAGACGCTCGCTTGACACGAAGTGCCGAGCCTTCAATCACGACCAGGGCAATTGACAAAATCGAAGCTACGCATTGCCACAGCCGGGACGAACGAAACGCCCCGGCTGGCGCAAACGAAAAGCTCTGCTACAAAGCCCAATTTACTACTTAATATCGCAAGTGCCACCGGCAGCAACGATTTCAGCCTTCAACTTGTCAGCATCTTCTTTGGAAACGCCATCTTTTACGGCCTTAGGAAACCCTTCGACAAGGTCTTTCGCTTCTTTCAAGCCGAGCCCCGTTACAGCTCGAACAACCTTAATAACACCGATCTTGTTCTCGCCGAACCCAGTCAGCACCACTGTGAATTCAGTCTGCTCAACCTTGGCTTCAACCGCAGCAGTCGGAGCCGCCATCATCACTGCACCGCCGCCAGCTGGCTCGATGCCGTGAACTTCTTTCAGATAATCCACTACACGCTTTGCTTCAAGCAGTGTCAGGCCGACAATCTTGTCGCCCAATTCCTTGGTCTTGTCATCAAAAGTAGTTGTCGCTTCCGCAGACATTGTCAGTACCTTTCTCTTTCAGTCACGAGCTTTTCGTTAATCAAACTTCAACAGGCGAAGCACTTTCCTCAGCCTGCTCTTTTTCCGACAAAGTCTTCAACTGGCCAGTCAACTGACCACCAGGACCCTGCAGACAACCAGCCAGTTGACGACCAGGAGCCAGCATCAATCCGGCTAGCTCACCAATCGTCTCCAATCGACCAGAACTTTTACTGAGAGCAGCAACAGCGGCCGCGTCGAGAGATTCGCCCTCAACCGTTCCACCTTTAATTTCAAAATTCTTGATTTCCTTGGCCCACTTCGTCATCGAACGCGACAAAGCGACAACGTCATCGGCACCCCAGACAAGTGTCGACGGACCAGTCAGCACCTTTGCCAACCCATCGACACCTTTTCGCTTCAAGGCATTGCAGGCGACAGAATTCTTCACCGTAAGAGCACTGATCCGCTCTTTTCGGAGAGCCAGACGCCAACGATTTGCGGTGATTGCATCTACTTTTGAGGTGTCGACTACGATAAAATCCCTGACGTCCCCAATTCGGGATTGAATCTCAGAGATAACCATGTCTTTGACTTCACGACCCATGTCATCACTCGCTCAAAAGCTACCAGACTCAAACCAATGTCAGATCAAACCGCAACAACGATCGAAGGAAGCATTGTGGCCGAAACCACTACACCGCGAACGTAAACACCCTTCGATGCGCTCGGCTTCAAACTCCGAATGTAGCTCAACAGAGACTCGATATTCTCCTGAAGCTTGCCGGCATCAAATGAAATCTTCCCGACCACACAGTGAAGATTAGAACCGTTGTCAACTCGAAACTCGACCTTACCAGCCTTGTATTCACGGACGGCAGTCGCAACGTCCTGAGTCACGGTACCAGCACGGGGACTTGGCATCAAACCTCGAGGACCAAGCACACGACCGAGAGGACCCACAACGCCCATCATGTCAGGAGTCGCAATCGCCACATCAAAGTCGAGCCAGCCTTCTTTAATCTTGTCCGCCAGCTCTTTACCGCCGACGAAGTCCGCTCCAGCTGTCTGGGCCACTTTGACGTTTTCGCCCTGAGCAAACACAAGCACTCGCTGAGCCTTGCCGATACCGTGCGGCAGAACAATCGAGCCACGCACAATCTGATCCGCCTGACGCGGATCAACACCGAGCCGCAGTGCGATCTCTACGGTCTGATCAAAGCCCACCCGCTTAATCGCCTTAGGAAGTTGGTCTTCGAGAGACTTCAGAGCTTTCACTGCTTCCGGCAGCGACAGCACGCCCAGCTCAGTTGCCTTCTTCGTAAGAGTCTTCATTCGCTTGGACTGAGTAGCCATCTTCAAAAACCCAACCATCTAAAACCGAGTTCCAACAACACCACCACCAAGACTGAACAAACTAAATGGCCAAGCCAGACTAATCAATGACCTCGATGCCCATACTACGAGCAGTCCCTGCAATCATCTTTCGGGCCTGGTCGGGAGACGAGGCATTCAGATCCTCGTACTTTTGTTTAGCAATCTGGTCCAGTTGGCCAGTAGTTACGCTTCCAACCTTTGTCTTCAGAGGGCTACCAGAACCCTTAGCCACTCCGGCGGCCTTTTTCAGAAGCACCGCCGCAGGCGGACTCTTCAGAACGAACTCAAAGGAGCGGTCATTGTAAACGGTGATGACGCACGGGATGGTCACACCCATCATATCTCGGGTTCGCTCATTAAACTGAGACACGAACTGCCCAATATTCACACCATGCGGACCAAGAGCCGTACCAACAGGCGGCGCTGGCGTTGCCTGACCACCAGTGACCTGAACCTTGATCTGAGTTACAACCGCACGAGCCTTACCCATAACCAACCAACCCAACTCGCTAAGACCAAAGAATCAGCACTAGACAGATTCAATCTGCCAATGATCCAGTTCAACTGGCGTAGAACGCCCAAAAATCTCAATCAACACTGAAACCTTGCCGTTGTGTTCATCAATCCCCTCAACTGTCCCTTCGAAATTCTCGAAAGTGCCTTCGCGGATCTTCACAACATCACCAGCCAAAAACTGAATCTTCACCTTCGGAGCGGCACCGACCTGCTGTTCCGCGCGCCCAAGCATGCGATCAACCTCATGCTGCTCCATAGGCAATGGCTTGCCAGCAGAGCCCGCAAAGTCACCCACTCCGCCAGTATCCCGCACCAGATACCAGCTATCATCATTCAGGGTCATCTGAATCATGATGTAACCAGGGAACAATTTACGATCGTGCTCTTTCGGCGATCCTCCCCGAGTCTCCACAACCTTTTCAGAGGGAATAACGATATCGCCGAAAAACTCTTCAAGCCCTTCGAGCTTGATCTTCTTCAACAACGCTTCCCGAATTGTTCTCTCGCGGTTCGTCTGCACTTTTAAAACATACCAGAGCATGTCACCGGCCGCAGAACTAGTAGCAGTTGCGTCTTTGGCCATGTAGACAAACCTCCAAGTGAAGCAACAAACAAAAACGGACCTCGTATGTTGATGCCCGAAGAAACAAATTGCAACCAGCCAGGCCAACCTAATCAAAAGTTGAGCAAGTAGCGTGCAAAGTTATGACTTGTATTCCGTAAACCCAATGGCACTGAACAGCCAGGTCCAGAGCAAGTCGATCAAAAACAAAAACAAGCCAAGCGAAAACATTGTCAGCAAAACAACCACGGTCGCCTGAATCACTTCCTTGCGAGAAGGCCAAGTCACCTTCTCCAGTTCAGATTCCACTGAGACCAAGAAGTCTGCAAAGCGTGGCACATTCACGAGGCGAAAGGCAACCCAGCCGAAAATAATCCAGACAGCCACAGGCAAACCAACCTGAATCCCCTTGCCGTATTGCATCAGAGTGCCACTCGAAAGTGTCACGCACCCAAACGCAGCGATGACTATCACTGCGAAAAACGTAAACTGACGCACCATCCTGCCCTGATTTGCCTTATAAATGCCAAATCGGAACAACTCTGGTAGCAGTGACGCACCCGCACTCTTGCTCGACATGTGACGCTCAGCAGCTGGAAAAAACATAGCCAAAGTGGCAAATAAGCAGAATGACTTCGGCCAAAAGCACGGGCGGAGGGACTTGAACCCCCAACCTGCGGATTTGGAATCCGCTGCTCTGCCAATTGAGCTACACCCGTTCGAAACCAAGCCAGATAAGACTGACTACTTCTTTCGTGACTCTTTATGCAGCGTATGGCGACGAAGCTTTGGGCAATACTTCATCAACTCCAACCGCTCTGTCCCACGAGTCTCCTTGATAACACGGTAGTTCCGCTGTCCGGTCTCCGTGCACTCAAGCCAAACATACTCTCGCATGACAAAACCTCAGCCCGAAAAATGCAAAACTGCCTGCTGACACCGCCAGCAGGCAGCAAAAACTTGTCTGAATCAAACTACTTCAGAATCTTGGTCACGACCCCTGAACCAACAGTCTTGCCACCTTCGCGAATCGCGAATCGGCTCTGCTCTTCAAGAGCAATCGGTTTCAGCAATTCAACTTCAACCTTCACATTATCACCAGGCATACACATTTCTGCGCCGCCCAGAAGTGTTGTCGAACCAGTTACATCAGTCGTTCGGAAGTAGAACTGAGGACGGTATCCGGTGAAGAATGGTGTATGACGACCTCCTTCTTCTTTGCTCAGAACGTAAACTTCCGCTTCAAACTTTGTGTGAGGCTTAATTGAGTTATGGGCGGCCAGAACCTGACCACGCTGAATATCTTCCTTCTTCAAACCACGAAGAAGAAGACCAACGTTGTCACCAGCAATACCCTGATCGAGGGTTTTCTGGAACATTTCAACGCCAGTGACGGTCGTTTCCTGAGTGTCTCGCAGACCGATGACCTGGATCTTTTCACCAACCTTCACAACGCCGGCTTCAATACGACCAGTCGCAACTGTACCGCGACCTTCGATTGAGAATACGTCTTCAACAGCCATCATGAATGGCTTGTCAACCGCACGCTTTGGCTCAGGAATGGAACTATCCAGGGCTTCCATCAGATTGGTGATGCAGGCACTGAATTTTTCATCCTTTGGATTATCCAAAGCACCACGAGCGTTGCCCTTAACCAACTTAATGTCGTCGCCAGGAAAACCGTACTTTGTCAACAACTCGCGAACTTCCATTTCGACGAGATCCAGCAACTCCACGTCGTCGACCAGGTCGCACTTATTCAAGAACACCACCAGTGCAGGAACACCCACCTGGCGTGCCAGCAGAATGTGCTCGCGAGTCTGCGGCATCGGGCCGTCTGCAGCAGACACGACCAAAATAGCACCGTCCATCTGGGCGGCACCGGTAATCATGTTTTTGATGTAGTCGGCGTGACCCGGACAGTCAATATGTGCATAGTGGCGATTCGGAGTCTCATACTCAACATGGCTTGCCGCAATCGTCACGGTCTTGGTGGCGTCACGAACAGTACCGCCCTTTGCAATGTCAGCATAAGCCTTTACTGTCGCCAAGCCCTTTGCAGCCTGGACTGCGAGAATCGCAGCTGTCGTCGTTGTCTTGCCATGGTCAATGTGACCAATAGTTCCCACGTTAACGTGCGGCTTCGTTCGCTCAAACAAACCCTTTGCCATTACCCCAACTCCAGATCAAACTGTGCCAGGACACTAACGAAGCCCGGCAAGACAACCTCAAAAAGTTCTACCCGGCATCTCACGCGAGACACCACCACACATCCACACATCCACACAACGGTTTAAGCAGAAAAGCTGCTGGTGGGATTTGAACCCACGACCTCGTCCTTACCAAGGACGCACTCTACCAACTGAGCTACAGCAGCAATCTCCACGATTAAGCTGTCCCCAGAAAGCAAAGAGCGGGCGATGGGAATCGAACCCACACAGCCAGCTTGGAAGGCTGGAATTCTACCATTGAACTACGCCCGCTTTGCCACAACACTCGGACAGCCGCAAGACTCTCTCCACAGCGACCAGAGACACCCACTGCGGAATTTGGGGGAAACAGGATTCGAACCTGTGAAGGCTTACGCCACCAGATTTACAGTCTGGCCCCTTTGGCCACTCGGGTACTCCCCCTTAATGAACTCTTCTGCTAATAAGCCCTCTCGACTTTAAACGATACCCGCGTGGCACAGCACCCGGACAGGTTCATGCTCGAAGGTTCTCGGAAGCTAGCGATGGGAGTCGAACCCACAACCGCCGGTTTACAAAACCGGAACTCTGCCAATTGAGCTACACTAGCGCAGACCGGCTGCTGTGGCGAGTCGCGGAGTATAGCAATCGAATTCCGCCAGACAAGGCAGATCCTCGAAAGCTCCCAACAACGGATGAATTCCGGCGTTTCGCGAGCCACAACACCGCGGTTTCCTGGTCAATGCCTGCCCCGACCCGCCCTGTTTTCACATGCCGCGGACTGGGAGCCGGATTGATCCCCATGTGTTCGGCAGCTTTTGGGTGCCACATCAACTTTTCTTCTAGAAGCCAGGAATCTCAAAAGAATGCCGCTCCGCGATTCTTCTCAATTTCTCAAGCGTTCTCACTTCAATCTGCCGGACTCGCTCTTTTGTGACACCTAAACGACTGCCTACCTGCTCCAGCGTTTCAGGCTCAGCTCCTTCCTCAAGTCCAAAGCGACAGGCAATGACCCGCTGCTCTCTTCCATCAAGTTCCTGCATCAACTCCCGAATGACGGCTCGTTGAGTCTTATTCATTTGTTCATCAAGGAAGAATGATCCCCTGTGCTCTGAAGACTGCGCAAAAACATCATCCTGGCCTGTACGAAATCGATCCAGTCGCTGATGTTCAGCGGGGACTGAACGTGCAAAATTCTTAAGAATCGCCCACGACGCGTAGGTTGAAAATTTATTCCCGCGAGCGTAATCAAATTTCTCCACCGCACGAATCAGAGAAATGTTCCCGTCGCTGACGAGCTCAAAAAATCCGGCATTGGATTTCAGGTACCGCTTTGCAATGGACACGACCAGCCGCAAATTGGATCGAATCAGCAGGTTTTTTACGTTAGAAATGTCTTCCAGTAACTGCTCCAGGCGGGAGACCAAGCGAGCGGCCGGTTTCTGGGGGCTCAGCTGTTTTCGCTGTTCTGCAAACTGGCTCTTTCTGAAATTCATCCGACGAAAATAGTACTGCTCCTGAGCTTTAGTGAGAAGTGGGACCTGATAGAGCTCATTCAAATAGGCTGGCAAGCCGGAAGGCATCCGTCCTTCAAAGGAATCTCCATTCAGCGCCGGCGGTGCCCCGCAGATGGTTGACTCCGCATTATCCTGGTGGAATTCGGAGCTGTCGATGAAATCCACGTTTGCCACCATCAGGCGACGAACACGAGCCTCCATCATCGCGGAGTGCACGGCTGTTCGGCTGAGACTGAACGCCTGCGCCAGACAGGCGACGCTTTCCCCCTGCTGCGATCTTTCCAGGATTTGGTCATTTCGAATTTCATCCGACGACCAAGCTACAGCCGTTTTTGCTGTGGGCAAATAACGGCCCTCTGAATTGTCCAGCATGGAGACTCGGCGACCAGCGGACATCTCATGACTGTCATCCTGAGTTCGAACTGTGTGGCTGGCACTAACCATGATTAAGCTCCCTGATTTGATTTCACGCCACGTGACGGCGGGTTTTTCCTGAAAAAACAAGTGGTAAAGGCGGCTTTCCTAATCGTTGTCGCGTGCGTACCATTCCACGATCACGAAAGCCGATAGTGAGCAATCGCAAATGGTGCGCCATTGCCTTGCTTTTCGTCAACGTGCGCCAAGCTCGCACCGTCAGGCGCTACACAGACGTCGATCGATGCGTGCCAACCGGCAAATTTCACTGAAAAGTCGAGTCTCGCGCCAATGCCGCCGCAACTTCGCTGAGTCGCGACAGTCTGGCAGAGGCGAAAAGGAGGGATTCAGAATAATGCTGGCGTCATGCCGTCGTTTGCAGATCGCGAATCAGTGCGTCCGCACGGTCTTTTTTGTAAATACGTAAAACAGAGACGCAGAGATTACAAAAATGTTCGGTCTGTGTTGTTTCCGGACTTTTCCTCGAAATTGATCATCGCCCACTTCAAAATGCCAACCGGTTCGACCGCGGCGGCTTGGAAAAGTTAACTACCCGCGACAGCATCTTCACAAGCCAATTCTTCGGAATCTGGCGCGCATCCCTCGCCTCTCTCCTCTCTCCTCGCCGCTCGGGCATGTTGATTTAATATGTTTTCGCAACCCGAAACGACGATGACGGATGGATGGAGTAGCCAACATTCTTCGCGTCAAATCCCTCGCTGACGTTTCGGGGTACGATTAAATCAACAATCCGCTTGATCCAGTTTGTCAGAAAAATCGCGGCGGAAGAAAGCGCGGCGGATCACTCCACAGAGAGTAGTTGCCGAATCAGACAATTTCCGACGAATTCTTCAGCAGTTTTCGATCAGTCCAGAGCCGATGACCGACAGACGATTGACTCAAGTGCTTTCCGAAAAATGAGTTACGACGGCCACTAGTATTCGGGTACAACAGTTGCCGTTTGAACATTTTTTCGAAGCTGTTTCTGAACTGCTGCTTCAGTGGGTTTCGCCGTTCTATTCGTTCATTCAGCCGAAATATTGTCGCTTTCAGGATCGGGGCCATGGGAGCAAGCTATATCTTCATCGCCGTGGGTGCCTTTGTTTGGCTATTTGGGATTGCCATGGTGGCGTGGCATGTTCGACAACGGAGAAATGCCGTGAATGACGTCGGCCTGCCTCCCGCGGAGCTCAAATTTATCGAGCAACAGTATCGCCGGAGAATGCAGACGTCGGCGTTGACCATTACTCTGGGCGCCTTGATTGCGATGAGCGACTACCTGCCTCAAGTCCGCAGTTCGCCCGCTTTCGCGGCAGGATATGTGGCGACGTTGCTGCTTTTAACAATGTGGCTCGTGCTGCTGGCGATCGGAGACGCATTCGCCAGTCGCGTTCATCTTCAGCAGTCTTTGCGGAAGAACAGGCAGACACGCGAATCGCTTCAGGAGGCCATTGATGAGCTGCGTCGAGAACAGGCGCGCACGCTTCGATCACATCCTGATGAATTGAATATCTCTTCGCACAAGTGATGTTGCTGGCCCAAACGAACGGCTCGAAATATTTGAGGGCAATTTGTCGCCCGATAGTCAGTGCTGTCTTCGAAGTAAAATCAACGTCTTCAAAAACCGGGCCTAAGCGACGTCACGAAGAATGTCCTCAGCCACCCTTCGGCGTTTCGTCCGTCGACGGAGTTTATGCATCCAGCGATCTTCCCCATCATCAGTTTCTCTGATGAAGGAGCCCGAGAGCAGACGGTAGAAGAAAAGCAGCGAAAATGCTCCAAAAACCGCAGCAAAGAACCCTTTAACGCTGATGGGATCAACGGTCGCATCCCGCCAGAAGAATAAAACGGTTCCACATCCAATAACGCTGCCTCCGATTCCGGTCAGCATCGTTGCTACCGCGCCGCCAGGATCACGCCCCGGCATAACCGCTTTCGCTGCCAGTCCAGTCAGTGTTCCAAAGCCAACCCAGCGCAACAATTCGTTGACGCTGGTTCTGAGGACTTCGACAAATTCCACTTCTGTCATAGACGGGCCTCCTGCCCTGGCCGTTACCAACCGCGTCTGAATCAATCCGTTGTTCCAAAGGAGGAGCGCACTCCCCCCGCGTCCCGCGGACTCGCCGTTATCTTCTTCGGCAAATCTGATCCACTTAACGCAGTCCGAAAACTCATCTTTCCGTAGTCGCCCGGCGTTTCAGTTCCTCCGGCATTTTTCGCCGAGAACCGCATCGTCCGCAATTCGTGCATGACAGCTCGTGAGCGATCGTTTGAATCTGAGTCTTACGGTTTGGCTCGCCCGTGGGCGGTCCCTTCTCCTCGCCGAATGCCCGGGTTTCCACTCGCCCGCGGTGCTGCCTCGTTCGCTCGAGGAACAGCCACGCGTCCAGCCTCGGCGCCGCCACCCCGCTCACTGCCAGCGTTAGGGCGGCGCTGAACTGGCGCCGATTGTTGTGGCGCCGATTGTTGTGGCGCCGATTGTTGTGGCCGCGATTGTTGTGGCCGCGATTGTGGCTTAGCCGTTTGGCCTGGACTGTTGTTCCGATTCCCGACAGCAGCGGGCGTTGAGAATCCACGATTTGCATTACCACCACTGCCTTCCATTTGCCGTTGAACTTCATTGCCTCCCGAACCCCGGGGAACATGCTGATTGGGAGCAATTCGCGACTGACCGTTTGGCACAGACTTAGAACGATCGACCGACGGTGCCTGTCGACGCGCATCGGGCAAACTTTTTGCCGGAGAGACCGGTTTCCCTCCATCTCGGGCAGGCGATTCGACCGACCGTCGAGTTGAATTTCCCGACGGCTGTTTCTGACGAATATCTCCTCCCCCTTGTGGCTGCCCGGCACCAATCGACGGCACTCCAGCAGCACGATTGGAATCCGTTCGCCCGTAATTGACGGGCGGTTTGACTTCGCTTTTGGCGGCGATTGGTTCTACGCGACTGTTTCCCAAACGCCGATTTACAACTTCGCCAACTGCTGGCTGACGCCCCACGGCTTGAGGTGCGTCACCCGCTTGCTGACGTGCATCACTGCCTGGCTGACGAGGGCTCCGATTTCCAGACTGAACAGCACGGCCTTGAGAATCAAGGCCATTCTTCTCCATCTTTTCTGAAGGTTTTTTTTCAGTAACGCCAGGTGGGCGATCACTGACTTTCGGACCGTCAACGGAGGCAGCCCTGGACGCGTTTGGTGCCGGCGAAAGTTTACGAGGTCGCTCCCCACGAGCGGCAGGAGTTTGTGGCACATCGGCTGTTTGATTTTCAGCCTGCTTCCGCGTCAATTCCGGTTGTGGCTCCGGTTTGCCGTCCCCCAGGCCGGATCCATCCGAGCTTTTAGCAGGACTTGAAATCTTCTTATCTGCGACACTTCGGCCTCCACGCTGAGGCACTGGGGATTCCTTGACATTTTGGCCATTTTTATCGATCGCCGGCGGCTTCGACCGACTGCCACGACTCTTGTCGCCGTTTGTGTCCACGCTGCTCGGAACGCTCGCAGCAGTAACGGCTGACCGCTCGACAGGTGGCAGTTTCAGGCGTTCGCCTCGGGCTCGCGGCTGCCCAGCCACGGCCGTTTCGCGATTCGACCTTTCGCCGGTCTTTTTGACGTCATTTTTCGGGTCATTTTTGGGTTCATTCTTTGAATCCCGTGAGGCAACCTGCCCTTCAACGCGATCGCCCTGCCCTGTTGACGAACGCTTTCGCTTGACGTCTTCTGAATGCGTGTCGCCATCTCTGTGCTCATGAACTTTTTCCACGTCGCGGCGATTGCTGGCCAAACTCTGATTCTGCTCTGCGTCTTTCTTCAATCGCTGTCGCTGTTCGTTTTCCAGCTTCACAAAACGCAAGCCGTCTGAGTTGCCCGGAGCATTGTCAACAACGTTTTGCAATCGATTTCCCAGCAAAGAATGCTGATGGTCATGAGAATGGTCATGGTCCCGATCAGGACCGTCGTTGCGATTTCTGACCCATTGGTCCTGGCCTCGAAACGTATGAGCCGGTCTGTGGTCAGGGTTGCTGACAAACACGTTGAACTGCAGATTCACTCGGTTGTAAAAATCGGCGTTGCCGCGACCTCGGCTGTAGTGGCAGAACAAAGGGTCTGACCCATGATGCTGGCGATGATAATGATGCCACGGCACCATCCCCCGACTGGCATAAGGTGCGCCGTAGTAGTCGCCGAAGTAGTAGTGCTGATATCGGGGCCTCACCCAGAAGTGAAACTGCAGCAAATTCGATGCGACAACAATTTGCGGCGTGAACCGGACGCGGCGGGTTGAATACACGCTACGGTCAAAATACAACGGCGCAAACAGAACGCCGCGGCGTTCCAGCGGATAGTCCCAGTAGCCGTTGCAATAGTAATAGCCGCCCGGAGTCCAGTGGTATCGCGCGGGGACCCAGACCCAGTTATCGTAGCCTGCGGACCAATAGCCCGGACGCCACAGATAACGGGTTTCCGTCCACGTCCAGCAGCCCGGAACCCAGATATGCTGAACCGTCGGCGAAATGCCTACCGGCCCCTGTTCGAGCGATGCTGGCGGAGCTGTTTCAAGGTATTCAATTTCTGAAGTCTGAGTCGACACCCAAGTGCCGGAAACCCACTGATATCCGCCGTCGACTTCACTCCAGTAGCCCGGAAGCCAGCGAAATCCCTGAGGAACCTCGCGCCAAATTCCGCTGACCCACATAAAGTCGTCACGGTCTTCATCCCACGCCCAATAGCCCGAGATCCATTCCACGGTCCGTCCTTCCGGACGAACTTCCGGTGGTAATTCCTCAACGGCTTCGGGTGGTTTTGTTTGAATCACCAGGCCGGGAACGGGGTCTGGATTGACCTGCTCTGCGAACGCCTCGTGGACCGGTCCGCGAAGCATGGCCTCCCCTTCATCGTCGGTCAGAGTCCTGGCCTCCACCGGCGGTAATAGTCCTGCCGACGGGGCACCAGATGGGACATCCTGGACCGAGGAAAAGGCTGGAATGGAAAGTGGAATGCCGTCGAGCGAGTCAGGTGAAGAACTTTGAGCCTCCACCGCGGCTGCCGTACACAACGATACAAACACAGCGAGCCCCGCCTTTGACGTTCCAGCGAATAATCGTGAGACCTGTCTGTTCATGATGAAGATCTCCGTGATCTTTAGTCAGAGAAAGTGAATGGGCCTCCGTCTTGAACTGGAGGCTCCTGTTGGGACGGATTTAAAACTCAGCGTTGATGAACCTGGAAATCGTCCTTGAATTTACCTCAAGCAGCTTTTGCGCCGTGTTTTCTGCCGCTGATTTTTTTGCTGACAGGAATGAACCTTGAATTCGGCGACTACTCCTAGCCAGTTCCACGAAAACTCTGGGGTCTCCCAGATTCCTGCGGCAAGTTGCGGGCAGCCTGCGGCAACAGGAATCCCTAGGGGGCATATTAAAAATACGAAGATTGGTAACACGGAGGCGGCAACTCAATGGCACTCGATTTGACAAAGTAGGCGTCACTCTCCGAGTGACGAAGGCCGCAAAACGCGGCCCCTGGCATTCATCACTCAGAGAGTGATGGCTACTATAATCGCAAATCGACTGCCATTGGGCGGCAACTGCCGGCCTTGAAGCCAAGTGCTGCATCGTCCGACTTTGGCTCCAGAACCAAGGTTCTCCACGATACCGTTCTAAAAAGCTCCGGCTCTTTTTCCGTTGGGTAGATGGCCGACAGACGTGTCAAAGGATTCTTTCCCAACGAAGAAAATTTGAGCGCCGGTTTCTGCGCCATTGCTAAGCCCTGAACATCCGTCATCAAAGTGACGGCACTTTCCCCAAAACGATGGCGCATAATTTGCCAACCGGTTTGGCATGACGGCCGGTATAGCCACCTCAGAAGATCATGGGCCGCAGGTTTCAGCGGCTCTCAATCGCGGAAGTCGCCTGAACTCGGGATTCCAGCCAGCCCGCGACCGACGTGCATCGCATCCACTTTCCGCGGCGTTCATTTGACCTTAAAGTGTGTAAATGCCACTTGATCTCGATGATACGATTGTCGCCCTCGCATCACCTCCCGGGCCTGCGCCACGAGGGATCGTGCGCGTGAGCGGTCTGGTTACAGCAGATATAGTCGAGAACGTGTTTCGCCCGGACGTCGCATTTGCAGGCTGGCGATCCACTAAAGTGCCGCGCAGGTTTGTCGGATCTCTGAATCTGCCAACGATCATCGTTCCCATTCCAGTCGCACTGATGTACTGGCCGACGCGACGAAGTTTCACCGGTCAGCCTATGGCCGAGTTTCATCTGCTGGGTTCAGTCCCGCTGCTCGAAGCCACTCTGGATCAGATCTGCCAATGCGGAGCTCGGCTGGCTCGACGTGGTGAGTTTACCATGCGGGCGTTTCTGTCGGGCCGAATTGATTTGCTGCAGGCAGAGGCGGTGCTTGGCGTGATTGAAGCAACCGATCATGAAGAACTGCAGAAAGCGCTGTCTCAGCTGGGCGGTCGGATGACATCTCGACTTGGGCAGCTGCGCGCGGATCTGATTGCCCTGCTTGGCGATCTCGAAGCCGGACTCGACTTCGTCGACGAGGATATTGAGTTCATCACCAGGGAGCAGATTGCCGGTCGTCTGCAATCTGCGTTGACCGTGGTGACGGAGCTGGCTCAGGATTCGGCCACTCGCCTGCCGGCAGGCTACCGCCGCCGCGTTGTTCTGGCAGGTTTACCCAATGCGGGAAAGAGTACGTTGTTTAATCGACTGACCGGTCAGCAGAAGGCCATCGTGTCGCCGATTGCCGGCACAACGAGAGACTATCTCACTGCACCTTTCCAACTGGACTCAATGGACGTCGAATTGATTGACACGGCGGGATGGGAAGACGCCGCCGATCTGATCATGGAGCGGGCTCAGGAATTGCGTGGCGAGCAGGTCTCTGCTTCCGATCTGGTGGTGTGGTGTACGGCTGCCAATTTGTCGACCGAGGATCAGGCAGAAGACCGCCGCCTCTGCAGGCTGGCCCGGAAACAATCGGCAGCGCTGCTGCGAGTGCTGACTTGCGCCGACTTAGTCAGTAATGCACGGGACGCTGCGAATATCGCCGAAAGTGACGATGACAGGAATGCGGTGGAAATTCAGGTCAGCGCACAAACCGGCCTGAACCTGGACGCCTTTCATGCAATGCTTGTGGATCGGCTGACTCGGTCGAATGCCTCACGCAACGAATTGCTGGGGACAACCGCAGTTCGATGCCGAGACAGCCTGAATCGTACCATTCAGTGTCTGCAGCATGCTCTGACAGCAACCTTGGAGAACCAAGGCGACGAACTTATCTCCATGGAAATTCGGCAGGCACTCCATGAACTGGGCACGATCCTGGGCGACATCTACACCGACGACATTCTGGATCACATCTTCAGCAATTTTTGTATTGGCAAGTAGGCCGGCAAACGGGCGATTCAAAGATGTTCACCCTCGCCTGAATTTTTTTTTTGTCAGCACGACTGTGCCGCCCTGGATCGCGATGAGCGACTGTCGGCAATTCTGAATGAAGCATGCCAGCGTGCGTTCGTGTGAAAAGGCGTGCTTTGATTGGCAGACAAAGGCAAGCCGGACGACTACACTGTTCGGTCCCACAAGAAACCAGGACCGAAACCAAGAACCAGGACTTTCGGCATTCCAACACAGGGAGAACGCGGCGATGAAACCTGATGATGTTTGCAATGACTTGTCGACCTTTCGAAGCATTCGATCGGTGGTGGCCGCTGGTGTCTGGGGTGGACTGCTGCTTTCGATAAGTACAGTGCACGCTGCCCAGCCTGCTTCTTCTGCGACACTTTCTTTCAAGAGTGGTATTTCCGTGACGGCCAACGACGAACTTCCTGCAGACAACCCGTTTGCATCCGAGAGCACGCTTCCATTTCACACGCCCGCGTTTGACAAAATCCGGGAGGAGCATTTCCAGCCCGCTTTTATGGCCGGAATGAAAACGCAGCTGGCGGAAATGGAAGCGATCGCCGCTCAGAAGGATGCGCCGTCGTTTGAAAACACGATCGTCGCAGTCGAAAGATCGGGAGCATTGCTGACTCGCGTACGCAACGTCTTCTCGAACCTGACATCAGCGAATAAGAGCGATGCGTTGCAGAATATCGAAACTGAAATGGCGCCGCTTCAGGCAGCTCACTCGGACAATATTCTGCTGAATCAGCGGCTGTTTCAACGAGTGGAAAAACTCTGGAACAGTCGTGATGCGCTGGGGCTC
>JBDNHX010000288.1:0-28300 GCA_041688565.1 Planctomycetaceae bacterium
AGCACAGCGGCCAGCGAGGGTTACGCGCCGAATAGCCAAATGAAGATTTTCGCCGTCTTGAACAAATCGTTTAATGATGCAGTCAAGCGGGATCTGATCGGCTTCAATCCGTGTTCGAAGTCGGACAAGCCTCGTTTGGGGAAATCGAAGCACACAATCTGGACGGCGGACGAATCGCAGGCCTTCCTGAAGCATGTGGCCGGACATCGTTGGTTTGCCCTGTTCGCACTCGCCATGTTCACGGGGATGCGGCAAGGCGAATCCCTGGCGTTATTCTGGTCGGATATCGACTGGACGAAGAACGAGATTCAGATTTCCCGGACGCTGACGACCCGCAATCACAAGGCAGTCATCGGGGAAGTTCCAAAGACCGACGCCGGAAACAGGTCAATTGTAGTCCCGCCTTACGTCATGGAATCACTGGACAAGCACAGGGCAAGGATGATGATGGACGGACACCCCGCATCCGGCGAGAACCTTGTGTTCTGTAATCATGCGGGCAACATCATCAACCGGAACAATCTGGTCAGCAGGACATTCAAGCCACTTTGCAGCAAAGCAAAGGTTCCCGTTCTCGTTTGGCACGAGATGCGACACACGACGGCAACACTGCTTTTGGAAAGCGGGATCCCAATCAACAACGTCGCGGAGCTGCTGGGTCATGCCAGTTCAGTTGTGACATCGAGAATCTACGCACACGCCACCAGAGCGGGCATGGCGCGAGTCACGGCGGCAACGGCCAGTCTGTTCCAGCCTGTCGACGAAATGCCGTCAGAATGAGAATGGCGGTATGAATGGCGGTATTTAACGAACAAAGGGTTCCCGATTTTTTCGGAAACCCTTTGTTTTCATTGATGGGCAGAGGGGGAATTGAACCCCCGACACCAGGATTTTCAGTCCTGTGCTCTACCAACTGAGCTATCT
This sequence comes from Planctomycetaceae bacterium, assembly GCA_041688565.1. Taxonomy (GTDB): domain Bacteria; phylum Planctomycetota; class Planctomycetia; order Planctomycetales; family Planctomycetaceae; genus SXXK01. The sequence goes on from JBDNHX010000288.1 coordinate 925, forward strand.
GCCCTGACATCCATTGGAACACCTGAATGACAGGTGTTGCCTTTGGGTGCTTTTCAGGGTGCGGATGTTAGGGGCTGATTCGATTCAATACAAGACATTGAGGCCCTGTCGCGAAAATTCGAGAGACTTGGTGGCAAAGACGAGCAGCGTTGTGCCAGATTTGTCGGCTTTTCCCACTGGATTTGCTGGGAGGGATTAGGATGCTGTGCAGCGTCCGGCCACTGGCACTCATTTTATAGCGGAATGCGCCAAGGTTTTCGGTTTTCTGTTCGAATTAGCCAACATTCCGAAAGCCTTGGCGGCTTCCGCTACAATGATTCCCTTCCAAAGTGATCGCCATAGGGTGTCCGGCAGCGATGAAGATCGCACAACTTTGCCATTGGGACAGCTCCAGTGGTGGCATACGAGCGAAAGCGGACAATTTTTCAGGACCGGATACGCTTGCCCTTTGGTCGCTTTGCCAAAAGTAGCCGGCCCTTTCAGAATTTTGAAATATTCGCTTTGGCAGCGGCATCCTTGTTACAGATGCCTGTGCGTTGGAGGATGCTTGTTGTCGCGGACTGATCGAGATGACTCTTTCGATGAGACTCAATCTGCGCCAGCAACTTCTGGAACGGCTCGATTGATGGTCGAGCGGGGGTGCGTCCAGTGGGAACGTGATCTCAAGGCGTTTCTGCTGGGCGTGTTAAGAGATTCGCATCTGGCGGAAGATGTCTTTCAAAAAGCAGTAATCCGGGCGATCGCCAGTGCGAAATCCGTTCGGCAGGAGACTCTGAAGGGCTGGCTGTTTGCGATTGCACTGAACGAGGCGCGACAAAGTCAACGGGAAAAACTGCGAGATACGAGGCAGCGGGAACAACTGGCCGAACAACTGGCGTTGGAACAGCCGCAGCGACTGGCGGGTGTTGATGTTCGATGGATAACGGAACTGGGTCTGGTGAATTCGGATGTCGTGGATGTGCTTCGGGTGTCTGTTGCCAGGCTGCCGAAAGAGATGCAGCAGGTGATTGGGCAGAGGATTTACGAAGGCCGCACATTTGCTGAGATCGCTGCGGAGATGGAATTGCCCCTGGGTACAGTTCTAACCTGGATGCGGCGTGGATTGCAGAAGCTGCGAGAAGACTCGGGCCTGCGAGATTTGTGGGATCAATAGTTGTTCAGAATTGTAGTGGAAGCGGTGATGTGAAGGTTGTCAGAGCCAGAAAACCCGAAGGGCTGACTTTCGGAGTGTCTGGCGTAAAGCATGCAGGACGGCAGTGTCAAAGATTATTGAGGGGATCGTCTGTCTGTGTGGCGGGTGAGAAACTACTTATGTCAGAAATTGCAGAACAATTAACCACAACCGAAGGCCGTGACTGGCTTGCGATGCAGTTTGTACTTGGCGAACTGACGGAGCAACAGTCTGTGGAATTTGATGCGGCGCTGCTGAATGATTCGACGTTGTGTGATGCGGTGGTGAATGCGACGTGTCTGATGTCGGGGATTGTCCTGGCCTTTGAACCAACGCCGGTTGTTTCTCGCGTGCCGGTAGCTGCTTATATGCCGGTGACCTCTCGTGTGCTGGTGACCGGAGGCCCGCGCGGTCGGCGGGTGGGCATCGTTCTGACAGCTGCGGCTGCTATGGGTGTGATGGCGGCCTTTGTTTATTCACAGTTTCTTCCCGTGTCGTCGTTCGTGCCTATGACTTCTCTGGCAACGGCCGCGGACTTGGATGCGGCGGACGCATTTGTGAGTCTGCTGCCGGATGAGACGCCTGCGGATATAAGTACGGACGATGAGGACTTTGTCTACTCCGAGGATTCGTTGGCGGACTTGGCTGCGCCGGAATGGTTGCTGACGGCGGTGGAGCTGGAGCAGGATCAGACAGATTCAAAGCCTCCGGTCGATGACAGCGTTTATTAGAGGCTCGGCTGAATCGTCGGACAGGCGTTTTTGCGGGGCAGGTATGTGAGCAAGTTCAGAATTGTTTGATGGCCGGGTGGATTGTTGTCAGGTGGTTGCGATGAGTGGTTTCAGAGAACTGATGGAGTCAGCCTTGTTTGACGTGAAACAGTTCCTTATTCGCCTTCGTTTGGCTGGTGTGCTGTTGCTGGGTCTCACCGTTGCCGCCCCGTTGCTGCAGGCGGATGAAAAGTCCACTGCAACGCCGGAAGTGAAGAAGGAGACCGGTGCCGATGCAAAGACTGATGCCAAAGTGGACGTGAAGTTCGAGAAGAAATCGCGTCCTGAGATGGCGACAGGGGATCGTGAGGCCGCGATAAAGTTTGCGGCGGACAATCATCCCGAGTTGGCTCGTCTTCTTGAACAGCTGCAGAAGTCTCGGCCGAACGAGTTTGCTCGGGCCGCGAAGGAATTGGATCAACAGCGGCAGTTGCTGGAGCGAGTCCGGGAGAAGAATCCGGCGAGGTATTCGGCGCAGCTGGAATCATGGAAGAAGGATTCGCAGATTCGAGTCCTGATGGCTCGCTGGTCGCACAGTAAGGATCCGACGATCGAAAAACACGTTCGCGAATTGTTGGCGCAGCGGCATGAGGCTCGCGCCGTGCAGCTTTATGCCGATAAGAAGCGCCTTGCTGAACAGCAGCGGAAACTGGATGAGCAGATCGCGGCGGCCGAGGAGCCTGCAGAGGCGCAGATTGATAAAGAATGGGAACAGCTTTCCCGGAAGGCTGGTTCACGAAAAGACCATACAAAGAAAAAGGCTAACGAACCCGCGGCTGGGACTGGAGACGTCGCAGTGCCGACAGAGGGAAAGCAAAAGACGTCTGAGCCGTGACAAAGGTTGGCAGGAATGAAGGCATGGAAACAAAGGTTTCCTGAGGAAAGTGGGATGAAATATTAGTCCTTCTCCCCTGCAGGGGAGAAGGTGGCCGACAGGCCGGATGGGGGCTTGAGCGTTCGGCGTGACAAACAAGCAAAGTACAAAATGGCAAGGCCGGCTCACCCTAGCCCTCTCCCCCGCGGGGGAGAGGGGACATAAGAACGAAACATGCTTCCCCGCAGGGGAGAAGAGACCTGGTCAACAGGGACCTGAAGACACGGATCTGGTAGCGAGTACTGATTCAGAATTTGATGAGGCAGTTGTGATGCAAGCAATTATGATTCAAAAGACACTGAGATTTCTGCTGCTGGGCGCAGGGTCGGCCATGTGCGCTGTCGCTTTCTCTGCAGCCGGTGTTCAGTCGCAAGACGCGGCGAACGTCACCGCGACGGCCGACGACGCGGTTCAGGATTCGGTCATCATGCGGTATGCCAGTGCTGACGCGGCTGGAGAAGTACCCGACTTTCAGAAGCATGTGGTCCCGTTGCTTGGAAAGCTGGGATGCAATGGCCGTGCGTGTCACGGTTCGTTCCAGGGGCGAGGCGGGTTTCGGCTAAGTCTGTTCGGGTACGACTTCGATCTGGACCACAACGAACTGTACGGACGACTGGACCCGGAATCGCCTTCGGACAGTTTAATTCTTCAGAAGCCCTTGATGCAGATTCAGCACGAAGGCGGTCAGCGTTTGAAAGAAGGCAGCTGGGAGCATCACGTGCTGCTGCGATGGGTTCAAACAGGAGCGGCCGAGCGACAGAAGCAACCGCCGACTCTGACGAAGCTTCAACTGTCTCCGTCGGAAATTCTCTTCTCGGCGGACGGTCAGCAGCAGCAATTGAAAGCCGTCGCAGTGTGGACCGACGGGACTCGTGAAGACGTCACCGCGTTGACTCGCTTTCAGACCAATGACGACCAGATTGCCGACGTGACTGCGGATGGCATGGTACTCGCCGGTTCGTCGGGCGACACTCACATCGTGGCGTCTTACGACCGCGCCGTGGTCCCCGTGCCCGTGATTCGTCCGGTTTCGGAACAGTTTGGCGACAAGTATCCAGTGACATCCACGCCGACTCGTGTTGACGAGCTTGTGGTGCAGAAGCTTCGCAAGGTCGGGATTGTCCAGTCGGAAACATGCACGGACGCTGAGTTCCTGCGGCGCGTCAGTCTGGACTTGACGGGCACGTTGCCAACGCCGGGCGAGGTGCGTGAATTCATTGCTGATACACGTTCCGAAAAACGCAGTCTGAAGATTGATGAGTTGCTGGAGCGGCCCGGCTATGTGGCCTGGTGGACGACAAAGCTGTGTGACTTTACGGGTAACAGTGACGACAAGCTGAATAATGTCACACCCGTGCAGAGTGAGGCCTCAAAGCAATGGTATGCCTGGATTGAGAAGCGTGTGCGTGACAATGTCAGTTACGACAAAATCGTTGAAGGCATTGTGATGGCCGTCAGCCGTGATCCGGGCGAATCGTATGAGCAGTACTGCGAGAACGTGTCGCAGCTGTATCACAAAGGCGGCCCAGGTTCAGCGGGTTATGCAGAGCGAAGCAGCCTGCCTCACTTCTGGGCGCGGCAGAATTTCCAGACTTCCGAAGACCGCGTGATAGGATTTGCCTACACCTTCCTGGGGACTCGAATTCAGTGTGCACAGTGCCACAAGCATCCTTTTGACCAGTGGACTCAGGACGACTTCAAGCAGTTCGAAGGTTTCTTTAAGGGCACAGTCGGACGTCAGAATACGCGACCGGATGCCAAAAAAGACTACGACGCGATGGTGGCCAACTTTGACGGCACTGAGGGCCTGAAGGGCAACGATCTGCGACGAGTCCTTGCTGAAAACGTGCGGAAAGGTGCGACAATTCCGCTGGCCGAAGTTTACGCGGTCAGAGCGAAGTCTGTGCCTGCAAAGAATAAGAACAATGCCAAAAAGAAGAAGGACAACGGCAAGCCGGACCGCAATCCCGTGTCACCAGCGACCGCTAAGATTTTGGCTGGCCCCGTTGTGGATCTGACGCGGTACGAGGACACTCGGGAGCCACTGATGCAGTGGCTGCGTTCGCCGGATAATCCGTTGTTCGCCAAAGCGTTCGTGAACCGAGTGTGGGCGAATTATTTTAACGTGGGCATCGTCCAGCCTTCGGATGACATGAACCTCGCGAATCCGCCTGCGAATGCTCCGCTGCTGGATTATCTGGCAGCCGGGTTTATCGAACACGGGTTCGACATGAAGTGGCTGCATCGGGAAATTCTGAGCAGCCGGACTTATCAGTTGAGCTGGATTCCAAACTCGACGAACCGACTTGATGAGCGAAATTTCAGCCGCGCTGTACCGCGTCGAATTCCTGCGGAGATTGCTTTTGACATGATGGTCCAGGCGACTCGCAATACAGCTAAGAATCAGGAATTCGTCACCGCTTTAGATAAACGAGCCGTCTCGATCCCAGGGGCTGGCGTTCGCAATCGAAATCGTAACCCGGCCGATTATGCACTGACTGTGTTTGGACGTTCGACGCGGGAAAGCAATTGTGACTGCGATCGCACGGAAGAACCGAGTCTGTTGCAGACAATCTTCGTTCGCAACGATGGCCAGTTGCTGACGATGATGGACGATAACGATGGATGGTTGCAGCAGGTGGCTGCGGAAAGCAAGCTGACGTTTAATCGTAAGTCGGCCGCGGATCCCGTGGACGCAAAGAAGAACGCAAAATCGCAGCTGGCCAATCGGTATCGCGTCCAGGTAAAACGCCTGAAGGAGCGTATTGCTGAAGCGGAAGCGGCAGGCAAGCCGGCTCAGTTGAAAGCGTTGAAGGAACAGCTGGCGAAAGTCAAAGGGCAGGCTGACAAGGCTGGAGGTGGTGATGACTCAGCGGTGCCGGAGCCTCCTATACCCGGTATTCAGGAGATTCCTTCCACGATGAATGTCACCGAAATCATCAACGAGGCGTATCTCAGAACGCTCAGCCGCTTTCCAACAGCTGATGAACTGCAGACGGCTCAGACATACATTTCCGATTCCTCTGACGCCATCGACGGGATTCGCGGAGTCCTGTGGGCTCTGGTGAATACTCGCGAATTTATCGTCAACCATTAATCGACATTTTGAGACTCAATCGTTTCCTCTGCGTCGTCGCTATGCGACCGACCGCTCAATTTTGAAGACTGATTCAGGAGGTTTTTATGGCATTCTTTCGAACATGCGACGGTGTGGGTCGACGCGACTTTCTCAAGGCCGGTGTCGTCGGCGGGACCGGACTGACGCTGGCCAGTTATGCCCAGCTGGCATCGGCCAGTCATGTGAATCCGAACGCAAAGGCAAAGGCTGCGATCTTCGTCAATCTGAACGGCGGTCCTTCTCACATGGACACGTTCGACATGAAGCCAGACGCTCCGAAGGAGTACCGTGGCGAATTCAATCCGATTCAGACATGCCTGCCGGGCGTGACCATTTCGGAACATTTGCAAAAGACGGCTACCTGCATGGACAAGTTCACGCTGCTGCGGGGCGTGACGCACTCTGTTGCCGCACACGACCTGGGAACTCGTTACGTAAATACCGGCAATCGTCCGTTGCCGTCGCTCGAGTTTCCTGGCTTCGGTGCCGTCGTGACCAAAGAGCGGCCCGGGATTCCTGAGCTGCCGCCGTTTGTGGCGATTCCCAACAGTGCTCAGCGGCCCGGATATCTGGGAGTCAAATATGCCCCAATGAATACGACCGCCACTCCGCAGATTGGCACGCCGTTTCGCGTGCGAGGCATTTCGATGTCGGGCGGATTGACGATTGAAGACGTAGAGAAGCGCCGCAACCTGTTGACCAATCTGGACCGCACGTTCAGCGATGTGGAAAAAGACAGTCAGCTGCTCGATGGCATGGATGAATTCGGTCGCCAGGCTCACACGGTGATTACCTCCAATGCGGCTCGCGAAGCGTTTGATATCAGCAAGGAGTCTCCTGACTTCTCGAAGGCTTTTGGCGGTTCTGCACTGGGCTCCAGCTGTCTGCTGGCTCTCCGGCTTGTGGAATCCGGCGTCCGTTTTGTCACTGTGAGCAACGGTGGCTGGGACACACATCGCGACAACTGGAATACATTGAAGAACAAACAGTTGCCTGCTTTGGATGATGCTCTGTACGGCCTGTTCACAGGTCTCGCCGCTCGCGGGCTGCTGGAATCGACGATCGTGTATGTGACGGGTGAGTTCGGCAGAACTCCGAAGATCAACAACGAACGCGTGGGCCGCGATCATTATCCGCGCAACATGTTCATGATCCTCGGCGGGGGCGGCGTGAGGGGCGGTCAGGTGCTGGGTGAGAGCGACGAAACAGCCAGCCTGCCGAAGCATGAAGGCTTCTCGCCGGATGATGTGGCGGCTAGTTTTTACAGTGCTCTGGGCATCGATCACACTTACGAATACCTCACGCCGACTAGTCGACCCGTCATGATCGTGCGGGATGGCCATGTGATCCCGGCGTTGTTTGCGTAGAGCGTCGCTCAGGATACTTTAGAGATTCGAGAAATGGGACAGCCGAGCCAGTGATGGTCGGTCTGTCCCAATTTTTTTGGCAGCCGGAGCGTCTGAAACTTCCGCAACACGAAACGCGTTTGCCTCGACCGCAGCACGACAGGGCTCATTTATCCGGGCGGATTTCGTTCTGGGCGTCGGGCCAGGCCGTCAGATCATCGGTCCTTGAAGCAGCAACTCCAAACAGAGGAAAGCGCTGACAATAGAATCTCAGGGGCGAGTACGACGACTGCGTCGGCGCATGGATCTTATGACGTCGATTTTGCAGGCGCCGCTGAATCGGCTCGGATGCTACACTGAGTGCATCCGCCATGGGCGACTGTGCGTCCCAAACGTCCGGCACGATGTTCAAATTTGTGTTCATGGCACAACCTCCTGACACAGGGATTTCGAATTAACGAACTCAGACCAGCCAAGAATACGAGTCCAGTAGACACGCTGACCATTTCAAACTTGTCTCATGCAACATAGGAAAATCCGAGCGCGATTCTGAACGTGCAGCGCCGGCCATCTTTGGCAGATCGCTATGGGCCGTGACCGCTTCGTCGCAAGGGGATTGAACGGGGTGGCGTGCAGCGCCGCGATTCACGCGTCCGCCATCGCCTCTACCGAGGCCCGGTCGTCGACCGTGGAGTCCTGAAATCAGCAGGACCGGCAGATGATTCCGACGCAGATGAGCAGCCGAGTTGTGAATTGAGGATAGACATTCTGCGGAATCCGCCGAAAGATCAGGGTGGAACGCTGCGAGGAGATGCGGTCACTACGGCAGACGTTGATTTTATGTGTGTATTGTCTGCATTGCGGGCATTACCGCAGTCGGAGATGGGTCCGAGGTTGACACGATGGCTGAGAACCTGCCGTTGGGCATTGAGGCAGGCTGCGATAAGCGTGAGGAAATACTACGATGACAAAGAATCATCATCTGAAGGATCCGTGGCTGCTGGCGGTATGGCCAGGAATGGGGCAGGTGGCGCTGGCAGCCGGATATTATCTGCTGGCGAAGCTCGGTATGTATCTGCAGACGGAGTTTTCATCCCGGGATTTGTTTGACATCGAACATATCGATGTGCGAGGTGGGATTATCCATACGGGACGGACGCCGCGCAGCCGTCTGTTTGTCTGGCGTGATCCGCACGGGAAGCATGATTTGTTGCTGTTCATTGGAGAGGCCCAGCCGCCGCAGGGAAAGTATGCGTTCTGCCGCGAGCTCATTGCCAAAGCGAAAGAGCTGGGAGCGACGCGAGTCTTCACCTTCGCAGCGATGGCATCTGGCATGCATCCGCAGAAAGAATCGCGAGTCTTTGGTGTCACGACTGATCCGCCGGGGCTGTCAGAATTTCAGCAGTTGGAGGTTCCGTTGCTCGAGGACGGTCGCATTGGCGGACTCAACGGGATTCTGTTGGGCATAGCGGCGGAAGAGGGAATGCATGGGACAGGACTGCTGGGAGAAATTCCGCAGCTGTTTTCGCAGGTTCCGTTCCCGGCCGCGTCACTGGCGGTACTCCGTGTGTTTACCACCCTGGCCGGTATCCAGCTCGACTTCACAGAACTTGAGCGACAGGCGGAGGCACTGGAAGCACAGCTGGCTCGCCTGCTGATGGAAATCCAGCAGCGAATCGCCAGCAGCAAGGCGGCTGAAACTGCAGAGCTTTCGGAACCGGAGGAACCGTTTACGGCTGGCAATGTGAAGGAGCTGAAATTGAGTACTCAGGACCAGCGGCGTCTGGACGAATTATTCGAGCAGACCAGGCAGGACCGATCGCTGGCCTATCAGCTGAAGAACGAACTGGATCGTCTTGGCGTTTTCAAGGACTACGAAGATCGGTTCCTTGATCTGTTTCAAGAGTAACGCTTTGTCCGGTTTCGCAGGCAGCGTTGTCGTTGGCAGATGGATTCGCGAATGCTTCCCTGCTTGCGCGAGGGATTCCCTTTGCTACTGGAGGGGAATCAAAACATTCTGTTGCCATAACTGCCGCTGCAGAGCGGGCTCGCACTGCAGCGGCGCGGACGGTCGTCCATTTCAGCAGTACGCTATGTTGTCGCTCCGGCAGACGTTGTCATAGCATCCTGACGCCTTCAACTAAAGGCTCAATAGACACGCGTCGACACTCTGATGTGAGCACCTTGTGACACAGTTTCCATCTGAGTTGCCCGAAGAAATGCTGCTCGGTCAATTCATTCCGCTCCATTATCACTTCAACATGCTGCTTGATCAGTCGCGAATGAATCCCTTTCAGGAGGCGATTGATCTGGCCGTGCCGACGGATGGCACCGTGCTTGAGCTTGGTGGCGGGACAGGCGTGTTGTCCTGGTTTGCCGCTCAGAAGGCTCGCCATGTTTACTGTGTCGAACGCAATCCAGCGCTCGTCCGAGCTGCTCGCACGTTTCTGGAAAACAACAGCCAAGGTGATCGAGTCGCCGTGGTGCAGGCTGATGCAATGCATTATCTGCCTCCGGAACCTGTGGACGTGGTCATCTGTGAGATGCTGCATGTGGGCCTTGTGCGTGAAAAACAGCTGGAAGTGATTCGCAGTTTTAAGGAACGTTATCAGCAGGCGTTTGGAGGTCCCTTGCCTCGCTTCATTCCCGATACCACCGTGCTGGCGGTTCAGCCGATCGAACAGAGCTTCTGTTTTATGGGCTACACGGCCAACGTGCCGATATTTGAACCGGTCGGGCCGCAGATGAAAGATCGCTGGTTGGCTGCTCCGCATTTTTACGCCACGATCGATTATGCCGTTGAGTATCCGATGGAGTTCCATGTCGAGGCCCAACTGACCATGCAGCGAGACGGGCATTTGAACGCGGTCTCTCTGCTGACCAACAATTTTCTGGCGTTCGTGCTGAAAGAAAAACGGGCCGTCCAGTGGCTTATGAATCAATTAATTCTGCCGCTGCCAAAATCCATGAACGTCGAGAACGGCGACAACGTGTCGATCCGGTTCGCGTATCGCGCGGGATGTTCACTCGAAGCGCTGCAGGAGTCCCTTCAGGCAGAACTGTGTTCGCATGAGATCTGTCCTGTGCCGAACTTTCCACTGCGGCGAACGGCTTAGCATCGTGCGGCTTTTTAGAGTCGCCTTTCGCTCCGCGAAAGCAGCGTATTCGCAACTTTCGCGGAGCGAATGGCGACACTTATTTTCGGCTCGATACTCGATATTCGATTTCAAGCAGCAGGAGCCGCCAGTTTTCCGGCCTTAATCACACCGCCCTGAATGACGGCGATGAACTGGCTGCGATCTTCGAGGATTCGGATGTCGGCCAGCGGGTCGCCTGGAATAAGCAGCAGGTCAGCCAGCTTGCCGACTTCGACGGTTCCAAGTTCCTGACTGCGGCCCAGAATCTTCGCGCCGTTTTTTGTGGCGCAGGTGAGCACTTCCAGCGGAGTGAAGCCGACATAATTTACAAAGAATGACAGCTCACGCGCATAGTCCCCGTGTGGATTCCAAGCGAAGCCATAGTCGCCGCCCATGCCGAGACAGCCGCCGGCCTTAAGAATTCGGCGAGCACTTTCGGCACCGCCGTCGAGCGTTTCCTGATGTCCGTCAATCACCTGCTGTGACATTCCGAATTCCGGGCCGCGCTGAATGCTGGCGTATTCAAAGTAAAGAGCGGGAACACACGGCACATCCCGCTGCAGTAGCAGATCCATGCATTCGTCGTCCATAAAAGTTCCGTGCTCGATGGCGTCGTAACCGGCCTTCAACGCGTTTTTGATGCCTTCGGTGGCGCGGCAATGTCCGGTCACTTTCAGCCCATGATTATGAGCCGTTTCGACCACGGCATGCATTTCTTCAAAGGTCATACAGAGTGTATGGTGATCGTTGGTGTCAGGAGCCGCTGCATCGCCGGTCGGGTACGTCTTCACCCATTCAATCCCGTCCTTCACGAGCTTGCGGACGGCGGCGCGAGCTTCCACGGGGCCGTTGATGAGGAGCACGAGTCCTTCCATGCCGATCTTGCGGAAGTCAGGATTCCAGTCCATCAAGCCGCCAACGCCACAGATCTCACGGCCGCTCGTCGCCATCCGCGGGCCGGCGGTGATGTCCGATTCGATTGCCTTCTTCAGCCACACGTCAATGTTGAACAGGCTGCCACCGCTGCGCGCCGCCGTGTATCCACATTCCAGAGCCAGCCTGGCGTTGGCCGCGGCCAGCAGCGTGACGTATTCGACCGGATATTTGGTATCCAGATCTTCGAGCGCGATGACGTTGAAGTACGTTGAATGAAAGTGAGCTTCCACAAGACCGGGCAAAATAGTTCCGCCCTGAAGATCGATGATCCGCACATCGGCCGATCCCTTGGATTGTCCATTCGATAATTCTGCGGCGGTCGGTGCGGAAGCGGTCGGACCCGCGTAAGTGATAAATCCGTCTTTGCAGATCACGGTGGCGCTTGGAACGGGAGCACCTCCGTTTCCATCAATGAGCTGACCATTGCGAATGATGGTGGTGCCGGAATGATTCTTCATCGAAGGACCTTTGATCAGGAAACAGCGTGGGTGACAGCCGGGTGAACCCGGCATTCTGCGGTTCTGTTGACCACTTGTCCACTGACCGGTTGAAGGAAAACCGGCCGATGTCCTGTCAGGTTGCGCCCGAAGTCGCTACACTCCCACGGCTTTGGCCGCATTTTCAGATGCGGCGGTTTTGAACAGTATCCTTTCCTTTCTGTCTCTCGCAAGAATCCGGATCATGGCGAAGAAATCAATTGCTGATGTGAATGTGGCAGACAAAACGGTGCTGATGCGAGTGGACTTCAACGTCCCTCTGGATGACCACTGTGACGTGACCGACGATCGTCGTGTTCGCATGGCGGTTCCGTCCATTAAGTCGGTTATTGACCGTGGTGGAAAACTGATCCTCTGCAGTCATCTGGGGCAGCCTAAGGATGGCGAAGATCTGGGCAAGTACAGCCTGAAGCCAGCGGCTGAGGTTCTATCAGGCTTGCTGGGCAAGCCCGTCGCTTTTGCGTCCGACACTGTCGATGCCGACGCCACAGCGAAAGTTGCGGCTTTGAAAGGTGGCGAAGTGCTGCTGCTGGAAAATCTGCGATTCAACAAGGGCGAGAAGAAAGGCGACGCTGCGTTCGCTGGCAAGCTGGCTGCCTTTGCCGACATCTATTGCAACGATGCGTTTGGAACCTGCCACCGTACAGATGCGTCCATGGTCGCGGTTCCTCAGGCCATGGCTGGCAAGCCCCGAGTCGTTGGCTTTCTGGTTCAGAAGGAAGTCAAGTATCTGTCGGATGCCATTGCCAATCCTCAGCGGCCTTTCATCGCGATCCTCGGCGGTGCCAAGGTGTCTGACAAGATCAACGTGATCAAGAATCTGTTGACAATCTGTGACAAGGTGCTGATCGGCGGCGCGATGGCTTACACGTTCGCCGTGGCTAAGGGCGGCAAGGTTGGTCGCAGTCGAGTTGAAATGGACCGCGTCGAACTGGCAAAGGAACTGATCGCCAGTGGCGGCGATAAGCTGGTTCTTCCCGTGGACACTCATTGTGGTGACGCATTCAACGCAAATTGCAACAAGGTGGTGGTGAAGGCGGGCGAGATTCCGGATACCTTCGAAGGTTTCGACATCGGGCCGGAGACCGCGAAGCAGTATGCGATTGAAGTCAGTAAGGCAAAGACGGTCGTCTGGAACGGTCCGATGGGCGTTTTCGAAATGCCACCTTTTGACGCGGGCACTCGGGCTGTTGCGGAAGCGATTGCCAACAGTTCTTTGACAAGCATCATTGGTGGTGGTGACAGCGCAGCGGCGATTCAGCAGCTGGGTTTTGCCGATAAAGTTTCGCATGTCAGCACCGGTGGTGGTGCCAGCCTGTCGATGCTGGAAGGCGAGAAATTTGCCGCCGTTGAATTGCTGGATGAAGCGTAATCGATTCGGGTTAGACGACTAATCCGCAACCATCCTTCCGAAAGCATAACGTTATGAAACGTGTCGGCATCATTGCTCTGTTGCATGAAAGCAATACCTTCCTGGATGAGCCAACAACGTTAGAACACTTCACAACAAATCTCCTGGCCACCGGGCCGGCAGTGCTGGAGGCTTTCCGCGGAAGTCAGCATGAAGTCGGCGGATTCATAGACTCCCTGGCGGGCAATCCGGACATCGAACTGGTCGGCATCTTCGGTGCTCGTGCCATGCCCTATGGCACGATCACAGCCGAATGCTGGAAGACGCTCGTTGAAGGCGTCGAAGAATCGCTGCGGGCCGCTATGCCCCTCGATGCCCTGCTTGTCGCACCGCACGGCGCCACTGTCGCCGTATCGGCTCCTGACGCTGACGGAGACTGGCTGCAGCGAGTCCGGGACATCGTTGGACCCGAAATGCCGATCATCGGAACACTCGATCTGCATGCCAATGTTTCGCCGCAGATGACCAAACCCTGCCAGGCACTGTTTGGATATCGTACAAATCCGCACCTTGACCAGCGGGCTCGTGGCCTTGAAGCTGGCAAAACCATGCTGAGGACGCTGGCCGGAGAAATCTCCCCGCAACTCGCACTGGTGCAACTGCCATTGTGTGTCAACATTGAACGTCAGGCAACATCCGAAGACCACGGCCAGCGACTGTGGGCGGAAGCCGATCAACTTCAGAAGCAGCCCGGGATGATCAGCGTCTCCTGCCTCTATGGTTTTCCGTACTCCGACGTTCACGAAATGGGTGGCACTGTTCTGGCCGTTTCGGAACGCAGCCGGGAACAGGCCGAATCCGTGGCTCGACAAATGGCCCAGTTCTGGTGGAAGATGCGAGCGGAGTTTACCGGCCAGCTTCTCGCAGTAGAAGAAGCGATCGAGGCCGCCTGTGCGATTCGCCAACAGGACCCAACAAAACCGGTGGGTCTGTTGGAAATGGGTGACAACGTTGGAGGCGGCAGCCCTGGAGACGGAACCTGGATTGCTCACGGCTGGCTGAAGCACGGTCAGGGCAAAGTCCTCACGGTCATTGGCGACCCGGTCGCCGTGCAGGCCGCGGTTGCTGCGGGAATAGGCAAGGAGATTCGCCTCGCGGTTGGCGGCCGTTTGGATCCGGCGCGACATGGATCACCGCTTGAGGACACTTTCCGCGTCGTAAGTCTCAGCGATGGAAAGTTCTCTGAGCCGGAAACTAGACACGGAGGCTATTCGAAATTTGACCAGGGAACCACGGCCGTTTTTGAAGCCGCGTCTGGACTGACCATCATCGCGACAACTCGCCGAGTCGCTCCGATGAGTCTGCATCAAGTGCTGTCGCAGGGACTGAAGCCAGAAGATTTTGCTGCCATTGTGATCAAGGGTGTGCATGCGCCTGTTGCCGCATACGCTCCTGTTTGTAGTCGCCTGATTCGTGTCAACACGCGCGGAGCGACCACTGCCGATGTTCATGAACTGACCTTCCACCACCGCCGTAGTCCGATGGAACCGTTTGAAATAATGGAAGAGTGGAAAGCATGATTCAAGCTGCTGAATCGCCCGCCGTCGACCCAACGATGAACCACAGTTCCAGTGGACAGCGACCGACGCGAATTCGGTACGTCATGATTTTTCTTTCCACGCTACTGGCGGTGTTGCTCTATCTTGATCGAGTCTGCGTCAGCACCGCAGCGTCCTCAATGGCTGCGGATTTGAATCTGACTTCGGCTCAGAAGGACAGCGTGCTGAGCGCCTTTTTCTGGACTTACGCGCTGGCTCAAATTCCCGCCGGCTGGCTTGGCGATCGCTTTGGAGCTCGCTGGATGCTGGGCGCCTATTTGATTCTGTGGTCGCTCAGTACCGGGCTGATGGGACTGGCCTCCAGCCTGACGGGGATTTTGATCCTTCGACATTCCTGCGGACTGTTTCAGGCCGGCGCGTATCCCGTGGCTGCGGGTGTTGTCCGACGCTGGGTGCCGATTCAAAGCCGCGGGATTGCCAGTTCCATGGTTGCCGTCGGGGGACGTCTGGGAGGCGTCATTGCTCCGATCCTGACCATTCAGCTGATGCTGCTGTGGACCTACGGCACGGAATGGTGGAGCATCGAAAATGCGGCCCGCGCGTCGATCACCAGCTGGCGACCGGTCATGATGATCTACGGTGTGGCCGGAATTGGGCTCGGCATCGTCCTGATCTGGTTCTTTCGTGACTGGCCGCAGGAGCATCCCGGCGTCAACGCCGCGGAACTGTCATTGATTCAAACCGGCGATGTTCCGCTGCAGACGAATGCCGCAGTCTCACTGGACTGGCCGCCCATTATTCCGATGGCAAAATCCAGGGCCTTGTGGATGGTGTCCTTCGTGCAGTTTGCGTCAAATTTCGGCTGGGCCTTTCTGATCACCAAGCTGCCACAATATCTGGAAGAAGTTTTCCAGACGACTCAGCAGAACCAGGCATGGATTTCGAGCCTTCCACTGGCGGCCGGAATTTGTGGCATGTTTCTCGGCGGCGCGCTGACGGACCGATTGACGCAGCGGTTTGGCCTGCGCTGGGGGCGTGCGATTGCAATGGGTGCCTCGCGATTGATGGTGGCTCTTTCATTTCTAGCCCTGCTGATTGTAGACTCGTCCATGGGAGCCGCGATGTGCATGATTACGCTCGGCCTGTCCACGGATCTTGGAACCCCGGCCTGCTGGGCGTTTGGTCAGGATGTGGGCGGGCGGCACGTCGGATCCGTCTTCGGCTGGTCAAATATGTGGGGCAATATCGGAGCAGCTCTGTCACCGCTGTTCTTCGGAATGCTGGTCGCGTCCGCGGGCGCCGGAAACAACGGATGGAACTACGCGTTCATCGCGGCCGCCGTTGTGAATCTCGCGGCGGCTCTGGCCTGCTTCGGAATTAACGCCTCAAAGCCGCTTCAGGCGTAACGCTGCGGTTGAGAAAATGGGGCCGTCGAGCAGCACTTCGGCCGCTGATTGCCGCACGGACGATGCGTTTGTTCTGTCAGAGCGTTCGGCAGGTGAGATCGCTCTGGACGTGTTTGGCCGAATTTATCAGGGCGATTGCGTGTTAAGTCGTTATCCGAACAGGACTTTTGCGAGGTAGTCGGTGTGCCAGGCGGCGAGCAGGCGTTTGTTTTTGGTTCCGAGTTTTTCTGATTTTTTGTTCTTCCGCATGCTCGGAGCGAAGCGGCGGATCACGCGGAGGTTTGCGTCGCTGTGACCTTTGCGGACTCGGCAATCGTCTTCGCGGAACGTCACATCCAATTGCCAGTGCCGACTGTTTTCGATGTCCCTATGAATCCGTACGGCATCTGCAAATCGTTTGCCAGACACAAACGAGGCAGGACGTAAACCGCATTTCAAGACACGCACCAGCGATCGCGTCTCACAGTAGTGTGAGTGTTGCTCAGGAACGACCGAGGCAGCCTTTGACGACGCCTTTCCAGCAATTGACGTCGAATGGCCAGTAGGCCAGGGAGCGTGCGTACCAGTGGACGGCTTTGCGCGGTGCACTGGCGGCCAGAAACCAGGCGGAGCAGCTTTCTGCATTGGCCATGGCTTTTCGGCGGATGGACCAGGGCAGCTGTTTCCCGCGTTCGGTTTCCAGCGCGCGTCGCACTGCGAGAAGTCGCAGTTGTCGCGCACGCTCATGATTCTTGGACAATGAACCGGGCCGCCAACGGTACAGAGTGACGGCGTCTCGCACGGCCGCAAATTTTGCTCCTGACGCTGCACACTTGAGCCACAGGTCCCAGTCTTCCGCAAGGATGGGAGTTTCCGTGAGCCCGCCAATCTGATTGAACAAAGATCGCTTCATCATCGCGCTGGACATGACAATAAAATTATCCATCAGCAGCGGCTCAAACAGATCGCCCTCCGGCATCGCATCGGGATCGCTGCGCAAGTCGTCCACCCGATCGACATCACTAAAATTGCGAGCATTGGTATAGACGACGTCTGCCGAACGAGACGTGGCGATTCCAAGCTGTTGCTCCAGCTTGGTCGGCTCCCAAAGATCATCATGGTCAAGAAAGGCGACCCATTGTCCGGTCGATACGTGAACGCCGTTGTTTCGTGTGCGAGACAGTCCGTCAGGCCCCAGATTCTTCTGATGCACAGCGACAATTCGACCTTCATACCGAGCCATGATTTCTGCCGTGTTGTCGGTTGAACCGTCATTCACGACCACCACTTCCACACTGCAGTTTTTCTGACGCAAGGCGCTTTCGATGGCACTCGGCAGGTCTTCCGCTCCGTTAAAAACTGGGATGATGACGGAGACTTCAGGTGAAGGCATGAGCGGTACTCGGCAAAACTGACCCTGCGGGAGGACGCAGGAGTTCAGAGTGTTTTCAGGGACTGTCTGACCGAACTTAACGGCAGACTGTCACGCTGCCGCAGTGTCGTCTAAACTATGGAGTTTCCCCGTCGAAATGGCCTTCACGAACCAGCGATCGGGCACAAGAATCCATTTTGAGCACGAGAATTTTTCCGATCCGTCTGATTTCAACAGCCTGCTGCCGTCCGGCAACATTCCGATACAACCCGCATCGTCATGACAACAGCTCTTCAGGTCCTTCAGCAGTATTTTGGCTACCCGGAATTTCGCTATCCGCAGGACGAAATTATTGCTCATGTGCTAAGCGGTCAGCATTCGCTGATCATTATGCCCACGGGCAGCGGGAAGTCTTTGTGCTTTCAGATTCCCGCGATTCTGTTTGCCCAGGACGCCGCCAGTCAACCTCGGCCGCTGACGCTTGTGTTGTCTCCGCTGATCGCATTGATGAAGGATCAGGTCGATACGCTTCAGGCCAAAGGCATTGCCGCGACGTTTATCAATTCGTCGCTCAGTCGCCGCGAACGAGAAAAGCGTTACGCCGCCGTGGCACGCGGCGACTATTGCCTGTTGTATGTTACGCCGGAACGATTTCGGAAGGAAGAATTCCTGAACGTTATCGCACAGCGCGAGGTTAAACTGCTGGCCGTAGACGAGGCTCACTGTATCAGTGAGTGGGGCCACGACTTTCGGCCCGACTACACTCGTGTGTCCGAATTCCGCGGCATGATTGGCAATCCCGTAACGATGGCGCTGACAGCAACGGCGACTCCGGATGTCCAGACGGATATCGTATCACAGCTCGGCCTGAAACCAGACGATGTGAAGATGTTTCACGAAGGCATTGATCGCCCGAATCTTGAACTGCGTGTGGAGGAAGTCTGGGAAGCCGATGAGAAACAGGAGTCCATGCAGAATGTTTTTGAACGCTGGCTGACTCCTGAAATGAAGGGCAGCGGAATCGTCTATTTTACCCTGATCCGGACTCTGGTGGAGTTCAGTGAACGGCTTCAGGCGGAAGGAATCGATCATGTCTGCTACCACGGCGATCTGGATCGCAATGTGCGTCGCAGCATTCAGGAAGATTTCATGAAAGGTCGCTGCCGGCTAGTGCTTGCAACGAATGCTTTCGGAATGGGCGTAGACAAGGAAGACATTCGCTTTGTGGTACACGCGGATATCCCCGGCTCAATGGAATCCTATTATCAGGAGATTGGCCGCGCTGGCCGCGACGGCCAGCCTTCGGAATGCACGCTGCTTTACGACCAGCGCGATCTGAATACCCAGATCGAATTCATTCGGTGGACCAATCCGGATGCAGAATTCTGCCAGCGAGTTTTCCATCATTTGACGCATAGTGCCGAGCAGATTCGCGCGTTTGGGATTGAATGGCTGCGAGAACGGCTGTGTGATCGCCAGCGCCACGATCGGCGAGTCGAAACGGTTCTGGCACTGCTTCAGCGATACGGCGTTATCAACGACGAAAATGATCTTTCGAATCTCGAAGTTCAGGGCGAGTTGCCAGCTGCACTGATCGACGACGAAGCAAGAGCCGCAAAGTTGTTGCGCGACCAGAAAAAACTTTATGCGCTCGTTCAGTACGTCCAAAGTACAGACCGCCGTCAGTTTATCCGGGATTACTTCGGAGTGGGTTGAACACTCGTAGCGGGAGTTGGGAGCGTGGGACCCGGCGAGCGAATCAAGCCAGGTACACGCTCAGGACTTCTCTCAATAGCGTTGCAACGATCATTGGAAACCATGCCTCATGTTGTCAGACATTCTTTAACTTGCCAAGATCGAGAGCCCGTCGTGCACACCCGGCGGCACCGATGAAGCCAGCATCACCGCCTAAAGACGCGTACTCAATTGTGATGCGGTCGGCGAGCGTCGCAAAAGTTCGCGCCCGGAACTCCTGATGAACGCGATGCAGGAACTCACGGCCCAC
Source organism: Planctomycetaceae bacterium (assembly GCA_041688565.1). GTDB lineage: Bacteria > Planctomycetota > Planctomycetia > Planctomycetales > Planctomycetaceae > SXXK01. Next base: position 20,446 of record JBDNHX010000288.1, read on the forward strand.
TTTTGTTTCGTTGCGGCCGAAGGTCATTGCACCACCCAGCAGCACCATAGCCGGATCGATCACATGCACGGCCGTAACAATGGCAGCGCCCAGGTAACGAGCCATCTCCATGATCAGTTCGAGCGACAAATGATCGCCGGTTTCCGCTTCTTCGCAGATCAGAAGAGGCGTCAGTTCTTCGCCTTCGGCAACGCGAGTGCGGACGGACGTTACGTCTGCGCCCTCCAGCCGCTCACGAAATCTTTTCAATAACGCGGTGGCACTGACGTACGCTTCCGCAGTTCCATATTGGCCCGACGTGCAGAGTCGGCCATTGTCCATCTCAAGAATCACGTGCCCCAGTTCAGACCCGTGAGAATGTTGACCTTCAATGATTTGGTCATCAACAATCACGCCGCCGCCAAGTCCTGTCCCCAACGTGTAAAAGAGCAGACTGCTGGCCTGTTTTGCCATGCCGGCCCAGTACTCACCGTAAGCCGCGGCGTTGGCATCATTTTGAAGAATTGTCGGGCGTCCGATCGCAGTTTCCACGCGATCGCGGACGGGAAAGTTCATCCACCCGGGAAGATTTGGAGGGTCCAGCAGCATGCCGCCCGGAATATCCATCGTTCCGGGAGTTGCCAGGCCCACGGCAGCAATGTCGTCCATGGATAACCCGGCCGCCTTGACGGCCTTGCGTCCGGCCAGCACCATCTGCTGCACGCCATGATCGGGGCCCTGTGACGCTTCGGTTGGAACACTTCCGGAAGCCAGCACGGTTCCGGAATCATCAACAACCCCAGCCTTCACATTTGTGCCACCCAGATCAATCCCGAGGAACAGTCGCTTTTTCACGGTTGAACTCGTCATTCAAAAAAAGTTTACAGCATGGATTTGATAATCAACTGAAGTGCCAGACACAGAACGGCTCCGGCCAGCATCCAGATCAGCGACGCTGTGCTGAATATTTTCCGGTCACGCCATTTCAGGACACGACCAAAAAACGGCTCGTTGTAAACGGAAACCGAGTTGCCCAACAACGCTGCTCGCAGATCATTGCTGAATTCTTCCATTTTTTGATAGCGATCCCCTGGCGACCGCTGCAAAGCCTTTACGCAGATGGCATTCAGTTCCGGCGAGATCTTCCTTTTCGGAGCAAATGCAGAGGGCTCCCGAACGGGATCTTCGAGCAGCTTCCGTTTGATCTCTTTGAAGTTCTTTCCCGACATGTAACTGTCACCGGTGAGTACTTCGAACAGGATGATTCCCATGTTGTAAATGTCTGTGCGTTCGTCAACATCGCCTGTTTCAACGGCCTGTTCGGGCGACATGTAAAAGGGAGTTCCCTGGACATCACCGCGGCCCGTCAGACGTCCGGACATTGTCTGCTGGCCGCTGCGGATCAGGCGATCCACATCGTCGTTGTCGTTCATGTCCCAGACTTTCGCGAGTCCCCAGTCCATGACCATGATCTCGCCATAGTCGCCGATCATGATGTTGGCCGGTTTCATGTCGCGATGCACAACGCCCTGATTGTGAGCGAACGCAAGACACTGGCTGCAGTGCAGCAGGACGTTGATCAGGTTGTCGATCGGGTATTTGTCGATCGTTGCCTGATCACCTTCGTTGATTTTGTCGAGAATATCGCTCAGATCCCGGCCGCGCAACTTCTTCATCGTGAAGTAAGCGTTACCTTCGGAATCCCTGCTGAGTTCATAAACGGGGATCGTGGCCGGGTGCGGTATTTGAGCCGTAACGCGGGCTTCTCGCAGAAACCTCTTCTGGTAAGTCTCCAGATTCTGAAACTGCGGCTGCAGAGTTTTCATGACAACCGTGCGACCAAGATTTTCGTCAACACATGTCCGCAGGATTGCTTCCCCACCCTGAGTCAACGGCTGGAAGTCTCGATATCGCATGAAGCCGTTCTTGACGTGCTTCGGCAGGTCGCGGTCTGTTTCTGACAGGGTAATGTTTTCGCCCACAACAGTTTCCTTTTCAACGAAGACAAACGGGGCATTTTTCCCTTTCGCCCACAAGGAAATGTAACGAACTGGCACAATCTGCCACAGTGCAACCACGGAAATCTGCTGGATCGTTGCGAGGGAAGCGTTCAGGGCGTATGCTCTTCAAAAGTCGACTCGGATTCCGAGCGTCCCTGACCTCCCATCTCGAACATTCGAGCCTGTCTCGCTAGGACCTCGCATGGACGGCCCGCTTAACATTCTGTCTCTCTCTGCAGCAAAGCCCCGCACGTCCGTTTTACGGCCCGTCGGCAGGTCGTCTTTTTGGCTCATGCTACTCCTTGCGGGAAGTTGCTGCACATCCCGCGCCGTGGCAGAAGAACCGTTTATTCCCTTTATCGAAGGGCTTCGCGAGCGTTCTTACTTTGATACGGCGATTGAATATATCGATGCCATCAGTCAGCGGGGCGATCTCCCGGCCGAAGTTCGCAGTCTGCTGGACCTGGAACGAGGAGTGACTTTGCAGCAGAAAGGCGCTGCCTCACGGGTTCCCGAGGACCGCGAACAGGCTTTTACCGAGTCTGAGCAGGCACTCCGAAAGTTCGTTTCTGAGAATGGTCAGCATCCGCAGGCAGCTCTCGCAAATTCGATGCTGGGCGAACTGCTGTTTGAGCGAGCCAAGTCGCTGATCTGGAAAACGGCCGAGATCGAATCGGCTGACGAACGACGGGCTCTGCAGGATTCCGCGCGCAACCTGATTGACCAGGCGAAAGGGATTTATCAGACCGCTCAGGATCAATACAAAATCCTTTACGACGCTTTTCCCAAGTTCATTGACGAGTCCAAAGACGAAGATCAGTACAAGCTGCGACAGGAAGCGGAAGCTAAGTATCTGCGAGCCTGGTTCAATCTCGTTCGCTGCACTTATGAACGTGGCCAGACCTTCGACAAAGGCTCCGAAGAACGCAAGAAGACTCTGATTGAGGCGGCCGACCTTTTTGAAAAGATTCACACAAGCCGCCGTACCAATCAGATCGGGCTTCATGCCCGCCTGATGATGGGCAAGTGTTTTCAGGAGCAGGACGACCTCGGTCGCGCACTGGGCATTTACAATGAAATGCTGTCCCACAAGTCTGAAAACCCGGCCGTGGAGGTTCTGAAGGGAATTGCTCAGCACTATCGACTGATCTGCCTGAATGACCCGCAAAAAAACGATCACCAGCTTGTGATTCAGGAAGCCGCTGCCTGGCTCCAGGCCAATCGGCAGCTGTCAACAACGCAGTCAGGTCTCGGTATTCTTTGGGAAAAGGCGATTGCCGAAGAAAAGCTCGGCGGCAACCGCGAGCTTTCCGAAAGCGACAAGGAAAATATTCTGCGGGCCGCGATGAACGACGCGCAGCAGGTGGGCAAGTATCCCGGTGCATACAAGGATCCGGCGTCCGCCATGAGTCGCCGTCTGAAGCTGTCATTGGGCGATAAGGACCGTGAGCCTCGGGATTTCGCCACAGCCTTCGAACGGGCTCGCGGAATGATTGCTCAGATTCAGCAGCTCAGCGATGACATTTCACGAGCGGCCGACCAGAACGAACGGACTCTGAAGCAAACCGCGTTGAGCAACCATCTGAACGAGGTCGGCCGACTGCTTCAACTGGCTCTGGATCTAAAGGACACTGACAGCGATCCGAAGGCTGTCGCGCAGGTGCGTTACCTGCTCAGCTTTGTGCTGCTTCGGCAGGGCAAAGCGCTTGATGCCATGATTCTCTCCACCTTCTGTCTGGAATACGATGCGAAGGCTGATCCTGACACGGCGTTGAACGCAACCGAAATTGCAATGGCTGCGGCCGTGGCGGCGTGGAACGAATCTCCCGTCAAAGATCGTGATTTCGAAACGCGAGCCCTGCGGGATGTGTGCGAAAAAATTCTGAAACTGTATCCACAGTCCAGCCGTGGCGGAGAAGCTCGCATGCGACTGGGCAGTGTTTACCGCACCATGAATCAGCCGCTGGAGGGAGCCAAATGGTATCTGCAGGTTCCAGAAGCGGATCCGCAATACGCTTCAGCCCGGATCAATGCCGGACAATCTTATTGGACCGCATGGACTCAACAGTCAGCGCTGGCTGCCGTTGATCCCGAAGGCGAACAGGTCCCACCGCAGGACATGCAGGCATGGAAAACAGAGGCTCGCAATTTATTGACTCAGGGCATTCAGCTCACCCGTCAGAAATTGGGTGAGGCCGCAAAGCCGACCGAGGAACTGGCTGCGGCAGAGGTCTCACTGGCCAGCATTCTGAATCTGGACGGTGAATTCCCGGCGACCATTGATCGCCTTACAAAGGGTGCAGAAAATTCGGTTGTGGCTGCGATTGAAGTTCCTGACGGTACGATTCGACCCGAAGATGGTATTCAGAGCAAGTCTTTTGCCGGCCTCACCTATCGTCTGCTGCTGCGAGCCTACGTGGGGACTCAGCAGATCGATCAGGCCCTGCAGACAATGACAAAGCTTGAGCGAGTCGGCGGTGAAGATATTCTGGCCGCCTACACCCAGTTAGGAATTGAACTGCAGGAAGAACTGAAACGGCTGAAGATGTCGGGCGAAAATGAAAGGCTGGCGCAAGTTCGTGATTCGTTCGAAAAGTTCCTGCAGAAGGTCTACGACTCGCGCAACAAGAGCGACTACAACTCTCTGCTGTGGATTGGTGAAACCTATTACGGGCTTGGGCAGGGCGTTGCCGGTGACCCAATCAGCGCGGCGACCTATTATGCAAAAGCGGGCGACGCGTATTCTGAAATCCTGTCAGGGGGACTTGCCACGCCGGACAGCAAGAACGCCGTCCAACTGCGACTTGCGCGCTGTCGTCGGCAGCAAAAGCAGTTTGATGAAGCGCTGAAAATCGTGGAGGAAATTCTGACGCAAAATCCGATGACTCTGGATGCTCAGTTTGAAGCGGCCCACATCCTGACGGACTGGGGTGCGGAAAACGACCCTTCCAAATTCACCGATGCGATTCAGGGGAAAAAAGATGCGACGGGAAAGGCGACGGTAATCTGGGGATGGTCTCAGCTTTCTCGCCGACTGCAGCAGATTTCAGCGAAAGATCCACAGGGCGAAATTCGAAATCGCTTCGTCGATTCTCGATTCGAACTCAGCAACTGCCGCCGACGATTTGCAAGTGTGTCGGCTGCAGATGCCGACAAGCAGCGGAAAGCGGCCATGGCGGAAGTCACCAGCTTTGTTCAGGCCGTGCGAGATCTCGACGACGTCGCCTTTGCTCGCTTTGATCGACTGTATCAGGATCTTCAGGCCGACCTTGGTCAGGCACCAACTCCGCTGGAACGCAATCTCGCCGCAGCCGAGCCCGCAGAACCCACTCCGGACGCTCCTGCCGCAAATCGTGAAAAGACTCCGGCCGAACAGGCCGCTCAGCCGGTGGTTAATGCCGAACCCGAAGGCGCTGGCTGGTTGTTGCCAGTGCTGGGCCTTAGCCTCTGTGCCGGACTTGCCGGCGGCTTCTACGTATTCCTCCGCAAACCACGCCACAAGGTGCGAATTCCCGGATCTGCAACCGCTCCGAAATTTTCGGCCATGGCTGTGCCGGATGGCTCATCTGCATCAGCCATTCCAGAAGGACTCAGTTTTGAGACGCCGGCCATCCCGGACTTCCGCGAACTCGCCGCGGCAGGCGGTGGACGAAAAGCGGCTCCGGCGTCGAGGTCAGCGGTAAAATCGACGGCTCCGGCGACAACGTCCGAGTCTGCGACGAAACCAGCTCCCGCCACGGAACCGCGAGCAAAAACGCTCGCAGCTCCCGGCGAAGTTCCGCCCGTGCGACGCCCCGCACCGGCTGCAGCACCAGCATCTGCACCTCCGAGCAAAGCTCCGGCAGCATCGGCTCCGCCAACTCCGGTGGCGAAGTCTGCAGCGACTGCGACTCCTGTTCCATCGCCATCTGGGGGGCCGTCTTCTTCTCCGGCGGCGGGAGCATCGGCGCCTGCACCGGTTCAGCCACCAGCACCTCCCAGAGTACGCCCCGCTGCGCCAGCTCCGGGCTCACCGCCTGCTGGATCTGGTGCAACCGACAAGTCAGGCGCCGGAACATCGGCCGACGCGGTGCCGAAGCCGCGTGCGCGACCTGTGGCTCCTGCCGACGGATCAAAGCCAGCCGCAGCACCCTCTTCGGAAGCGGTTCCTAAACCGAGACCTCGGCCTGTTGCGCCGCCCGCAGAAGGCAGCGCTGCACCGCCAGGCCCAGTGGAAGGAGCGCCAAAGCCACGTCCACGCCCGGTACCTCCGGCGGATGGGGCGGCTGCAGAAGGAACCGGTAGGCCTTCTGAATCGCCTCCTCGACCACGTCCGAGACCGGTGGCCCCAGCCGACGAAGCGAATCCTGCCGGGCCGGCGGCTCCACGACCCGAAAGCGTTCGTCCTGAAAGCGTTCGACCGGCTGCCCCGAAACCTGCCGCTCCTGCGAAACCCGCGGCGGAGCAGGATGAGTTGCCAACCGCAAAATCGACGGAGCCGCGATCCGCAATGCCTCGTCCTCCGTCTCCCAAACCGGCCGTCGACGGAACGTCCGGAGAACGTGGGCCGGCTCCCCCAGCCGGAGAAACGCCGGTGCCGCGAAAAGAGACGCTATTGCCGGAGCCTTAAGAATAGACGGCCGGTCTGTTTGATGAGCCGCGTTACTTCAGATTGAGGTGGCTCTGTGTTGAGTCGGCTTCGAGTTACTGTCACAGAAGATTAATCAAAGCTCCTTCGGGAATCTTTATCATGCTCACAGAAGTATTGAACATTGTCCGTCGAACATCTCTATTGAGGGCTTCGCTGATCGCCGCGATTGTATTCGCTATTTCGTCAACGCCGCTGCAGGCCGTGGACCAGGTGACTCGCCGCAGCGATCGCACGTCCTTTCGAGGTGAGCTGACGGCAATGACGACATCCTCATTGACCGTCAAACTGGCGAACGGGCAGACTCAGGAGATCCCCGTCAGTGATATCTTCAGCGTTCGATTCGATATGGAACCGCCTGCATTAACTCAGGGTCAGTCCAACGAACGCAGCGGATCTCTGGACGCGGCTTTGGAAAAGTACAAGCAGGTCCAGACGGAATACGGTGGCGACGACAAGCGACTGGTTGTTGACGTCAAATTCCTAATCGCCCGCACCATGGTCAAAGCAGCACTGGCAAATCCTGCCGTGGCGGAAGAAGCAAAGAAGGCGATCAATACGTTCCGCACAGAAAACAAAACCAACTTCCGCTATCTCGAAGCCACACTGCTGGAATCCCAGCTACTGGCACTGGATCCAACCAATGCGGCCGCCGCAAAAACGCTGCTGGCAGAATTGCAGGCCGCGCCGGTCAAAGGATTTCAGCTGCAGGCCGGGGTCCAGCTCGGACGTTTGCTGCTTGCGGCAGATGACGCTCCAGGAGCCCTGGCAGCGTTCGAACAGGTCGTGCAGCAAAGTGCCGGAGATGCGGGCGCCACAGCCGCCATGTTTGACGGCTTGCTCGGAAAGGCTCAGTGTCAGCAGAAACAAGGCCAGACCGATGAAGCCATTGCAACGCTCAATGACGTGATCAGCAAGGCTTCCGAATCAGAAACCCAAACGCTTGCACGGGCCTGGGTGCTGAAGGGTGATTGCATGAGAGGCAAGAACCTTCCCAAGGACGCTCTTTGGTCCTATCTGCACGTGGATGTCCTGTATCCGTCCGAACCTGCGCCCCACGCGGAAGCCCTGTTCCGCCTGGCCGCGTTGTGGGCGCCGGCCGGACATCAGGACCGAGCCGATGAAGCCATGGCTCGGCTGACAAGTAAGTATCCGAATAGTTCGTGGGCCAAGCAGTCGCCCGCCACAACTCCTTAAGATTCGGAATTTTGCACAAATCGGTCCTTTCGCCAAGGGTGACGAACGGACA